>CAZQSF010000052.1:0-28878 GCA_964595955.1 uncultured Saprospiraceae bacterium
TCCTGTACGCGCGGATCGGGTTCGTCGCCCTCGGCATAGGCCGGGATGAGCCCCTGAGCAATGAGGAAGTCCTGCCGCACGCGCCGGCTGCCCAGCAGTACGTGGCCCTTGATAATCTCGCCGGTGCGCGGGTCGATGACCGTGCTGCCGTAGCTCCAGCCGCGGGTGGAGCGATGCACCCAGTTGATCACGTTGTAGCGCACGTCCAGCGGATCGGCCCCTTCGGGCAGCAGCTCTACCCGGAAGGCATTCTCAAAGCCGGCGTATGCAAAGGCCTCCGCCCACCAGCGCGCGCCGTCCAGCAAGGCCGAGCGGATGGGCTCGGGCGTGCCGGGATCCAGGTAATAGACGATGGGCTCCACCGGCTCGCTGACGGGCGCATCCGGGGCTTTCTTTTGCAGGCGGTGGCGCGGAATGAAGCGCTTCGCCAGGGGCTGATCAATGGGGGTGGCGTAATCGAAATAGCTGACCGGGAAGTAGCCGCTCCGCGGATCGAAAGGCCGCGG
This sequence comes from uncultured Saprospiraceae bacterium, assembly GCA_964595955.1. Classification (GTDB taxonomy): domain Bacteria; phylum Bacteroidota; class Bacteroidia; order Chitinophagales; family Saprospiraceae; genus JAJDFU01. Next base: position 507 of record CAZQSF010000052.1, read on the forward strand.
CTCGTAACCGGGCTCCGGCAATTGGATGAAAGAATGCCGCATGCGCAGGCTGAGCTGTGCCGGGCTGGGCGCCACGCTGCGCAGTTCGCTGCCTTTGGGTTCGCCGGTGAGGGTCACCAGGGCGGTCATCTCGGTATTGAGGGGGAAATTGCGGATGCGCTCCGGCATCAGCATGGAGCGGTCCGCATCGGGCTTGTAGGTGCCCTGCTTTTTGGCTTTCAGGCGGCGGGCCACGCCGTGGGCATCGCGCAGCAGAAAGGGCGTGAGGTCGATGAGCAGGCGGTCATCGGTACGCGCTACGGCCTGAAACCCCCAGAGTGCGGACTGGGCAAAGGCATCCTCCACTGCCTGCCGTTCGTATGCGTTGTCCGTTTCGGCCCGGTAGCGGTAGTTGGGCTGTAGCAGCAGCACCTTCGGGCCCGAGCGCACCCACTTCACGATGCGCGTATTGCCCAGCTGGTTGCGGTCCAGGTTGAGATCGTTGGAGCCGAGCCCGCCGGTCAGGCTGTTGACGTACAAGAATTCTTCGTCCCACCGGCTGACCTCTCCATACAGCTTGCCTTCGTCTTCACTCCAGTAGATGGGGAAGAAGCCCGGGCGCTTTTCCAGCTCTTTTACTTTCTCGGCAATGGACGGCAGGGAATCGGGAGAAGCTGCCTGGCACAGTGCCGACAGAAGCAAGCCTCCCAGGCTGAGCAATAACCGGACGTTCATAGGCCTTTTTTTCAAAAGTAAAGAATCAAAACGCCCTTGGGGTTCATGGCCTAAAAAAAAGCCGCACTCCGAACGGAGCAGCGGCTGATCTTTAACTAAAGACCGTATGCGAATCGTTTCAGGCGGTGCGCTGGCCGGCGTGGATGCCTTCGCGGAATTCTTCCACCATCTTGGCGTTGAAGGCGTCCAGGTCTTTGGGAGAGCGGCTGGTCACCAACCCTTTGTCTACCACTACCTCGCGGTCTTCCCAGCGCGCGCCGGCATTTTTCAGGTCGGTCTTGATGCTGTGAAAGGAGGTGAGGGTGCGGCCTTTCAGCGCACCGGTTTCGATGAGTACCTGGGGTCCGTGGCAGATGGAAGCAATGGGTTTGCCCTGCTCAAAAAAGGTTTTCACGAAGTCCACCACCGGCTCGCTGCGGCGCAGCAGGTCGGGATTGGCTACTCCGCCCGGTATCATCAGGGCATCGTAATCGTCGGCCTTTGCCTCGCTGATGTGCTTGTCTACCGGTACGTCTATGCTCCAGTTTTCGCCCTTCCAGCCGCGGATCTTGCCTTCGCGGGGTGAGACGATGTGTACGGTTGCGCCTTCCTCTTCCAGGCGTTTGCGCGGGCCGGTCAGTTCGGTCTCTTCAAACCCGTCTTCACTGAGTATGGCAATGGTGGTATGATTCAGTTTTTCCATGGTTCGTATGCTGTTTTTTGATGGATGAATGAATGAGGGGTTTTTGGGGAAAGTTGCCGGGCGGCATCTGCCGATCAACGGGCGCGCAGGGCCCGGATGAGCTCGGCCTTGGTCATTTGGCTGCGGCCCGCCAGGTCGATCTTTCGGGCCAATTCGTACAGTTCTTCTTTGGTGCGCTCTTCGTAGGGCGAGCCACCACCGGTGTCTTCCGAATTGGCGATGCGAGCCGCTTTCGCTTTGCTCATGCCTTTGCGGCGCAGCGCTTCATACTGCTCTTCGTTTTCAATGGAGGGTAGGTCGCGGTCCGGCATATCATATGTGGTTTAGTATTCAACTGCCGGGCCGGGGAGCATGTTCGGTCGGAGTCATTCGAAAACGGTTGGCCGCGATGCCGGGTTTGGGGCGTCATCGGGTTGCCGCGTTCAGGCAGGTGCGGCTCGTACCGGACGCAGCAACCAAAGCAGGCCGGCCAGTCCGCCCAGCATAACGAACAGGTAAAAGGGCAGCAGGGAATCTTCGCCCATGTGGGTGAACCTCAGGATCAGGCTGTTGGCTGAAAGGACAAGCCCATAGATACAGCCTTTTACCAGCATGAGTACAGCCAGAAGGTATCCCCACCTTTTCCCCTGCCAAAGCCAGAAGCCGGCCAGCAGACTCAAAGGCACGACTATGGCCAGATCCAGGGCATAGACCACACTGGTGGGGTGATCGGTCTGTTCTACCAGGGGCGGTACGGTGCCGTCGGCCAGAAACCGGATGATGGGCGGGATCTCCACCCCGCACAGTACGGCGGCGATCAGGAGCAAATAGGCGACGACCCAGCCCCGACGGTGGCGCGAAAAAGTCAGCTGGCGGAAAGAAAGCCCGTACAGGCCAAATGCCAGGGCAAAGCCCGAAATCGACAGCAGCGCGACGTAGAGCGGGAAAGCCGCATTAAAGGCAGCGGCAAACAGGTAAAACGCATAGTTGTAGGCCAGATACAACAGCAAGCCCATCCACAGGAGCAGGCCCCGTTGCGATCCGCGCCGGTAGGCCCAAAGGCTGAGGATCAGGGCAGGAACGATGACAAAGAGCGTAACGGCATCATTCCCCCGCCAAAGGGTCTGCAGGTAGAGGCTGTCGCGGTAGAAGCCGGGTGCGAAAAGACCGGCTGCCGAAGCCAGGGAAGCGAGTGGCGGTAACCATACGGATAATCGGAACGCTGTACCCATGCCGGATCAGGGGTTGAATGCGGAAACATTGTAGGACACGTCTTGCAGCCGGAATTCACCGTAGGTGAAGGGGCCGTCCGGGTAGTGCCACACCGCTTTGCCCAGGGCGGCCAGCCGGTAGCCCCCGAAGTCGCGGTAGTCGCTCAGCGGGGTGGAAAAGCGGTGGTACTCCAGTTGCCCGTCCGTCAAGGCGCCGCGGTCGTCGGAGATGAAGTTGAGCAGGCGGCCGTCGGGAGCGAACGCCAGGGTGGCTTCGACGGTGGTGCCTTGGTTGGTGAAGGTAGCCCGGGCGGTGGTGTCATCCACAGCTTCCCACCGGATGCGCTCGTACACCAGCGCGCCCGGAGCCAGGATGCACAGGTCGTTGAGGAAAGTGACGGTCTCGGTCTTGAACAGCTCTGTGCCGCCGATATCTGCGACGGGGAAGAGTCCGAAGAGTTTGACCTGCATGCCGGCCTCCCGTTCCCGGTAGGCATGATAGCCCAGCGCCGGCAGGTGCTTTACCCGGGCATTCATGAAGAATAAGCGCGCAGGCCGGTCAAAGAAATTGTATTGCTCCGAGTGAAAGGGAAACCAGTCGGAACCTTTATTTCGCATTTGGCCCTGGAAGGTCACCCGCATGTTGTACACCTTGGGTTGCCCCACGGCGCCGCAATAGCGCAGGTATCGCTGTACCGGCGCGGGCAGGGAGGCCAGGTCGGCCTCGGTGAGCAGTTCGGTTTCGGCCCGGCTGAGGTTTTGGCGCACATCGGCACGGAAGGACCGTTCGAAGCGCCACTGAGCCAGCCCGGCAACGGCGACCAGCCCGATGAGCACATTGGCCAGAGTGCCGAATTTGGCATCGGGCCAGGCCGAAAGGATCATGATCTGGGAAAGCACGATACCCGGAAAGGCCAGGTAGGGCCAGTATTTTATGCGCAGGGCGTACAAAAACCCCGCAGCGAAGAGCAGCAGGCCGGCTAGCAGCCACATCACACCTTCCGGTAGCGAGACGGCCTGGCTCAGCAGCTGGACACGGACGATCCCCAGGCTTTTGATCAGGCCCAGGAAGTGAATGAGCCCGTGGACCAGCAGGACACCCAGGAAAAGGTAGCGTAACATTGGCGCATTAAGGTTTTGGTCCACCCAAGGGACAAAAAACCGGCGAGTTTGTCAATGACAAGAATCAACGGGAAAATGCAGGTAGCGAGTCGGCATGACTCGTCGAATCCGCTGTAGCAATCACAGCAGCTCGGATTTACCGGTCGCCTCGCCGGGCTCGTCCCAGGCTACGCTAAGCGGGCCATCAGTCTATTTTTCAGCACAAGCCGAAGGCTGTATTTTTCGCTGCCCGAGAAGGAATCGCTTCGCGGCGAAGCAAAAAAGCTTAGCCGCCCATGATCTCGCGCAGCTTCATGGCCAGGGCCATATCGCCCTTGATCTTGACCTTACCGGTCATGGCGGCTACCATGGGATTGAGGTCGCCGTTCCGCAGTTTTTGCATGGTGTCCAGGCTCATGCTGATGGTGCAGTCAGCTTCCTTATCTTCATTGTGCACCACCGGCTCCTCGCCGGTGAAGTCGAGAAAAACGACCCCTTCGTCGAGCTTAAATTTGAAGGTGTTGTTCAGGCCGCTGGCCTGTGCAGCCTGTTTTTCGAATTGAGCGGTTACATCGGCAAGTGTCATGTGCGGTAAAATTGTACAGGTTTGAAGACCCTAAAGTATGAAATCAAAACTTGATAGCGATATTTGCGACAGCAATTGATAATTTCGGGTATCTGTAAAACACTCTTAACCCCAATGACATGGAACGTTTGGAAAAACTCATTAATCACTGGTGGCTGTTTCTCATTCGCGGGATTTTGTTTTTGGCCATTGCGATTCTGGCTTTTGCGGCTCCCGCAGAAACCCTGCTGGTCTATACCATTTGGATCGGAATCGGCTTTTTGATCGCCGGTGTGCTTACCACCATTTACGCCTTGCGCAACCGGGATGAAGAAGGTTGGGGCTGGTCGCTGGGTGGCGGCCTGCTCGATCTGGTATTGGGCTTGCTGTTCGTGATGCGGCCTATCGAATCGGCCGGGGTGTTGGTGCTGCTGCTCGCTTTCTGGCTTCTGCTCAGCGGTATCCTTACGTCGGTGCAATCCTTTGAGCTGCGCAAAAATGGCGAGAGCAACTGGTGGGTCAATCTGCTTCTGGGCATTCTGACGGTCGTTGCGGCCTTTGTGGTGTTGCGCAACCCAATCTCCGGTGCCGTGGCTATTTCCTGGATGATCGGTCTGGGCTGCCTGTTCGGTGCCATCTTTTCCTTTTTCCTGGCTTTTCGCCTGCGCCAGGCCCGCAGCGCGGTAAAGGACGTACGGGAACGGCTGGCGGGAAACTAAGCCCTTGCCGGGCAAGGAAGTTGACGTTTTGAGGTGCTATGGGTTTTTCCGGCCCTCTACCCGGGCCAGGGTTTCCAGGGTGTCCCAAAGCCGCGTACCCAGATCGGGGTCGAGAGCCAGGGCTGTCGGTTTACGGTCGGTACCCTCTACGAAATAACGCCCGTTGGCTTGTCGAAGAGTACCCTCCCGCATATGTCGCACGATGGGGGTCACGGCCTGATCGAAAATGCGGCGGGAGCGCCAATCGGCAAAGGGAAGGGCAAGGGGCAAGTTGTGCGACAGCTGGTCCAGAAAGAGCCAGCGGGGGTGTCCCGGGCAGAAAGCATTTACGGTGACGCCACTGCCTTCCAGGCGGCGCGCCAATTCCATGGTCCATACCATGCGGCTCAGGGAAGACTGCTGGTGGGCCATAGGTTCGCTGAAGCGTTTCTCGCGCCGGATTGCCTCCGGGTCCACCTGTCCGGCGCGGTGGCTTTCCCCGGTGATAACCAAGATCTGAGCGGGAGCACTGTGCGCCAGCGCCTCCATCAACTGGCGCGTGAGCAGATAGGGGGACACCAGATTGTAGGCGAGATTAGCGTCCAGGCCCTCCGGGGTGTGCGTGCGCACCGGTAAGGTAATTCCGGACATGTGGGCCAACACATCCATGCTTCCGTAGCGGGTGTGTAGCGTCTGCGAGAGTCTGCTCACGTCCTGCAGACTGGAAAAGTCGCATGTGAACAGGTCGATGTTGGGATTGCCGCTTTCGCGTATGAGTTGCAGGCGTGCTGCCGTGCCGCGTTGTGCATCGCGGCAGAGCAAAACCACGGTATCCGACTCGCGGGCCATAGCGGAAGCAAAGGAAAAGCCAAGGCCGCTTTCCCCGCCGGTGATCAGGCAGGTGGTGTTATTCATTTGTCTGTCGAATTTTGCAGCACCCCCTCCCGGATCAGGCCTGTGTGTCTTTTGACCAAAGCACTCTGCAGGAGGGCGTCAGCAGGAGTATAACTCTCCAAGCTGGAATTTATTTGTTTTTTTTCTGCCTGTATATGACAATTGTCAGCCCGGCAGCGGTTTGTTAGATCGAGGTAAAACGATGAATTTATGCGTTCAATCCTCTCCTTCGGAAGAGCGTTTTCCAAAACCGCCGAAGCGCAGGGTAAGAGCTCCTGAAAAGGCGCTGAGGTCGGAGCTTTTAAATCCGTCGAACCGATCGGCGCCCGTGGTAAAGCGGTAGCCCACCGTGCCGGCCAGCTTGAACCACTTGAACAGATTGATCTCAAGGCCCAGTTCGGGCTCTGCGACGAAAATGTTGTCGTCGGTATTCTCCTCTACGAAGGGCTCTTCGGTGGCGCTGAGATCTACCGCACCCCAGCCCAGTTGGAGGCTGGTGTAGGGGTGTATGGCCTTCCAGGACCGGTGGGCGTAGCCCAGCCAGAACCCGCCGTAGCCGTAATTGACCTCGTAGGGCCGGTTTTCCCAGGTGGTTTGCCCTACCCGGCCGGCCAGGCCGAAACCGCCGATGAAGAAGTCGTTGATCACCACGGCACCCCCGGCCCCGCCCAGGGCGCGGTAACTACCGGCCGCCCCCGTGAATTTGATGAGGGGAGCGCCGAAGCCTCCTACAGCAGGGTTATTCCGGAAAACCGTTTCGATCTCCTGACCGAACAGGCCGGTCGAGCTGATCATTAAGATGCTTAGCCAAAGTCGTACTTTCATGAGTCTTCTTCCCTTTTGGGGTCCAAATTGGCCGGATAAAGCGAAGTGCTCAATGACATGGATCAGGGCAGCGGTATGGTTTCCATCAAAACGATGTGTCGGTATCCAGATAGATTTTCAGGATGCGCTGTGGGTCACCTTGTTGTACGATGCGGCCCGCTTCCAGCCAGATCAGCTGGTCGGCCAGCTGCATCATTTCCTGCGGGTCGTGGGTGACCAACAGAATGGTAAGGCCGTAGCTTCGATGCAACTGAAGCAAATACTGCTGCAGTCGCCGGCGGGTGCGCACATCCAGGGCGGAGAGCGGCTCGTCGAGTAACAACAGTTTCGGGCGGCGAACCAGCGCCCGGGCCAGCGCCACCCGCTGTTGCTGGCCACCGCTCAGCAGGTGGGGCAGCCGGTCGCCCAGTTCGCCCAGCTCCATCACGTCCAGCAGTTCTTCGATGCGACTGGCACTTTCGCCCCGAGGCAGAGCATAGCGAAGGTTTTGGCGCACGCTCCAGTGCGGAAAGAGCGCATACTGCTGAAAGACCATCCCTACGCTTCGATCCTGAGGCTTGAGGAACAGGCCCTGCCGGCTGTCCTGCCAGACGGAATCTCCCAGGACAACCCGGCCCTCCTCGGGGCGTTCCAGCCCGGCCAACAGCCTGAGCAACATGCTCTTGCCGCTGCCGGAAGGGCCCGTCAGCACGGCAAAAGCACCGGCCGGGAGCTCCAGCTTTACATCCAGTAGCATCGGCCCCTGGGGAGCCGCCAGCTTTTTTCGCAGTTCGACGATCATAGGCCCAGGGCGTGTCGCTGACGCTGACTCCAGCCGTACACCAGCAAGAGAATGACAAAGGTAAAGACGAGTAGCAAGCCGGCGTATTGATGGGCCAGCGGGTAATTCATAGCCTCTACCTCTTCGTAGATGGCAATGGAAGCCACTTTCGTCTGCCCCGGTATATTGCCACCGATCATGAGCACGACCCCGAACTCGCCCACCGTGTGGGCGAAAGACAAGATGGTCCCGGTGAGCAAGGCCGGCTGCAGATTGGGCAGCAAAACTCGCCAGAAGGTGGTCCAACGGCTTTTGCCAAGGGTGTAAGAGGCTTCCTCCAGTTCCCGGGGCAAGTGCTCAAAACCCGAAAGGATGGGCTGGACCATGAAGGGCAGACTGTAAAGCACAGACCCCAAAACGAGTCCCTCAAAGGTAAAAACCAACTGCAGGTCCAGGGTTTCGTTCAGCCAGTGCCCCAGCCCTCGCTGCGGACTGAAGAACAGCAGGAGGTAAAATCCAAGGACCGTGGGGGGCAATACCAGCGGCATACTGATCACGGCCTGCACCACAGGCCGCCAGCGCGAGCGCCAGTGGGCCAGCCCGTAGGCCAGGGGTACACCCAGGAAAAGGAGCAGCAGGGTGGTGACAAGCGCCAGCCGAAAGGTGAGCCCTACGGTGAGCCAGAAGAGGTTTTCCATAGCCGATTAGTTTGGGAGAAGTCCGTACCCGAAATGCGCCAGGGTCCTGCGGGCCTCTTCGGATTGCAGAAAATCGAAAAACGAACGAGCGGCTTCGGGATGGTTCGTTGCTCCGTGGCGGGTAACGACCATGCCTTGATCGATAGGTGCATATGCCGAGGTATCCACTTCCATATAGCTGCCGCGATCGGCCATAGCTGTGTAATGCATGGCCGAAAGGGCAGTAAAGCCTGCATCTACCGCACCGGTGCTCAAAACCTGGTTCACCTGGGAGATGCTTTCTCCGAAGACGAGTTTGGGTTGTAATTCTAGCCACAGCCCGGAATGCGCGAGAGCTTGCCGGGCCGCCCGTCCGTAAGGGGCCAGGCCGGGCTGCGCCAATGCAATGCGGCGCACGCGCTCTGCCTGCAGCAGCGAAAGCCCTGCGCGCGCCAAGCCGGTGGTGTCCGGCAACCAGAGCACCAGTCGACCCCGGGCATACACGCGAAGAGGCGGCACGGCCATTTCTGCATCGATGAGGGCCTGGGGATAGGTCAAATCTGCCGAAAGGAAAAGGTCGAAGGGAGCGCCTTGGCGAATTTGGGTGCTGAGCTTGCCCGAAGAACCGATGATCAGGTCTACATCCCATCCGCGTTGTTCGCGATAAAGGGCTGCAAGGGCTTCAACAGCTGGCGTAGCATTAGCAGCTACGGCCACCGTCAGCTTGTCTGCCGCACTTGCCGGCCGGCAGGAAAAGACCAGGCCGGCCAGCCCCGCCATCAGAAGGCAGGCCTGAAGGACCGGCCGGCAGGCTGTGGCTATTCCTTTGTTCCCGATCATAGATTCTCCTTTCCCGCAAAAATACCTCATCCCGTACTTCGAGAAACACGCCCCGGCCGAAGCCGGCCGGAATTTAGCCCTCGCGCAGGCCGATCAAGGCCAGCATGCGCCCCGTATGGCCTTGGGAGCCGCGATGGGAGAAGAAATGCGCCGGATGGCCCAGAGTCGTGTACTCACTTCGGCTGATCTGGGATGAGGGCACCCCTTCTGCTTCCAGCTGCGCCCGGTTGGCACCGTGCAGATCGAGCAGGTATTTGTGTCGTCCGGCATGCCAGGGTCTGAACGCTTCCGGAAAACGCCCGGCCACATCGGCATCCACCTCGTATTCGTCTGCCCCGATGCAAACCCCCATCCAGGCATGGCAGCGGGCGGGTACTGTGCCGAACTGATGGCGCATCCGCTGAAGAGCCGACCGAACGATCTGAAGGGCCGTTCCTTTCCAGCCGGCGTGCAGGGCGGCCACAGCCGGCCTTACCGGATCATAGATCAAAATGGGATTGCAGTCGGCTACCGTGACGGTGAGGTATAGGCCGGGGGTATCCGTAAGGAGGGCATCGTAGCCGTCGTACTGGCCGGGCTCCCGGACATGCAGTATCTCGCGGCCGTGTACCTGTCGGGCGCCGGCCGTTCGCTCAGGGGGGATACCCAGAGCTTCGAAAAAGAGCAGTCTGTTTTGGGCTACATAACTCGGATAGTCCTGCGTATGGATCCCGAGGTTGAGCGAATCGAAGGGCGGTGGGCTGATGCCCCCGTGTCGGGTGCTCTGTGCGGCCAGCAGCCCAGGCCATTCGCTCCAGGCTGCAGGCTGAATGTAAGGTCGTTGAGCGAGGTCCTCCATGGCTTTGAAAATAGGGCTTGCCCGCCGGAGGACCAAGGATTTCCGGTTTAAGCCGGTCTTTGGCCGGACAGGAGCCCTTTGGCCAGGTCCGGCACCAGCGACTGATAGACGTCCCCTTCGGCCAACACAATTTCCCAGCCCTCATCCAAAGGCAGGCAATGCAGCCCCGGTTTCACCAAAGCCTGATGCAGCCCTCGGAAGTGCCGGGGATGTTTGCCCAGCCGCTTGTCCACTTTTTGCAGACAAACCTGGCCGAACTGCTCGGTCAGACGGTGTTGAAGGGTGCTTAAGCTGAGGTAATAGCCTCCTTCGACAGCGGGAAGCACGCTGGCTTCGCAACCACAACCTTTGAGCAGGCGAGGCCGAAGCAGGCTCAGGCTTTCGCACAGCTCGAAGGCCGGTACCGGGGTTTCCACCCAGCCGGTATTCAGTAAATACCCTCCCTGCACGGGAGCATCCATCCAATATTCGGACCGGGAAACGCCGGCCTGCTGATCGGGCGGCGGCAAGGATCCGGGCAGGCAGGCCTGTACCAGACGGGGCTCGCAAAGTAGTAGGCGTTTTGCCGGAAGGTAAGGCCGAAGTTGGGCGGCCGAAGGAGGATCCTTTTGGGAATACGGAAGTCTTCGAAATACGACTCCCTTCGAAGCGAGTTGTTCGCGCCATCGCCCGAGCAGTAGCGGCAGGGGGAAGCTGATCTCCATGGGGCTCAGTAATGCTCCTTCCAGCCCCACCGGACTCACGGCCGGATGCGCCCTGAGTACTTCTTCGGGCGTCAACAGCTGCAGCGTATAGCCCAGCAAGCTCGCCTTGGCGGAGAACTCTTCCAGCACCGCCATTTCCTCTTCCTGGAACGCCAGCAGAAGACTTCCTTTGGAAAGCAGGGGAATATCGAGTTCGTCGCAAAGCTCCCGGTAGAAGGCCCGCGCATTCGAGGCGGCCTCCAATTGGGCCGGCGCCTGCTTGACCACCCAGATCACAGTGGTTTCGGGCTGGGGCGTCTCGGGAGCGAGATCGATCAGCCCGACGGAAAGGCCGGCCGTCACGGCAAAATGAGCCAGGGAATAGGCCGTGAGGTTCCGTCCGACAAGGGCGAGATCAAACAAGGGGTCGGGCATGCCAGGTGCGCTGTTTCAAGCAAGTTAGTTCGCGCAGGCTCCTGCCGCTATGTTTACGCGTTAAATAAATGTTGTTTTTACTATCCCATTCGGCCGAAAAGCCCGGGGAAGAGATCAAACCCAAGACCTCATTTAAACTGTTATCGTATCATTGGCTTTTAAACGATACTTATGTCCAAGACCCTGACCCGCATTCTCTCTTTAGTCCTGGCCGGTGCCGTCATTTTGGGCGGATGGTATTGGCTCAGGCGAGATCAGCCGGGGGATCAGACCGGACAAGGCGAGCCGGCCGAGGCTGCGTCGCCCAACGCTTCGGATGCCTTGCCTGTGGAAGGGGTGGTGGTCCGGGCACGCCCACTTCAGGAACAGATCACCGTTAACGGTTCTACCCTGGCCTCCAAAGAAGTGATGGTTTCCAGTGAAGTAGCCGGCCTGATCCAGGATATCCTCTTTGCCGAAGGGAGCTACGTTCAAAAGGGTTCGCCGCTTGTCCAGCTCGACATTGAAGAGCTTTTGGCTCAGCGCAAGCGGTTGGAAGTGGAAAAGCGCCTTCGGGCCGGCATCGCCGAACGGTTCCGGGGCCTGTATGAAAAGGAGGGGGTCAGCCTGCAGGACTACGAAAACGCCCAGGCTGAAGCCGAACAAGCCGTGGCCAACCTGGAACTGGTGGAAGTGCAGATCGAAAAGCGGACCGTGCGCGCTCCTTTCAGCGGCCGGCTGGGGCTGAAAAATGTGAGCGAGGGCAGTTACATCGCACCCGGTACGCCCATTGTACCGCTGGTGAGCATCCACCCCATCCAAATTGAATTTGCCGTGCCGGAAAAATACGCCGCTGAGCTGAAGGTGGGAAAGACCGTCCTTTTTGATACCGAAGCCAGCGAGAAGCCTCGCCAGGCGACCATCGTGGCCCGGGACCCCGCCGTGGATACGGACACCCGGACCCTGCGGTTTAAGGCCGAAGCGCCAAACCCCAACGGAAAGCTGCTCCCGGGCACCTTTGCCAAAGTGGACGTCATTCTCCAGGCCTACGATGAGGCCCTCATGATACCCACACAGGCCGTAATCCCGGAACTGGGCGGCAAGAAGGTGTTTCTGGCCCGAAACGGCACGGCGCAAGCTGTACCCGTGGAAACCGGCATACGAAAGGAAAAGACCGTGCAGGTTCTGGAAGGCATAGCGCCGGGAGATACGGTCATTACCACCGGGGTTTTGCAACTTCGGGAGGGAGCGCCCGTCCGGATCGAACGGCTGAATAAAGGATAACCGACCATGAGCCTCTCATCTGTAAGCATTCGCCGGCCCGTATTGGCCACCGTCTTTTCCATCGTGATCGTGCTCTTTGGAGCCATCGGCCTTACCTATCTGGGTGTGCGTGAGTATCCCAGCGTGGATCCGCCCATCATCACGGTGTCCACCAACTATGTGGGGGCCAATGCCGACATCATCGAGTCGCAGATTACTGAGCCCCTGGAGGAGTCGGTCAACGGCATAGCCGGCATACGCTCCATCAAGTCGGTGAGCCGCGACGGGCGAAGCACCATCACCGTGGAGTTCAACCTGGAAGTGGACCTGGAGACGGCTGCTAACGACGTGCGCGATAAAGTGAGCCAAACGGTAGGCCAGCTCCCCCCCGATGCCGATCCGCCCATCGTCTCCAAGGCCGATGCCGATTCGAGGCCCATTATTTTCCTGAATATCCAAAGCGACCAGCGCAGCCTGCTGGAACTCACCGAGATCGCCGAAAACGTCTTCAAGGAACGGCTGCAGACCATCAACGGGGTCAGCGAGATCCGCATCTGGGGGCAAAAGAAATACGCCATGCGCCTGTGGCTGGATCCCGATCGCCTTTCGGCCTACAGCCTCACCCCACTGGATGTGCGCAATGCCTTGCTGGCTCAGAACATCGAACTTCCCAGCGGAAGCGTGGAAGGCGCCAATACGGAGCTCACGGTGCGCACCCTGGGGCGCATTTCTTCTCCTCAGGAATTTAACGACCTCATCGTCAAAGAAGAGAACGGCAAGATCGTGCGTTTCCGCGATGTGGGGTACGCCGAGTTGGGCCCCGAAAACCTGCGCACGGTGCTCAAACGCGACGGGGTGCCCATGGTGGGCAACGCCATCATTCCGCAGCCGGGATCCAACCACATCGAGATCGCCGATGCCTTCTACGAGCGCCTGGGCCAAATCCAAAAAGACCTGCCCGAGGATATCGAACTGGGTATCGGCTTTGACACCACCCAGTTCATCCGCGACTCCATAGACGAAGTGGAGCAGACCATCTACCTGGCCTTCGGCCTGGTGGTGCTGATCATCTTCCTCTTCTTGCGCGACTGGCGCACCACCCTTATTCCCGTGTTGGTGATCCCGATTTCGCTGATCGGTGCCTTTTTCGTCATGTACCTGGCCGGCTTTTCCATCAACGTGCTCACCCTGCTGGGGGTGGTGCTGGCCATCGGCCTGGTGGTGGACGATGCGGTTGTGGTCCTGGAGAACATCTACACCAAGATCGAACAGGGCATGCCGCCTATACAGGCAGCCCTGGCGGGCATTAAAGAGATCTTTTTCGCGGTGATCGCCACGACGGTGGCCCTGGCTGCGGTGTTCATGCCCGTTATTTTTCTGCAGGGCCTTACGGGGCGGCTGTTTCGCGAGTTCGGTATTGTCATTGCCGGGGCGGTCCTCATTTCTTCGTTTGTGGCCCTTACCCTCACGCCCATGTTGTCGGCCCGCATCCTCAAAAAGCGGGCGCGAAAGCCCTGGTTTTACCGGGCCACCGAATCCTTTTTCGTAGCGCTCACCAACGGCTACAGCCGCCTGTTGGAGGGGTTTATGCGGGTGCGCTGGCTGAGTTTGCTCATCATGGGTGCGGCCGGCCTTATGATCTATGTGCTGGGCAAAAACCTTCCGGCAGAACTGGCTCCGCTGGAAGACCGCAGCCGCCTTCGCGCCTTTGCTGTGGCGCCGGAGGGAGCCACTTTCGATTACATGGATGCGTATATGGACGAGCTCATTGCCCTCACCAAACGAGAAGTACCCGAGCGGGAGGGCATCATCACCGTGACTTCTCCCGGTTTCGGAGCCTCCACCTCCCTCAATTCGGGCTTTATGATCGTCATCCTCAAGGACCCGGAAGATCGCGAACGCTCTCAGCAACAGGTGTTGGACGATCTCAGCCCCGAGGTGAAAGACCTGACCGGTGCCCGCACCTTCCTTTCACAGGAGCAGAGTATCGGAAACCGGCGGGGCGGATTGCCGGTAGAATACGTCATCCAGGCCCCCAACCTGGACAAGCTCAAGAAAATTCTGCCCGGGTTCGTGGCCGAGGCCGCCCAGCACCCCACCTTCAGTTTTGTGGACGTAGACCTCAAGTTCAACAAACCGGAGCTGCGCATCGAGATTGACCGCCAGAAAGCTCAGGATCTGGGGGTATCGGTGCGCGATATAGCTCAAACGCTGCAGTTGGGCCTCAGCGGACAGCGCTTCTCCTATTTCATCATGAACGGCAAGCAATACCAGGTCATCGGACAGATCGAGCGCGAAAAGCGCAATGAGCCGGTGGAGGTGCGCTCTCTGTACGTGCGAAACAAAAACGGAGACATGGTGCAACTGGACAATCTCATTCGGTTAGAAGAGGAAACTACCCCGCCCCAGTTGTTTCGCTACAACCGATTCGTTTCGGCTACCGTGTCGGCCGGCTTGGCGAAAGATAAGACCATCAGCGACGGCATAGTGGCCATGGAAGAAATTGCCGACCAGAACCTGGACGACACCTACCTGACCACCCTCTCGGGCGCATCCAAGGATTTTGTGGAAAGCTCATCCAGCCTCAATTTCGCCCTGGCATTGGCCCTCATTCTCATTTATCTGGTGTTGGCTGCCCAGTTCGAGAGCTTCCGCGATCCCTTTATCATCATGTTCACGGTTCCGCTGGCCATAGCCGGTGCCTTGCTTTCCCTTTGGCTGTTCGATCAGACCCTCAACATCTTCAGCCAGATCGGCATCATTATGCTGGTGGGCCTGGTGGCCAAGAACGGCATCCTGATCGTAGAATTTGCCAACCAGCGAAAGGAGCAGGGGCTGAGCCGTATGGAAGCCATTGTAGATGCGGCGGCGGCTCGCTTCCGGCCCATCCTCATGACCAGCCTGTCCACCATTTTGGGGGTACTGCCCATTGCTCTGGCCCTGGGTGCCGGTTCTGAAAGCCGGGTGTCCATGGGGATCGCCGTGATCGGTGGGCTGCTCTTTTCCACCATCCTTACGCTCATCGTCATCCCGGCGGTGTATTCCTACCTCTCGTCCCGAAAGGCCACCAAAGGCCTCGACCTGGAAGAGGAAGCGCTTGACCAAGTTCCGGCAGAAGTGCCGACAGATTAACGGTGTTTACAATGGGTTAATACCGAAGGCCTACCTTCCCATATCTTTTTCCATTAAATCACCACTCATGAGAACACCTTTACTTCTTGTGCTTATCTCGTGGAGCACGATCACGGGCCTGTTTGCCCAAGACGACCTCACCCTCAACTTGCTGTCTCGGATCTCCACCGGCATTTTTGATGAGGGCGCAGCGGAGATCGCTGCTTTCGATCCCGGCTCGGCCCGCTTATTTTTCACCAATGGCGATGCCGATGTCATCCAGGTATTTGACCTCGCCGATCCGGCCAATCCGCTGCCGGTCGATACCATCGACATCTCGCCTTACGGGGGTGGCATCAACAGCGTGGCCGTATTCGACGGCCTCGTGGCCGCTGCGGTAGAAGCCGATGAGGACGACCAGCCAGGGCGCGTCGTCTTCTTCGATGTGGAGGGCAACTACATCAACGATGTCCCCACCGGGGTTTTGCCCGATATGATCACCTTCAACCAGGCCGGCGACAAGTTGCTGGTAGCCAATGAAGGCGAACCGATCTACGACAGCGGCAACCTGGTGGCGGATCCCGAAGGATCGGTGACCATCATCGACCTGGCGAACGGCGCAGCCAATGCCGACACCACCTACGTAAGCTTTCAAACGTTCATCGGCAAGGAGGAACACCTGCGCAACAAAGGCGTGCGCATCTTCCTGCCCGGCGCCAATGCTGCCCAAGACCTGGAGCCGGAGTACATTGCCGTTACGCCCGACGATCAGCTCGCCTATGTATCCTGCCAGGAAAACAATGCCCTGATCGTGGTGGATATCGCCGCCGGAAGGATCCTGGACATTTACCCCCTCAATGAAAAGGACCACAGCTCGGGTCGTCCCGCACTCACGGAATTCTTGCTCAATGAACTCATCGACCTGCCGGCGCTGGGCAAACCGCTTTACGATCCCGAGGCGGACACCATCTTCCTGAGCGGCTTTTCCGGCCTGTACTTCGACCCCACGGAATCGGACGAAGATACCTATGTGTTTTACGCCATTCCCGATCGCGGCCCCAATGAGGCGGCCATCAATCGAAACAATGCCACCGACATCAGCGGAGTCTTCAACCCTTCTACCAATCTTCGGCCTTTTAAACTCCCGGGTTACGAAGCACGCATCGCGAAATTCCAGCTCGAGCTGGGAACGGAAGAGGTAAGCCTGGAAGACCAGATCTTCCTTCGCCGGATGCAAGGCAATACGGAACGGCCCATTACGGGTTTCGGAAATATTCCCGGATTCGACGAAACGCCCGTCACCCAGGTGGATGGCCAGGTCTTTACCCAGACCGACTGGATTACCGTGAACGACATGGATACCACCCGCTACCAGGAACTGCCCTTTGATCCGTTCGGCGGTGATTTCGAAGGCATTGTTCGGGATCCGGGCGGCAACTTTTGGATGTGCGATGAGTATCGCCCGGCCATCTATCAATTCTCCCCCACGGGGATGTTGTTGAACCGGTTCGTACCGGAAGGGGCCGGCCTGCTGGGCGACTTCCCCATTGGTCCCGGCACCTACGGCACGGAGACCCTGCCCGCGGTGTACAACAAGCGCTGGGCCAATCGCGGCTTCGAGGCCCTGGCTCTGGACACGGACGAAGGCATCCTCTACGCCTTCATTCAGTCGCCCATGTTCAATCCGGATAATTCTACGCGCAACAATTCGGACGTGATCCGCATCCTGGGCATTGACCCGGCCGACGGAACGCCCGTAAGCGAATACGTATATCTTTTGGAGCGCAATCGCGAGCCCGGCCGCGCCGTGAGCCGCGTGGACAAGATCGGCGATGCCGTTTATGCGGGGAATGGTCAGTTCCTCGTATTGGAACGCGACAGCGGCGGCCCCGGTGAGAAGAATTCCAAGAAGTACGTCTTTCGCATCTTCCTGGAAGGCGCTACCAACATGCTCAACGAGCCCATTGCCCGGGTCGAGAGCCTGACCCAGACCGATACCATCACCCTGGAGCAGCTCACGGCCGACCAGTTGGTAAACGACTACGGCATCCGGCCGGTACACAAAGTGAAGGTGCTCAACCTGCCCTCCATCGGGTACCTGCCCAGCGACAAGCCCGAGGGACTGACGCTGCTCTCCGACGGAAGCATCGCCGTGCTCAACGACAACGACTTCGGCCTGGCCGGCGCCGGGGTCTCTGACAACAGCAGCCTGGGTATTATTCGCTTCGGCGACGACAACAGCCTGGACGCCTCCAACCGGGACGATGTCATCAACATCACCAACCACCCAACGCTCGGCTTTTTCATGCCGGACGCCATCACCGCATTCCGTGCAGGTGACGAGGTATTCCTTCTTTCGGCCAACGAAGGCGATGCACGGGACTACAGCGACGACGACGGTTTCAACGAAGAGGAGCGGGTGGGAGGCCTCATGCTGGATCCGGCCTTTTTCTCCAACCCGGATTCCCTTCAGGCTGATGAGGTGCTGGGCCGCCTCAATTCCACCATCGCCAACGGCGACATCGATGAGGACGGCATGCACGAGATCATTTACTCGTACGGCGCCCGGTCGTTCACCGTGTGGGATGCCTTCGGCAACCAGATCTGGGACAGCGGCAATGAGTTCGAATCGGTTACGGCCGCGCAATTGCCGGATTTCTTCAACAGCAATAACGATGACAACGACTCCTTCGATAGCCGAAGCGATGACAAAGGTCCGGAGCCGGAGGCTGTCGCCACGGGTGTCGTCGGCAACACCATTTATGCTTTCATCGGCATGGAGCGCGTCGGTGGGATTTTCGTGTATGACGTGACTGATCCCCGGGCACCCCAGTTCGTCTCCTATTTCAATGATCGCAATTTCGGTGTGGATGCCGATAGCCCTGATGCCGGCGACCTGGGCGTGGAAGACCTCACCTTCGTTCCGGCAGAGGATAGCCCCAACGGCAAGCCGCTGCTGATCGCCGCCAATGAGGTGAGCGGCACCGTAGCCATTTACGGCGACCAAATCGTGAGCGTGGAGGAGGTGGCTCTTGCCGGGGAACGCGACTTCCAGGTATTTCCCAACCCCACTTCCCAGCAGCTGTACACCGATCAGGTAAGCGACTTTGCCGTGTTCAACGCCATGGGGCAGCAAGTCCTGTTGGTGGAGAATGCCAACCAGCTGACGGTTAGCAATCTGCCGGGTGGCACCTATATCATTCGCGATCTGAAGCGCAACCAAACGCGGCGCTTTATCGTGCGGTAAGCAGCTTTTCTAGTCATCCTGAAAAAGGCCGTAGCTCGCGAGAAGAGCTACGGCTTTTTTTCGTTTATTTTGGAGCATTCATGGCAAGACACCGAAAATCCCGAAAAGCCAACTGGCGCCGGCTGAAGCTGGCTTTGGCCCTTGGGCTGCCCCTTTTGGCCTATCTGCTTCCGCCGCCTTTGGCCGGCCTGAGCGAACTCGAACACCGGGTTGTAGCCCTTTTCGTTTTTGCCGCCTTGTTCTGGGTGCTGGAGCCCATTCCCATCTATGCGACCTCTCTCCTTATCATCGTGCTGGAACTGATAGCGCTTTCGGATTCAGCTTTTTTGCCCTTCCGGCAAGGAGAAGGGCTGGACGAGCTGATGAGCTACCGGGAAATAATGGCGGTTTTCGGTTCCCCTATACTCCTGCTTTTTTTGGGCGGTTTTTTCCTGGCCCTTGCGGCTAGCAAATACCGCCTGGATGTCAACCTCGCACAGATCCTGCTGCGCCCCATGGGCAGGCGACCCACCCGCGTCATGCTGGGCCTCATGGTCATTACGGCCTTGCTCTCCATGTTTATGAGCAATACGGCCACCACGGCCATGGTCTTGTCCATCCTCATTCCCATCCTACAGCGAATTCCTGCTTCCGATCCCGGGCGGATAGCTCTTGCGCTGTCCGTACCCACGGCTGCGAACATTGGCGGCATCGGTACCCCTATCGGCACGCCTCCTAATGCCATTGCGCTGGAATACCTCGAAGGCTCCGATGCGATCGGCTTCGGGCATTGGATGGCCCTGGCTCTTCCCTTCGCTCTGGTGCTGCTGCTCCTGGGCTGGTACCTGTTGTGCAGGTGGTTCCCCTTTGGCGTACAAGCGATCGAACTGGACGGCAAGGTGGCTTTTGCCCGCAACCCGCGAGCCCGCATACTCTATATCACCTTTGCCGTTACGGTACTTCTTTGGCTCACCGACTTTCTGCACGGTATGAATACCTATACCGTCGCGATGATCCCGGTAGCTGTCTTTCTGGCTACCGGAGTGATCAACAAGGAGGACCTGAAAAAGCTGAGCTGGGACGTGTTGTGGCTGGTGGCGGGCGGCATTGCCCTGGGGCTGGCCCTGGAGCGCAGCGGCCTCGCCCAAAGCCTGGTGGAGGCCATCCCTTTTGCCCATTACCCCTCCACCCTCATTCTGCTTTTCGGGGCTGTTTTTGCTGCCGTCATGGCCAACTTCATGTCCAATACGGCTACGGCCAACCTCTTGCTGCCGCTCATTGCGGCTCTGGCTACCGCACTTCCCGGCCTGGAGGCCGTGGGCGGAAACCAGGGGCTGATCTTAGGCATTGCCCTGGCCTGCAGCCTGGGTATGGCGCTGCCGATCAGCACGCCACCGAATGCCCTGGCGCATGCCACCGGCGAATTAAAGACTGCACAGATGGCGCGACTGGGTCTTGTGCTGGGCCTGATCGGCCTGGTGCTCATCATGGGCTGGGTGAGTCTTTTAGCTGCCTGGGAATGGGTAAAGTAAGTACCTTTAAGCTATGCCTGCTCGCAATATCGAATGGCTGACCCGCAACTACTTTTCCAATCCGGAACGTCGCATTTTTCTGGAGGCCGGAGATAAACTGCTGCATCCCGGTCAGGAAAACCGGCGGCTTTTTCTCGTGCGCACGGGGCTGCTGCGGGGTTCCATACAGTCGCCGGGAAGTGAGCCCTTCGAACTTTTTCGATCCGGCCCGGATAAGCTGGTGGGGGCCTACAGCTTTTTTTCTACCCGCCATCAGAGTTATTCTACGGTAGAGGCGCTGGAATCCACAGAGGTAAGTTACATCGAGGACCGGGATCTGAGCGAGGAAGGCTACGCTGAATTTGCCCTGCACATGTTGCCGGCCGTAGTCGAGGAGATCTACCAACGCCAGCTGGATGCCCTGAAACTTCAGCGCGATCGCAACGAAGCCATGGAGCGCCTGCATCAGGCTGAGAAAATGGCAGCCCTGGGGCAGATGGCGGCCGGCATGGCCCACGAACTCAACAACGCCATTGGCGTAATCCAGCGTTGCGGCCATTGGCTGGCAGGGCGCCTGAAGGAATACTTGGCCGAAAAGGATCGCCACCAGATGCTTCCCTTTTTTCATCAGGGGCTGGAAAAAGGTCAGGACCTTTCCTCCCGGGAGATTCGAGAACGGAGGCGTCGATTCGAAGACCATTTGGGGGTGTCGCCGCGCACGGCCCGGACCCTGGCCAAGATCGGCCTGGATGAGGCGGAACTGACCGGGTACCCAGGCAATCTGGAACCGTATGCCGATCGCATCAACTACTACTTCGAGATGGGGCTCAACCTGCACGATCTCCTGCTCGCAGCCGAACAGGCCGGGCAGACCGTGCAGTCTGTCCGGGAGCTGGGGGCTGCCGGCCGGATCCAGCTGGAGCTCGTTCAGCTCAACGATACCCTGACCCGCGCTCTGGGGCTTTTACAGCGGGAGCTGTCTGCTGTCCAGGTCGAACTCGACCTGCAGGAACTCCCCCCCGTCATGGCCAATGCCAACGATTGGGTGCAGGTGTGGGTCAACCTGTTGAAAAATGCCCAGGAAGCCATGGCATCTGGCGGGACGCCTCAGCCCACCCTTTGGCTGAAAAGCCGGCGAACCGAAGCGAAGGTCGAATTGTCCGTCACGGACAACGGACCGGGTATCCCCATTTCCCTTCAGAAGAAGATCTTTCAGCCCAATGTCACTACCAAGAAGAAAGGCCTGGATTTTGGCCTGGGGCTCGGCCTGGCCATCGTGAGCCGAATTGTAGAGACCTACCAAGGAGAAATCGAGCTGGACAGCCGCCCTGGAAAAACGACCTTCACCATCGCCCTGCCAATTCAATGAAATATGGACCGACTTTACATCCTTTGCCTGGAAGACCAACGCGAGGTGCTCAACACCATCCTGGAAGAGTTGGAGGTCTTTGAGGATTATTGCATACTGGAGGGAAGTGAAACAGCCGAAGAAGCGCGCGACCTGCTGGACGACATCGCCCGGGAGGGCGATCATTTGGCCGTCGTCGTTTCCGATCACATCATGCCCGGCCAGACGGGCGTGGATTTTCTCATTGACCTGAAAGGCGACGATCGGTTTCGCCAAACCCGCACCCTGCTGCTCACTGGCCTGGCCACCCATCAGGACACCATTCGCGCGATCAATGAAGCCGGGATTGACCACTACCTCGAAAAACCCTGGCAACCGGAAATCCTGATCCGGTTTGTGAAAGAGTTGCTCACTCTTTTTATTTTAGACACGGGATTGGACTACCAAGCTTTTCTTCCGGTTTTGGACCAGGCCACTCTCTTTGAGCGTTTGCGCACCTGAAAACCCTTACCTCTCATGGCTCTCAATCGGAACGTCTTCCCCGGCCTCAGTTTCCCCTTGGGTGCCATGGTATACCCCGATGGCGTCAACTTTAGCGTATTTTCCAAGAACGCCAATATGGTGCAGCTGCTTCTGTTCGATTCGGAAGACCACAGCGCTCCTACGGACGTCATCCCCCTCGATCCGAAAACCAACAAGACCTTTTACTACTGGCATTGTTTTATCCCCGGCCTGAAAGCCGGTCAGTTATATGCCTACCGGGTGCACGGCCCCTACGACCCGCCGCAGGCTTTGCGCTTCGACGGCACCAAGGTGCTGCTGGACCCCTACTCCCGGGCCATCGTCAGCGATACCTACAGCCGGGAAGCGGCCTGCCATCCCGGCGACAACTGTGCCCAGGCCATGAAAAGTGTGGTCGTGGATCCCTCCACCTACGACTGGGAAGGCGACCGGCCACTGGGCAACCCCTATTCCAAGACCGTTATTTACGAGTTGCACGTAGGCGGGTTCACCAAAGATGAAAGCTCGGGCGTGCGCGAGGAGTGGCGGGGAACCTATCGGGGGCTGATCGAAAAGATTCCCTACCTGAAAGAACTGGGCATCACGGCTGTTGAACTCCTGCCGGTTCAACAATTCGACCGGGAAGATACGCCCCACCAACTGCCTAATTACTGGGGGTATGCGCCCGTCAACTTTTTTGCGCCCCATGCCGGGTACGCCTCTGAAAAGGATCCGCTGGCCGTGCTGGACGAGTTTCGCGACATGGTCAAAGCCCTGCATCGAGCCAACATCGAAGTCATTCTGGACGTGGTGTTCAACCACACGGCGGAAGGCGGTGAAGACGGCCCCACCATCTCGTTCCGGGGCTTTGAGAACATGGCCTACTACATGCTGGAGCCGGACAATATCGGGTACAAGAATTATACCGGCACCGGCAATACACTCAATGCCAACCACTCCATTGTACGACGTATGGTGCGCGATTGCCTTCGCCAGTGGGTGGCCGAAATGCACGTGGACGGCTTTCGCTTCGACCTGGCCTCGGTCTTGTCGCGCTCCGAATCCGGTGAGCCGCTAAAAAACCCTCCACTGCTCTGGGAGATCGAATCGGATCCCGTGCTGGCCCCCACCAAGATCATCGCGGAGGCCTGGGATATTGAAAACTTTCAGCTCGGCCATTTCATAGGCGACAAGTGGGCGGAATGGAACGGCTTGTATCGCGACGACCTGCGTCGGTTCATGCGGGGCGACAGGGGTGTCGCTCCCAATCTGGTTACCCGGGTATCGGGCAGCCCGGACCTCTTTCGCGATCGGGATCGAAACCCCAATCGCAGTATCAATTTCGTTACCTGCCACGACGGGTTCACGCTCAACGACCTGGTGAGCTACAACCAAAAGCACAACGAGGCCAACCTGGAGGACAATCGAGACGGGACCGATGCCAATTGGAGCTGGAATTGCGGGCACGAAGGCCCGACGGATGACCCTCAGATCCAGAGTCTGCGCAAGCGGCAGATCAAAAACTTTCTAACCCTTCTGCTCACCTCCCAGGGCACGCCCATGCTGCTGATGGGCGACGAAGTGCGGCGCACCCAACACGGCAACAACAATGCCTACTGCCAGGACAATACGATAAGCTGGATGGATTGGCGGCAGGTGGAACGGGAGAAGGAGCTACTCGAATTTGTGCGCAAGCTAATCCGATTCAACCTGTCCGACCCCTACTTCCAGGAACGTCAGTTCTGGAACCACGACTGGAAACACGGCAAAACGGTCGTCACCTGGCACGGTACGCGGATCGGCCGGCCCGATCTGGCCCACCACTCGCACAGCCTGGCCTGGACGCTCTACAACCCCCACTACGAACACGACATGCACATCATCGCCAATGCCTACTGGGAGCCGCTCACCTTCGAGCTGCCTCCCCAGCCGGCCTATGCCTTCCGCTGCTGGCATCGCATTGTAGATACATCTCTGCCTCCGGGCGAGGATATCCTGCTGCCTTCGCAGGCTATAGCCTATGAGCAATACGCCTATCAGGCAGCGCCCCACAGTGTGGTCGTGCTCATGTCCAAAAAGAACGGAGACAGCAAGTAGCGCACCTGCTGGGTCAAACGATCCGCTACCTGCTGCTGCGGCCTCCTTATGCGATGGTAATGTCCTTTTCCAGGTACACCTGCTGCACAGCCTGAATGATGTCCACCCCTTCGGCAAAGGGACGCTGAAAGGCTTTGCGGCCCATGATAAGGCCCATGCCACCGGCCCGCTTGTTGATAACCGCGGTGCGCACGGCGTCTGCCTTGTCGGACTTACCCTGAGAACCTCCCCCGGAGTTGATCAGTCCGATGCGGCCCATGTAGCAGTTGGCCACCTGATATCGACAAAGATCGATGGGGTTATCGGTGGAGAGTTCTTCATATATTTTGGGATGGGTCTTACCGAACTTCAGGTGGGCGAATCCGCCGTTGAGGGTGGGCAGTTTCTGCTTGATAATGTCGGCCTGAATGGTCACTCCGAGGTGGTTGGCCTGGCTGGTGAGATCGGCTGCGGTGTGGTAGTCGGTCCCGTTGGATTTGAAATGGCTGTTGCGGGTGTAGCACCAAAGAATGGTAGCCATGCCCAGCTCGTGCGCGTATTCAAAAGCCTCGGCGATCTCCACCAGCTGGCGGTTGCTCTCCTCGGAGCCGAAGTAAATGGTGGCCCCGACGGCTACGGCACCGAGGTTCCAGGCTTCTTTTACACTCCCGAAAAGTACCTGATCGTACTTGTTGGGGTAGGTCATCAGTTCATTGTGGTTGATCTTCACAATGAACGGGATCTTGTGGGCGTACTTGCGCGCTACGATGCCCAGCACGCCAAAGGTGGTAGCTACGCCGTTGCAGCCTGCCTCCACGGCTAGTTTTACGATGTTTTCCGGGTCGAAATACATGGGGTTGGGCGCAAAGGAAGCGCCGGCCGTGTGTTCGATGCCCTGGTCTACGGGCAGGATGGAGAGGTAGCCCGTGCCGGCCAGGTTGCCGGTGTTATGGAGTTGGGCCAGGCTGCGCAGCACCTGCGGGTTGCGGTTGCTGAGCCCGAAGATGTCGTCTACGTGCTCGGGGCCGGGCAAATGAAGGTCTTCCTTGGGGAAGGTCTTGCTCTCGTATTGGAGCAGACTGGCGGCATCGTCGCCCAGCCAGTCATGCAACTGGTCAATAATACGGGTTTGGCTAAGGGTGGTGCTCATGGCGGTGCTTTTGCTGTCGAAAGTACGAAACACCGCGCATTTTTGAGGCCCGCAGGAGGAGAATTCAAGGCGGAGTTCCCGGATGTTTACCTGATGAAAAGGCGAATAGGGAGTTTACGGGCAGAAAGGAAATCGAAGCTCGAGGCCCTTTCCCCCCAGCTCGATAAACGAAAAAAGACCGGCAGTTGGCTGCCGGTCAGCATGGCTGATGCGGGTGCAAAAGCCTATTTGGAGTGTGTATGGCCTAGTTGCGGAAGCTGCTGTTGCGGCCCGGCGTTTCGGGTGCGTCCAGCAGCATGGGCATATCCCCATCGGATATGATGATCTTGGTATTGGGCGATTTGGCCAATTCGATAAAGGCTTCGATAGACTTGAATTGCAGAATATTGGGATCCAGGCCTTCGGCGATGATGTTCTGGGCATCGCGCACGCCTTCGGCCTCGATGCGTTTGCGCTCGGCTTCCTGGCGGGCTTCCTGCAGCACAAATTCCATGCGCTGCGCTTGTTGCTCGGCCTCCAGTTTGGCCTCGATGGCCCGGGCCAGGCTCGGCGGCATCACAATGCTCTTCAACAGCACCGCCTCGATGATGATGCCCTTGCCGTCGAGCAGGGTCATCATCTGGTCGCGGATCTCCCGCTCAATGGTTGCCCGCTCGCCGGTATGCATGTCCTTGGCATAAAAGCGGGAAGACACATCCGCAACGGCAGAGCGGAAAACCGGCAGAATGATGTTGCGCTCGAAGTCCGGCCCGATCTCGCGCAGCAGTTCCGGGGCCTCTTTCGGCAATACGTTGTAGAGGATGGACACCTCCGACTGAATGTTGAGCCCCTCCCGGGAAGGGATGCTCAGCTCCACCTCCAGGTTATTGGTTTGGGTGGAGACCTTCACCACCTTCGTCGTGAAGGGAAAGAAGAACTTAACGCCCCGGTCCACCGGCCGGTCGGCGTATTTCCCCAGCGTGCGGGGCACGCCCACCTCTCCTTCGCGCACGACGGTACAATTGCTCAGCAACCCCAAGGCGACAAGACCGAGCAAAAACGAAAACATTCTGATTGTTGTGTGCATGGTCAATTGGTTTTGGTTTGAATTTGGCTGAGCTTTGAGGTGTCTTTTCAAATCCTAGGCTACCGGATCATTCCCGCCCCGGTCAGAACCCGCAGAAGTATTGCATGGCAGGTGTGCCGGACTCGTACCCAAGGTCTACGCTCTGTTTAATATCGTAACAGCCGTTGGAGCGCACGTTTGCCAGCAAATAAGCCAGCCCGCGGTTGAAGTAGGCTTCGGCCAGATTGCGGTCCTGCCGGATGGCGACGTTGTAGTCATCCACGGCCTTCAAGGGTTCGCCCATCAGCAGGTGGAGATTGCCCCGCAGTTTGAGCAATCGGGCACTGGGCGAGTCCCGGCGTTCGAGTAAGCGGTTGAGATCGTTCAGCGCGCCGAGTACATCACCGGCCAGCTTGCGGGTGATGGCCCGGTTGAGAAGCAGACCGGTCTGGTTGAGGTAGCCCAGTTCGTAGAGCCGGTCGTAATCCGCAAGGGCTGCTTCGGGCCGGCCGGTCGTCTTCAGCAAGCGAGCCCGGTGCAGATAAGCCAGATGAAAGGTAGGATCCAGGGTAAGGGCTTCATTTACAGCCCTCAGCGCTTGATCAGTGCGCCCCAGATAGTAGTAGACTACGCTTTGGTTGAAGTGGGCGAGCACAAAATCCGGATCGAGCTCCATGGCCTGCAAATGCAGGTTCAGAGCCTCTTCCAACTGTCCTTGCTCGGTCAACAACCAACCGTTCAGATCGATAAGAGGGGCCCACTTCACGGGCTTGGGCAGTGCGCGCAATCGCTCAGCTGCTTCGGCCATCCGGTCTGACGCCAGGAGTTCCAGTGCGTTGGTCAGGGCTTTGCGTTCCTCCGGTGTAGGCGTTTCGGGTTTCGAATCGGCGACCCGCAATGCCTTCGGCCTTGCATACTGGCGGTAAGCGGCGATCAGTTCCGACCGCTCGATCGAATGGATCCACTGTGCGGGGTCGAAAGCCATGAGCTGAAGGCGTCCGCTCTGCCCCTTGTAGCCGTAAAGGTCATCCACAAAGGGATTCAGCAGGGTGGCCTTTTGATAATCGCGTTCGGCCTCCCGTTCCCGGCCCATGCGCCACTTGGCGATGGCTCGCTTCATATAGGCATCGGCAAAGTAGGGGTTGTGGGCAATGGCGTAGTCATAGGAACGAATGGCATCCTCCCAACGGGCCTGCCGCACCAGGTTGTCGCCGGCCACGATATGGCGCATGATGTCGTTGCCGTACAGTTCCATGGTGGGCCGGTCGAAGCCGCGCGCTACTTGATTGTGCTGGGCGCGCAAGCCCTCAATGGAAAGAGCTGCTGCCAGCAATAGTATGAATATGGAATAGGTCGTTTTCATAAGTGCGTGGTTTAGACGGTTAGCTAAACTTTTATAAAGTATAGCATTACTATTATCGAAACACCATTTGGGCCCTCCGTGTTCGATTCAGGTTGGCTTTTGAACGAAAAAAGCCCCGCCGATTCCGGCAGGGCTTTTCCCGGGCGTGAAAAAGACGGGCAAATCAGGCATGCTCGCCGTCGTCCTTGGTCTTTTTGCGAAAACGGGCTGCGATCTCGTTCAGGGTGCCTTTGATCTCCTTGCGCAATTCGCCCCACTCTTCGCCGGCATCCTCGCTGAGTTCGCCGGTACGGGTCTTGAGCTTGGCCAGCTGCTCGCGGGCTTCCTCCTTGAATTCGTCCCAGCCTTCGGCGGCTTCCTTTTGGGCGTTCATGTAGAACACTTTGAGTTGCGCCTGGAAGCGACTGGTGTGGTGCTCCAGATCGTCGAAGAGGTCTTTGGCCTTTTCGCCGCCTTTTTCTTCTACTTCCTTGGCCTTTTCCTGCAGCAGGTTCATACTTTCCTCCAGTTCTTCTTCCTGCTTTTCGAGCTCTTCCTTGGTCTCAGCGGGCTTGCGCTTCAGCTTTTCGCGCAATTTGTTGAACTCCTCTTTGAACTCGGCGAACTCTTCCTTGGCTTCGGCCTCCACCTCCTTGATGGTGTCCTGGTTGCGGTCCAGCCAACTCTTGAACTCTTCGCGCTGCTTGGCGAACTGCTCTTCGGCTTCCTTGCGGCCCAGGTGCAGCTGTACCTGCAATTCTTCCAGGTCGGCTTTCCAATTTTGCATGCGCTCTTTCAGGCGCTCTTGAAAGGATTTCTTTTCTGCCATAGTGGTTAGGTTTGCGGGTTTGGTTGTGTCTTTAATATATCGTGAGGTTGGGCAAGGACATTATCGTAAAGCGATGTTTGTCAGGGCCC
>CAZQSF010000053.1:0-28515 GCA_964595955.1 uncultured Saprospiraceae bacterium
CATCCAACCTATTTTAAAGCGGGACAGGTCATTTCATACTTGAAACGGTATTAGTTAATAAATACGATCTTGCCGGTTGCCGCATCGGATTTGCCGTCGAAACCCGCAAAGCGGGAGTTGCTGGAGCTGAAGATGAGGTATACCCCGGTGGCTACCTTCCGGCCGTTGTAGTCGCGCCCGTCCCAGATCGCCTGTCCGCCCTGAGCCAGGGTTTCGAAAACGAGCCGGCCGTTGATATCGGTGATTTTGACCTCTGCATCCCTCGGGAGGCCGCGAATGGTGATGGGGCCCTCGTATTCGGGACGCACCGGATTGGGGAAAACCTCAATCTCCCCGGCATGGGTAGTGCCGCCGGCTACCGCATCGCCCTTGTAGGCAATAATGCCCTTTTGAGTGCCAAACCAGACCTCGCCATTGTCCGGGTTGACGGCGATGTTGATGATGGCGTTGTCCAGCAGGGGAGCGTTTTCGGTGGTAAACCGAGCCAACTCTTCCCGCCCGTCGGGCGAGAGGAGGAACAATCCGTTCTGGGTGCCCACCCACTTCCGGTTGGCTCCGTCCACGGCAATGCTGGTCACGTCTTCGGTCTCGAGCAGAAAACCCAGGAACCCGTCCGTTTCCACAGGGCGCAGAGTGCCCTGGCATATCTCGGGATCAAAAGCACTTCCCCCGCATTCAAAGATGACGACGCCCTGTTCTGTGCCCACCCAGATGTCGCCGTCCAGGTCGGCAGCTACGCAGCGCACCCGGTTGGTCGGCAGGTTGCTGTTGGCGTTGGAGAAAAAGCGGCAGCGGTCGTCGCCCGGGTCGTCCAGTACGCCTTCGTCGTAAACGTACAAGCCGCCCGTCCAGGCCGTCATCCATTTAAAGCCGTTGTTGTCGATGGCGATCTGATAGAGGCGGTTGTTCGAGCCACAGACTGCGAAGCTCTGCCAGGTTCCTTCCGGGCTGCGCACCACCAGAGGTCGCGGAGCCTCCGTATTGGTAACCCACATGTTGTTGTCCCGGTCAAAAGCGATGCCGGCCACGCGCACGCGATTGTCGATATCCCCCAGCTCGGGGTCGGTAGACGGTTGCAGGGCCGAATTCGTTTCGTTGTACACGCGCATCTCTTCCCCATCCCATTCGGCTATGCCTCGCATGAAGGAGCCTGCGAAAACATGCCCGGTCGAAGGCTGCACGGCGACGGCGATGAAGTCCAGGTAGGTGTCGTTGAAGTCGTTGGGATCTCCGTTGAGCAGGGGCTGGGTCTGGGTGTTGAAGGTGGTCCATTGCCCGTCGATGTAGGAGGAAAAGCCATCGCGGATGAAGCGGTTGCCCAGGTTGAGGTTCAGGCCGCCGGAAGCCAGCCACAGTTGGTTTTCCCAGAAAGTCATCTCATAGTTGGACGAGGTGGGTGGGGCGTTGAAGCGCAGTTCTTCGCACTGGTTCTCGTCCAGGCCGCTGAGGATGCGGAAGCCGTCGAACGCATCGGCCATCCAGATGCGGTCCTGCTGATCCATGGCGGCATAGACCGGCACGCCCGGGCATGGCCCGCCCAGCTTTTGAAGGTTGCCCGAACGGTCCAGTACACCCACGCGGGAGCTGCAGCTTTCGTCGTTGCAGCGGCTGTAGCCGATGAGCAGATGATCGGCCGATTCGGCCAGATACGTCAGGTCTCGTTTGGGAATGGGTACGTCTATGAGCCGGCGTCCCTGCCCGGGTTGGTAGGCAAAGAGGGAATCGTTCAGGATCGCGTACAGGGTTTCGTTGAATACGGCCAGGTCCAGGCAGCTGTAATCGGCAGGGAAGCCCGTTTCCGGCCCCATTAGCTGCCACTGGCTGAAGTCGGCCGGGTTGGGCAGACTGACCGGCGCCCGGTAGATCCCCTCGTCCGTGCTTACGTAAAAGGTATCCCGGAAGATGGCCACATCGCGGGCGGCGATGCCGGTAAAGGTGGTAAAGCGAAACTCTTCCCGCTTCAGGTCAATTTCGGAGATGCCGTAGCTGGCGGCCAAAAGCAGGGTGGAGTCGCTGCGGGGCACCATGCGGTTGATCGACTTGTCGCCGCTGATGCCGGTGAAGTTCTGGATCTGCGGCATGGATGAGATGCCGTCTGCTTTCCAGAGGTCCAGGACGCTGCTTGCATAGGCTATGACGAGGGTGCCGGTGGGAGCGTGGTAAGTGATGACCTGGGGGCCGGCTTCCGAGAAGCCGTCTACGGTCGAGAGCAGTTCCGTGGTGAAGTCGGTTTTGTCGATGGTGACCAGGCCGAAATCGGTGGCATAATACACCAGCGAATCGCTTTGGGTGACCCAAAGGCCGCGGCGATAGGGCAGGTGGTCGCGCCATTGTCCGATGGCCAGGTCGCTCTGTGCGCTCAAAAAGCCCGTGTTCAGGAGTATGAGGAGAGCAGAGAGGTAGGTTTGCCGCATAGGAGCTCGAATTTACTGGAGTCTTTGCATTGAAAAAAGCGTGGCCGGGTATTGGCGGCCGATCCGGGTTAAGGCCGCGCTTCGGCAGCCCCGAGTATAAACCCGGGCAAACCGGCAAATATTGTTTGCCCGGGCCCTGGAAAAAGACGTCCGGGCGTCGAGTTCAACGATACAGCCGAGTCTGTTGCAGGTATTCGAATACGGCATCCGGAACCAGGTATTGCACGGACTTTTCCTCGCGCAGGCATTTGCGCACATAGGTAGCGGATAAGAACATGAGCGGGGCATCGTAGCAGGTCACGTTCGGATGTTCGGCCAGGGGCCCTCCGTCGTGCTGAGGACGGCGGTAGGCGAAGATGCGAAAGTCTCGCAATAGCAGTTCGTAGTTTTTCCATTTGGGCAGGGTGTCGAGATTGTCTGTGCCCATGATGAGAACGAACTCGGCCCGCGGCTGCTTTTCGCGAAGAAAGGCAAGGGTGTCGATGGTGTAGGACGGCTTGGGCAGCCCGAATTCGATGTCGCTGGCTCGCAAGAGGGGATTGTCGCCGATGGCGAGCCGGACCAGATGGAGGCGGTCGTAATCCCTGGCCAGGCTGGCTTTGGGCTTCAGGGGGTTCTGGGGCGAAACGACCATCCACACCTCGTCGAGGGGCGTTTGCGTGGCCATAAAATTGGCGATGATCATGTGGCCCACGTGCACGGGATTAAAGGAACCGAAAAAGAGTCCAATTCGCTTGGGCATGACTTATTGATTGGAGGCATTTTCTCTTTCCAGCCGCCGGTCAAACCGGGCTTCCTCCCATTCGGTAAGGGGGGTGTCCATATACCATTTTTCCCGGCGCTTCAGCATGCGGAAATACTGGGGGTAGGGTTGCCGGGCATACTGGTCGCGCAGCAGGCATCGGCAAAGGGCAGTGTCGGGGGCCTCCAGGCAATCCATCGCCAGGATCTCGGTGCGCAGCAGGCTGCTGTCCGCCGGTTCACCGGCCAGCAGGGCTTCCATCTCGCTTATGCGGGCCTGTTCGGCGGGTGTGGAAAGCGCGCGCGCCTGCTCGTAGCGATTTTGGTCGATGTGCTGCTGGTAGGTTCGAAGCAGTTCCCGGGGGTTGGCCTGTGGGCCGGTATCCGGAGCACAGGCCGCAGCGGCCAGCAGCAGGAACCCGGGGAGATACCAGGACAGACGACGGCCAGAGGACAGTAAGCAGAAGGTGCGCATGGGTCAGTTGCTCAGCATGACCGGCATGACCAGCATCAGTATTTCTTCTCCTTCGGGCTCTTCAGCAGGCAACAGGATGCCCGCCCGGGTAGGGGTGGAGAGCCGCATTTTTACTTCGTCGGACTCCAGCACGCCGAGCATTTCGACCAGGAACTTCGCATTGAAGCCGATAGTGACGGGTTCGCCTTCGTAGGTGCAGCTGATCTGTTCGGTGGCTTCGTTGGAGTAGTCCAGGTCCTGAGCCGATATGACCAGGCTGCCGTCCTTGATATTGAGAATAACCTGATTGGTGGACTTGTTGGCGTAAATGACGATGCGGCGAAGCGAGTTTTGGAAGTCCTCTCGGGAGACGGAAAGCGTGTTGGGGTTCTCCACCGGGATCACGGCATTGTAATCCGGATAGCGGGCATCGATCAGGCGGCAGGCGAGCTGGGTGTCGCCGTATTCAAAAAAGGCATTCGAGCGATTGAAGGACAGCTTGACCTCTTCGTCGGCCGGCAAAATACTGCGCAGCAGGTTGAGCCCCTTGCGGGGCACGATGAAAGAGGTGCTCACGTTGGACTCCATGTTGTTGAAGGTGTATTTCACCAGCTTGTGGGCATCGGTGGCGGCGAGGGTCAGCTTGCTGAGGTCCACCTGGAAATACACTCCGTTCATGGCGGGGCGAAGCTCATCGGTGGCGGCGGCAAAAATGGTCTTTTGAACGGCCTGGGCCAGGGTGCCGGAAGGCATCGAGATGGAGTCCATATCGTCTTCCGGCTGGGGAATGGTGGG
This sequence comes from uncultured Saprospiraceae bacterium, assembly GCA_964595955.1. Classification (GTDB taxonomy): domain Bacteria; phylum Bacteroidota; class Bacteroidia; order Chitinophagales; family Saprospiraceae; genus JAJDFU01. Next base: position 4,405 of record CAZQSF010000053.1, read on the forward strand.
GAAATCCTCGCCGCTCACCCCGGCCAGCTTGTATTTGCCGTAAGCGGACGTGATCTCCACGCTCTGCTTGTCCTCGTCCACGGTAAAGGTGAGGGGCTGTTGGGGGAGGGCTTTGAGCGTGTCCTGCAGAATGCGGGCGGGAATGGCAACCGCACCATCTGAATCGGCATTGACTTCCAGCCGGGTCGTGATGGACACCTCCAGGTCGGTGGCGGAGATGGTAAGCTGGTTGTTCTCAATGGTGAAGAGGAAGTCGGCCAGAATGGGCAGAACGGGATTGCTGGAGATCGTGCCGCCGGCCGTCTGAAGGCCCTTGAGCAATTCGGCGGAGGAAATACTGAACTTCATGGTGCGCCAGTTAGATCAAATGGGTAATGTGCTTGACAATGAACAAAAATAGGTTTTCTGCCCTACTTTTAAGGGATGAATAATCCACAGCCTGTGAGTAGTCGGCTGCCCGGGCCAGGCCCCGGTAAAACGGCGTCTCCGGCCAACCCTCATCCGTATGCCTGATCGAAGCCAGCCTCCTCCGATAATCGCCGCAAAGCAGCTTCGCCTGCCGAACGTGCAGTGTATTCGCCTGTCCAACGGCGCCCCGGTTTGGGTCATCGCGCTCGGCACACAGGACGTTTTCCGCCTGGACGTACTCTTTATGGCCGGCAGGCCGTGGGAAAAGTACCGCCTCGCAGCCCGTGCCACCACCGCTTTGCTGAGAGAAGGCACCCGCCGGCGAAGCGGGGCGGTCATAGCGGAGCACCTGGATTTCTACGGGAGCTCACTGCGAACGCCTCCTCACCTGGACCTGGCTAAGCTGGTGCTGCATGCCCCCAGCCGCTATGCCGAAGAGGTGATCCCCCTGGTGGCAGAGCTGCTGGCCGAGCCGGCCTTCCCCGGGGAGGAGCTCGAAGCCTTTAAGGCCCGGCATAAGCAGCGCCTGGCGGTCGATCTGCAGAAGACTGAAGTGGTGGGCTATCGCCAGCTCACCGAAATGCTGTACGGTGCCGATCATCCCTACGGGTACAACAGCGACCCGAAGGCCTATGAAAGCCTGCAGCGCGACTGGTTGCTGGACCACCACCGCGACTGGTTTCACAGCGGCCAGGCCTTGCTGGTGTTGAGCGGCAAGGTAGGGGCCAGGGAGCTGGACCTTCTGGAGCGCTACATGGCCCGGGCGATTCCGGCCGCCGAGCGCCGCATGCCGGCCTTACCCCCCGTGCCGGAAGTGGCCGGAATCGAGCGCCGACTGTCCATGCCGCAACCCACGGTGCAGTCTGCGGTGCGTATCGGGCGACGCCTGTTCAACCGCCATCATACCGATTTTCCCGGCATGTACTTCCTCACGACCATTCTGGGCGGCTATTTCGGCTCGCGGCTCATGCAATCCATTCGCGAAGAAAAGGGATACACCTACAACATTTATTCAGCCCTGGACACTTTTCGCTTCGACGGGTATTTTTACATCGGCACCGAGGTAGGCCATGCACAGGTGGGGCCAACCCTCCGGGAGATAAGCCGCGAACTGAGGCGCCTGCGCGAAGACCCCGTGCCGGAGGCGGAGCTGCAGATGGTGCGCAACTACTTGATGGGCACCTTCCTGACCATGCTGGACGGGCCTTTTCAGATTGCCGAGCTGGTTCGGGGCTTGGTCTCGGATGATCTGCCCCTGTCGTTTTTCGAGGAATTCGTGGAACGCATCCGGGAATTGGATGCGGAAGAGCTGCAAAGGCTGGCCAACACCTACCTGCAGGAAAGCGACCTCACCCGGCTGGTCGTAGGCCCTCCCGCTGGCTGAGCGCCCTTCAGAAGGGATTCCCGCAAAAGGCAAATGAACCCTTCGGTTTGTACACTAAAATTCCTTTTTTTGCGGTTGATTGTAAGTCAATGGCCGTATCTTTACCGGGTTCCGGATTCGTTCGGCATCTTTATACGGTTTTCCGGATAAAATGACCTTTCTACCCAGGCCTATTGTATCCTGAAAACCTCGAAGCGGTACTAGAACCTAAGCAGCCCTTTTGTAACTCATCCTGTGCTCCGGCAAGCAGGAAAAAAGGAGGAGAAAACTACATGCGATTATTCAGCCTTTTCAAGCAGGAACTTGCTATTGATCTGGGCACAGCCAATACGCTCATCATTCAAGACGGTGAGGTGGTGGTGGACGAGCCGTCCATCGTTGCCCTGGACAACCGCACCGGCGAAACCATCGCTGTAGGGCGCAAGGCCATGCAGATGCACGAGCGGACCCACAAAGACATCCGCACGGTTCGGCCGCTGAAAGACGGCGTGATCGCCGATTTTCAGGCTGCCGAAAGCATGATAGAGGGGATGATCCGCATGATCACCAACCGCAAACGGCTGCTTTCCCATCTCAAGATGGTCATCTGTATTCCTTCCGGAATCACCGAGGTAGAGAAGCGGGCGGTCTTCGATTCGGCCGACCACGTCGATTCCAAGGAAACCTACCTGATTTACGAACCCATGGCTGCCGCGCTGGGTATCGGGCTGAATGTAGAAGACCCGGAAGGCAACATGATCATCGATATCGGCGGGGGAACCACCGAGATCGCCGTGATCGCCCTTTCGGGCATTGTGGGCGATCAGTCCATCCGAACGGCTGGCGACGAATTCTCGTATGATATCGTCGAATACATGAAACGCCAGCACAATCTGCTCATCGGCGAACGCACGGCCGAACACATCAAGATCAACGTCGGCTCGGCCATGCACGAGCTGGAAAACCCACCGGAGGACTACCCGGTGAACGGCCGCGACCTCATGACGGGCATTCCCAAGCAGGTGAAGATCTCCTATACCGAGGTAGCGCATGCCCTGGATAAGTCCATTGCCAAAATAGAGGACGCCATTCTCCACGCCCTGGAGGATACCCCGCCGGAATTGTCGTCCGATATTTTCAAGAACGGACTCTACCTCACCGGCGGCGGTGCCTTGCTTCGCGCTCTGGACAAGCGGATCTCCCAAAAGACCAAGCTGCCGGTACACATCGCCGATGCGCCCTTGCGGGCCGTTGTGAAGGGTACCGGAAAGGCACTCAGCGACATCGAGCGTTTTCGCCCGCTCCTCATCGACCGGCGCAGCGTCTAGCCTGCCCGTTTTTTTTGATTGATATGCCGTTATGCAAGGACTGCTCCAGTTTCTTCTACGCAACAACACCTTTTTTCTGTTCTTGCTGCTCGAGGGCTTGTCCTTTTTTCTGATCGTTCGGTTTAACGCCTATCACCGCAATCTTTTTGTCACTTCCGCCAACCGGGTAAGCGGCAGCCTGCAAGATCGCTTTGACCGGGCCGCCTCCTTTTTTAAACTCGATGAAGAAGTGGAACGGCTGGCCCGTGAAAATGCCGCCCTCCGGGCGCGGCTGCAACAATCCCTGGCGGCTGGGTCTTTACCGGCGTTTCCGGACAGCATCCGGACGGATCGCGAACGGCTCCTGTATTCGTATCAGCCCGCCCGCGTCATCAGCAATTCTGTAAACCGCGAAAACAATTTCCTGACCGTAAGCCTTCCGGCGGGGCACTCGGTAGAAGCCGGCATGGGGGTGATCAGTCCGTCGGGCGTAGTGGGCATCGTGCAAAGCGTTTCGCGACACTACGCTTCGGTTATGTCGCTTCTGCACCGGCAGTGTCATATCTCGGCTGCGATCCACCAAAAGGAGGTGTTCGGCAACCTGAGTTGGCGTTCGGTGCGCCCCGACCTGCTCCAGCTGGAAGATGTACCTTCACACCAAACCGTGGTGCAGGGCGATGTGGTGGAAACCAGCGGATACTCCTTTATCTTTCCCCCCGGCATCCCCATCGGCACCGTAGAGGAGGTTCGGCTGCCGGAAGGAAGCTATTTTTATGATATAGACGTGAAGCTGGCCACCAACATGGCCGGCCTGCACACGGTCTACGTCATTCAATACGAGGACCAGGAGGAGCTCGATACCCTCCGGGCACAATCATTCTGATGAGACCTGACATTCTGGCCAACAGCTTTCGATTTGTACTTCTTTTCGCCTTGCAGGTCCTTATCTTCAAGGATATGAATGTCGAAATGGGAGGGCTCGTGCGCCTGCATATTCTCCTCTACTCCCTCTTCATTTTGCTGCTGCCCATCCCGATGCCCACCTATTTGGTCTTGCTGCTCGGTTTCGGTACGGGGCTGCTTCTGGACGTGTTCTACGATTCGCTGGGCGTACATGCCAGCGCCACCGTCTTTTTGGCTTTCCTGCGCAAAGCATCGCTCAACCTCCAGCAGCCCAAGGGAGGATACACCCGGGATCATCCCACTTTCCGGGATCAGTCCATTGCCTGGTTTTTCCGATATGCCACGCCCCTGGTAGCTTTGCACGTGGTGTTTTACTTTATGGTTGAGGCTTTCAACCTGTACCTTCTGCCGGTGGCTCTGCTCAAAGCGCTGGTCAGCTTTCTGGCAACCATGGTTTTTATAGCTTTGTACATGTTCATTTTCAACCCCAAAGCCTGATCTTCACCGCCTATGGCCGACAGCCTCTCCAACAGGACCATTTACATCCGGGCCGTTTTTATTCTGGCCGCGGGGGTGCTGTGGTTTCAGGCCATGCGCCTCCAGTTGCTGGACCCCTCCTACGGCAAACGGGCCGAAGCCACAACGATCGAAAAGATCACCCTCTATCCGGCCCGCGGGAATGTCTTTGACCGGCACGGCAAACTGCTCGTGTACAACCAGCGCATGTACGATCTGCTGGCCGTTTACAACCGCATTGAGGACGGCATGGATACGCTCCGGTTTTGCCGCTACCTCGGAATAAGCCGAGCGGAATTTGAGAAGCGCCTGCAGAAAGACTGGTCGGACCCGCGCTTCTCCAAATCGGTTCCCTTTGTGTTTCTGAGCAAGATCCCCGACTCCGTGTTTACGCGTTTTTCCGAAGTGCTGTATCAGTTTCCGGGTTTTTATGCCCAATTGCGGCACGTCAGGGGGTATCCACACCACAACGCCGCCCAGGTGCTGGGCACCATCCGGGAGGTCAATCAGCAGGAGATCGACTCCTTTCCCGAGTACAGTCTGGGCGATTACATCGGCGACGGGGGGCTGGAACAGGCTTACGAAAAACCCTTGCGCGGCACCAAGGGCGTGCGCTACGTACTCAAAGACAACCTCGGGCGCGAGACCGGAGAGTTTCAGGGGCGCAAGACCCAGGTGCCGGTCCTGGGCAGCGAGTTGCAGACCAGCCTTTCCCTGGAACTGCAGGCCTATGCCGAATCGCTGATGGCAAACAAGATTGGCAGCGTGGTGGCTATTGAACCCGCTTCGGGCGAGATTCTCGCTATGGTGAGCACCCCAACCTACGACCCCAACCACCTGGCGATCAGCCAGGACCGGGCGGAAGCCTACCAACGCCTGCAAAGCGATCCGGGGAAACCCTTCTTCGATCGCTCAGTCATGGCCCAGTATCCGCCAGGCTCGCTGTTCAAGCCCATGATTGCTCTGATCGGCATGCAACTGGGCGCATTTTCGCCCGAATTGGGCGTTTCCTGCAGCGGCGGCTATGTGTACAACGGCCAGCTCCTCACGGGCTGCCACGCCCATTCCTACAGCAAGGATGTCATCTCAGCCATTCAGCATTCGTGCAATGCGTATTTCGTCACGGTCTTCCGGCGCATCGTGGACCGGCACGGGTTTCGGCAGCCGGCCAAGGGGCTGGACGAACTGAATGCCTACCTTAAAGCCTTTGGCCTGAGCCGGCCGCTGGGTGTAGATTTTCCCAGTGAACAGGCCGGCAATGTGCCCACCTCCGCCTTTTTCGATCGTTGGTACAAAGAAGATCGCTGGAACTCCATCTGGATCCGTTCGCTGGGTATCGGGCAGGGCGAATTGCTCATGACCAACCTGCAAATGGCCAATGTAGCGGCCATGATGGCCAACCGGGGCTATTATTTCCGGCCCCACCTGGTCACACACGTCAGGCAGTTGCCCGCCTTTGAAGAAGATTCCGTCCGGGTGGGTATCGATAGCATTCACTTCGGGCCGGTGATCGAGGGCATGGAGCGGGCCGTTTGGGGCGGTACGGCACGCATGGCTTATATTCCCGACATTCGGGTGTGCGGCAAAACCGGTACGGCAGAGAATCCACACGGAGAAGACCACTCCATTTTCTTTGGCTTTGCCCCGCGCGAGAACCCGCGCATTGCGATTGCCGTTTATGTGGAGAATGCCGGCTTCGGGGGGACCTTCGCTGCGCCCATTGCCAGCCTGGTCATGGAGAAATGGATTCGGAGCCAGTGGCGGGATCAGGCTTCGGTGCCCGCGGAGCAGCACCTGGATGGCAATATTCATCCCAGCCGAACGTGGATCGAAAAACGAATGAAGGAGGCCAACCTGCTGGACATTCCCTAAACGGGGAAAGACTATCCACGGCCGGCCGTGGCTTCCCCGCCGCCGGGCGGGCGAAAGCCCGGGGCACTGAACAAAGTACGCGAGTGCGAAAGGCAGCCTCCTGCGTTGGCTGCTGTGTGCATCCGCTCATGGAGAAAATATGATCGTTACAGCTATCGCAGCCGTCAGCCGAAATGGTGTGATCGGCAAAGACAACGACCTGCCCTGGCGTCTGCCGCGGGATATGCAGTACTTCAAGCGGACCACCCTGGGGCATCACGTCATCATGGGGCGCAAAAACTTTCTGGCGATGGGTCGGCCGTTGCCCAAGCGCACCAATGTGGTCATTACCCGCAACCCCCATTTTGAGGCCCCGGGCTGCCAAGTGGTCCATTCCGTGGCCGACGCCCTCGATCTGGCGTCCCGGAGCGGGGAGGAGGAAGCCTTCATCATCGGGGGCGGTGAGATCTATGCGGTCAGCATGCCCTATTGGGACCGCCTCTACCTCACCCGGGTGGAAGCCGAGGTAGAAGGCGATGTTTTTTTCCCGGAATGGGATCCCGCCGGATGGACCAAGACCTACGAAGAGGCTTTTCCCGCCGATGCCCGCAATGAGCACCCCTTTACCATTTTGCGCTACGAGCGGGTCAAGGATGGCGCATAAGCGGCCAATTCCGTATTTTGAAAGGTAATGAAAGAGGAATTCCTGCATTTCCTGTGGCATTATCTGCGCTTTGACCTGGCCGGCCTTCGCACGACGGAGGGGGAGGATTTGCAGATCCTCCATCCCGGAACGCCCAATACGGATGCCGGTCCGGATTTTGTGCACGCCCGGCTTCGCATCGGGCCTACCGAATGGGCCGGGCATGTGGAAATGCACCTCAAGGCCAGCGACTGGCTGAAGCACGGCCATTCTTCGGATCCGGCTTACGACAATGTGATCCTTCACGTCGTGTTCGAGGAGGATGAGCCGGTACTCAATCGCGCGGGCCAGCGAATTCCCTGCCTTTGCCTGCGATCCCGCATACCGCCGAAGCTTTCTCAAACCTACCAAAAGCTAGTGCACAACCAGCAGTGGATCCCCTGTCAACACGCCATTCACCAGGTAGACGAACACCGGCAAAAGCTGTGGCTGGACCGTTTAATGGTGGAGCGGCTGGAGCATAAGACCCGGGCTATGGCTGAGCGGCTCGAGCGCAACGGCGGGGATATGGAAGAGACCTTTTACCAGTTGCTCGCCTCCAGCCTGGGAGGGCGGGTAAATGCCGAACCTCTTGCACGCCTGGCAGAGATAGCCCCCTTGAAACTGCTTCAGCGGCACCGCACCGACCCCCTTCAGCTGGAGGCCATCCTTTTCGGGCAGGCCGGGTTGCTGGAAGAAGCCGGTGAAGAGGAGGATTACCCCATGCGCCTGCGCAGGGAGTATGCGTATTTACAGCACAAATACGGCCTGCACCCCATGCACCCACCGGAGTGGAAATTCATGCGCATGCGGCCGGCCAATTTCCCGACCGTGCGCATCGCACAGCTCGCCACCCTGCTGCGCCAGTCGGATCACTTGCTGAGCAAGGCTCTGGCTGTGCGCCAAGCGCGGGAAGTAGAGCATATGCTGGAAGTCAAGGTCTCCAGCTACTGGCAAACGCATTACCGATTCGGCAAGCCCTCCATAAAGCGAAACAAAAGGCTGGGCAGGGGAACCATCCACCTCGTGATCATCAATACGCTGGCCCCCTTTCTTTTTCTGTACGGCCGGCGCATGGGCGATGGAGCCTTCGAGGAACGGGCCCTGGCGCTGCTCCAACAACTTCCGGCGGAAGACAATGCCGTCATCCGGCGATGGTCGTCGCTCGGACTCCGACCGGATTCGGCTTTCCAGTCGCAAGCCTTGTTGCAGCTGTACAGCCACTACTGCAAACCCAAGCGGTGTCTTTCCTGCGCCATTGGGCATGCCATTCTCAATCCTTCCTTCGAAGGATCAGGCCGATGAGGCCGCTGCGTTCGGCCAGGTAGGCCAGTGGGAAAAGCAGAATGAGGGCCGGGAGCATGTTCTCCAGCGGCAGCTCGGCCAACTGAAGCATTTGGATGCCGATGCCGAGAATGAGCGCTCCGCCCACGGCGCTGAGCAAGGCTACCCGGCGGGCGCTCAGCAAAGGGCGAAGGGTGCCGGCCAGGAGGGTGATCCCGCCCTGGAAGAGGAGCATGGGAAAAATGGAAAACCATACCCCTATTCCGTAGGTGGCCGCAAGGGCGATGGATGTGAATCCATCCAGCACACTCTTGATGAGCAGCAACTCCCGCCTTCCCTCCAGGCCTTCCTCAATGGCCCCGATGAGGGTCACCGATCCGATACAAAAAAGCAGGAAAGCGGTGATCCAGCCTTCGGTAAACTTTGCCTCTCCGATATTCAGGCCGGTTTTGATTTGTTCGCCAAGCCGGTCGAGCCCCTGATCGATGGCGAGAAGCTCGCCGGTAATACCGCCGAGGATCAGGCTGAAAAAAAAGACCAGCAGATAGCCGTCCGGCATGCGCAAGCTCATCTGCATGCCCAGCACCAGAGTGCCCAGCCCGATGGTGTAGAACACGATGGTCTGTACGTCGGGCGGAAAGGCCTGCTGAAGGCTCAAGCCGAGAAAACTTCCCAACGACACGGTAGCCATATTGATAAAGGTGGCCACGGGCCATCGAACGGGGGGGTGTTTCCTCTTTCTCATAGCATGCGAATATAGGAGCCATGGGCCAAGGGGCTCGAAATAGACCGCCATTCCTGCGAGTTTTTTAGCAACTTAGCGTTCGTTCATTATGATTGGTCGCCTTATTGCTCGTCTGTTGTTGTCTCCTTTGGCCCTCCTTTACGGTGCGGGGGTCGGGCTTCGCAACCTGCTGTATCAGAGGGGCGTGCTCAAGTCCGTCCGATTCGATATTCCCCTGATTTCCGTCGGGAACCTCACGGTCGGGGGTGCCGGCAAAACGCCGCACATCGAATACCTCATTCTCCTGCTGAAAGACTACATCCGGGTAGCTACCCTTAGCCGGGGGTACGGCCGAAAGAGCAAGGGCTATCTGGAAGTGCTTCGGGGTATGCAGGCCGAACAGACGGGGGATGAACCTCTGCAGTTCAAACGCAAGTTTCCGGATATTATCGTTGCAGTATCCGAGAGCCGGACCTTTGCCATACCGCAGATCCTGAGTGCCCATCCCGACACGCAGCTCATCCTGCTGGACGATGCGTTCCAGCACCGGGCCGTGGCGCCGGGTATGCACATCCTGCTCACCGAGTACAGCGACCCCTTCACCCGGGATTGGCTGCTGCCCAGCGGGCGCCTTCGCGAGTGGCGATCGGCCTACAGGAGGGCACACCTGATCGTGGTCACCAAATGCCCCATCGACCTGACCCCCGAGGAGGCCAATCGGTTGAAGGAGGAGATTCGGCCGCTGTCGCACCAGCAGGTCTTTTTTTCCTATTACCAGTATGGCAACCCCTATTCCATGTACGACCCGCGCCAGCGGGTTGCGCTGCAGCCCGATTGGCATGTATTGCTCGTGACGGCTATAGCTCGCACAGATTACCTGGAAAGCTATCTCGAGCAACGGGTGGGTGGGTTGAGCCATTTGGCATACGGCGATCACCACGCTTTTGATGAGACCGACCTGCGCAATATCATCAAGGCCTTTCAGACCTTGGAGGTCGAGAAGAAAATAATGCTCACCACCGAGAAGGACGCCGTGCGGCTGGAGCCTTTCCGCCGGCTGCTGGGCGAGGCCAAGATCCCACTGGCCATTCTGCCTATCCGGGTGCAGTTCCATTTCGATGAGGCAAATGCTTTTGACGAGCGCATTCGATCTTTCCTGCTAAGCTTCGAAGTGTGAAGGAGCGGCCGAAATAGATTCATTTCTTATGCATGGGTTACCCTATCTCGTATATCATCTGCTGAAAGGCATGCTGCTTCTGGCCCTTCCCTTCTACTATCCGGGCACCCGGGTCTGCCAACGGGCGTATTTGCGCGTCAAGGGGCCGACCCTGGTGGTGTCCAACCACCCCAACACCTTAATGGACCCGCTCAATATCGTAATCCGGATAAACCGGCCGGTTTTTTTCCTGGCGAATGCCTCTTTGTTTAAAAACCCGCTGGCTGCCCGGATTCTCGGCTTCTTGTTCACCTTGCCGGTGGAGCGGGCTCAGGATGTAAGCGGGCGGCCCGTGCAGAATGCCAAGAACTTCGAGGCCGTGATCCGCCATCTGCAAAAAGAGGGCAACATCTGGATCGCGCCGGAGGGGGGCAGCGAGCGGGCCTGGCAAGTCCGGCCCCTCAAGACCGGGTTGGCCCGGCTTGCGCTACAAGCCCTGGAGGAGCTTCCCGACCCCGATCGCCTGACCATTCTGCCGGTGGGTCTGACCTACGGTTGCCCGGGACAGCCCGGCGGCGGCCTGGTGGTGATGGCTGGTCCGCCCATTCGGGTGAATGCCTTTGCAAGCTCCTATCGCGAAGGGCGCAACCCGGCAATCCGGCAGCTTATGCGGGCGGTGGAGGCTCAACTGCATCCTTTACTGGTCCATTGTCCGGATGCGGAAGCCGAGCGGCGCCTCCGGTGGGCCGATCAGCTCGCCCAGAGCCGGCAACCCCTTTCGGGCATTCATCGCTTCCACCGGTTGCAACTGGGAGCGCATCGCCTAACCACCTGGCCGGCGGAGCGGCGGAAGGCCTGGGAGCAAAAAGCAGATGCGCTGCGCCGCGATCTGGCCCAGGCAAACATCGCTCCTCACCGCCTGACGAGCCGGCCGCTTTGGCCACCCGAATTTTTGGATGTCCTCTTGCTCCTGGCGGGTATGCCCCTGGCCCTGTGGGGGCTGCTGAGCAACCTCTTGCCGATGGGGCTTCCCTGGTTGATTCGACACCGGTTGCAGATCGACAAGGAATACGACGATACCCTGCTGGTTTTGGCCGGCTTGGTCACGGTTCCTCTTTTTTATGGGATGCAGGCCCTTTTCGCTGCCCGCTGGCTTTCGGCGCCCGGGCTCGTCCTCTACCTGCTGAGTTTGCCGCTCCTGGCCTATCTGGCCTGGTATTATGCCGGCTTTGCCCGGGCCCGGCTCCGGACCTGGGTCCAAGGCAAGGACACTTCAGCATCTCTCCGAAGGACCTGGATGGAGCAAGGCCGGGAAGTGCTCGACCTTTTCCATACCGATTGAGAACGCATTCGCATGGAGTTCCTCGCTTTGGCGGCCCTTTTTGCATCTTTTGGCCTGCAGGCGGTTTACTGGCTGGGGCCTTTTCTTCGACTGCTTCTACACCGGCCTCCCGAAAACCGACGGGCTCCGTCGCCGCCCATTTCCATCGTAATATGTGCCAAGAACGAGGCCGACAACTTACAAAATAATCTATACCATTTCCTAAATCAAACCTACCGCTCCTTTGAAATAATTGTGGTGGACGATAATTCCACAGATGCTACCCGCTCTATTCTGTTGGATGTAAAGACGAAATGGTCGAACTTGCACGTTGTTTGTGCCCCAAAATCGGAGCGCACGTTCAGCAAGAAAAAGGCACTGGCCAAAGGGCTGGAAGCCGCTCGTTTTGAATGGGTGGTCGTCAGTGATGCGGATTGCCGTCCGGCGAGTCCCGAATGGTTAAGCGCTCTGAGCAGGCACATGCACCGGCCCATTCAGTTTGTGCTGGGCTACAGCCCGTATGAGCGAAAGCAGGGCTGGCTCAACCGCTGGATTCGGTTCGAAGGTTTGTGGACCGCCATCCAATACCTGGCTGCAGCTCTGGCCGGGCTGCCCTACATGGGAGTAGGGCGCAATATGGGATACGAATTGGAGGTATTCCGAGAAGCCGGGGGGTTCTCCAGCCACGAGGCGCTGGCTTCCGGCGACGACGATCTCTTTGTGAATCAAATGGCTCGCGCAAATCGCACGGCCATCGAAATAAATCCGAAGGCTTTCGTTTGGTCCAAGCCAAACGAAAGTTGGAGGGGCTACTACTACCAAAAACGCCGCCACCTTAGCACGGCACATCGCTACCGGGGCCGGAGCCAATTTTGGCTCTTGGCTTACAGCGTAAGTCACGTGCTCTTTTACACAGCGGCACTTTTTTCGGCCCGGGCCTATCCGGAGTGGGTATTCCTGCTTTTCGGGTTGCGCTGGGTTATGACAGGAGCCGTCGGAGGCCGGCTGGCTGTTAAGCTGGGCCAGCCCGATCTGGCCCGGTATTGGATTGCACTAGATGTAATGCTTCTAGTATATTATGTGACATTCCTACCTTCTCTCTTTCAGAGAAGACACCCATTTGGCAACAGGTGACACCACTACACAAATTGTGATCTCATGAAATTTGGATAGGTGTTAGGAATGATACACGAAGCGCCCTACCAGAACCTGGAGGGCGCTTTATCTTTTCCATCAGTGCGGTAATTCCAGTTCGCTTTCGGGCAGGTGGACCGCCCGGAGCTGCTTGGTTCGCTCCTTTACATCGGCTCCGCTGTTCTCCAGGCGAAGCACACCGCGCGGGCACACAGCTGCGCATATGCCGCAGCCCACGCAGGAAGCGCGCACGACGTCCTGTCCGCGTTGCGCATACCAGCGCACATCTATACCCATTTCACAATACGTGCTGCAGTTTCCGCAGGAAATACACTGGCCGCCGTTGGTGGTGATGCGGAATCTCGATTTGAAGCGCTGGACCAGCCCCAGGTAAGCCGCCAGAGGGCATCCAAAACGGCACCAGACCCGATTGCCCATGATGGGGTAAAAGCCCGTGCCGATCACCCCGGCGAAAGCCGAGCCGATGAGAAAGCCGTACCAACTGCGCACCGTATCGCTTCGCAAGCCCAGCAGCTGGTTCTGCCCGCTGAAGTAGCTGTAGAGCACCAGGCCTGTCATGACGACGGCAAAGACCAGGACACCGTGGATGATCCAGCGCTCAAAACGCCAGGCACGCAGGCTCTTGTCGGACAGTTGCCGGTAGGGGTCGCCCAGGGTCTCGGCCAGGCCGCCGCAGCCGCAGACCCAGGAACAATACCAGCGCTTGCCGTAGAAATAGGTGATGATCGGCACGGCCAGTACGATGAGGGCAATTCCCCAGACCAGCATGAAAAGCCCCATTGCGCCGCTGCTCATCAGGTTGTTGAGGTTCCAGTCAAAGAAAAAGGTATAGTTGAGCGGCCAGATGTTTTTGAAATCGAAGTAGGGATAGTTCAGCCGAACCAGGATCTCGGGGATGAGAAAGGCGAACGCCAGTTGGAAAAACATGACGGAGAAGGTGCGAATGATCTGATACCGATTGTGGCGGTACTTGGCCAGCATGCGCACGCCCATCACCAGCACGGCCACTGTGTAGAGGGTACCGTACACAAACCACTGACTCGCCGGATTGCCGCTGAGCGCGCGGCTGAGCGGATCGGATAGGATCATCCAACTGGTGAGGTGCTCGGGGGTCCAGTACAGGAGAACGTAAAAGCCGATGAGGTACAGGCCGGTGATCAATCCGATCCAGGCCGTGGCCGAGGGCGATGCCGAGCGGCTGTCGTCAGCCGGCCTGGTTTTGGCCCTGAACAAGACCAGGGCGGAAATGAGCAATACGAGCAGCATACTCACCCCCGGCCAGATGTAGTTGCCACCCAGGTAGAAGATGCCATATCCCAGGATTCCCAGGATGGTAAGGGCGAGAATGAGGCTGCGCAAGTTCAGCCGCATACCCCTTGTCATGCTGCTGTGGTAGATGTGGTTGTTCTTGATGCCGGGCAGGCCGCGAAATTTGGGAAGGATGTACAACAGGCCGCCCAAAATGCCCAGCCCGATCGTGAGGAGCCAAAACAAGAGCGGTTGAGCCTGAACGGGGCCCACGCTGGATTGCTTGACCGTATTCAGGAGGTATTCCTTTTCTTTCCAATCGCCCAGCTTGAAGTCCCACTCCCCCACGCCTTCGGGTGCACCTTGTTGGTCGAAACGGGCCTGGAGCTCTTTTTGAGCGGTTTGGAACGCTTTTTTGAAGGCCGGCACAAAGGCAAAGCTGGAACCGAAGGTCTTCTCCAGCATGCCCTGTTCCCGGGCAGCTGCCAGAATGGCCTCCCTGTGGTAGGTGTTGGAGACGGCCAGGCTGTCTTCCTGCAGCCGGTAATCATCCAGCCCCAGCACCAGGGTGAACAAAAAGACGGCCGTCAGGAATAGCCCCAGACCAATCCATTGCAGGGGGGTGAGCAGGTTGCGTTTGGCAGACATGGAAAATGATTTTTAGGATTTGGGTTCGGGTATGGGATGTAGCGGTAAAAAAAGGCTGGACTACAGGCCGTTACGGGCGTCAGTTCACCTGCCGGCGGTTCAGAAATCGCAGGGCGGCGCTCAGTCCTCGCCGTCGTCGCAACTTGAGTTGGTCGCCGGTTTGCGCATGGTACAGCGCGACCACTTCGGGTTCGTACTCGTCGTAGAATTCCGGATCGAAGTTTGCCAGCCCCAGGTTTTGGACCACCTCGCGCAAGGGTGTTTTTTCGCGTATCCATCGTTCGCAGACTTCATGCCGGTAGCGCACGCCCATCAGGTTGAAGCCCAGAATGTGGCCCTCGTCCCGATGGTAGACCAGGCGAATGCTCTTGCGCCCTTCCGGGTGCTCCCAGTACAGGCTGTTGTGATGCTCGGGTGCTTTGGCCAGCACTTCGCCGTACACCTGGTATTCGATGTCGAAAAACTTGGCGGAGTTAAACCAGATCCCCGGGTCGTAAGCCACCGGTCGCCCGCATGCGTTGTAGGCCACGGTTTCGCCGGCCATGCGGCCCGTATACCAGACGGCTTCGATGGGCCGGCGCCCGGGCCTGGGGTTGCGCAGCTGGGCACAATCGCCAACGGCATATACATCCGGTATGTTGGTCTGCAGGTAATCGTCCACCAGGATGCCCTTTTGCGATTCGATGGGCGTATCCTTCAGAAAATCGATGGCCGGGTGCACCCCGGCGGTAAGGCCTACAAACCCACAGGCGATCTCTTCGCCATCCCGGGTGCGCACTCCCCCGGCGGCGCCGTTGCCGTCGTCCAGGATTTCAGCCAGCTCGGTCGCCAGCCGCAGGTCGATGCCGTTCTCCCGGATGTGGCGATTCACCATTTCGGACTCCTCGGGGGGAAGCACCATGTTCCAGTAGCTGGGCTCGCGCACCAGAAAGGTGACTGGTATGTGGCGCGTGTGGAACATTTCGGCCATTTCCACGCCGATGAGTCCGCCGCCTACGATCACAGCCCGGTCCAGCCCGTCGCTGGCCGCTTCTATACCCTGCAGATCGGGATAGGAATACAAGCCCTGCACGCGCTTCAGGTCCTGCCCTGGCCAGCCGAACTTGTTGGGCGTTGAGCCGCAGGCAATGATCAGTTTGTCGTATGCGATGACCTCGCCTTCGCTGCTGAAGAGCTGCTTGCCTTCCACATCGACACGTTCGATCCAGGCTCGCTTCAACTCAATCCGATTCTTGGGCCAAAACCAGTCTTCATAGGGCTTGGTATCCTCATAGCGCATGTGCCCCATGTATATGTACATCAGGGCTGTGCGGGAGAAGAAATGATCGGTCTCGGCCGAGATGACCGTGATCCTGTGATCGCTGAGCTTTCGAATAAAGCGGGCGGCCGTAATGCCGGCAATCCCATTGCCGATAATGGCGACGTGCATGGACGGGTATTTTTTGTTGGCGTTGCGTCTAAAGTATTAGATCGAAAAAAGGGGGACGATGATTTTTGTTAATAGCCATCATCGACGTCCGAGCGCGGACAGATCCGTTCAATTTATCCACGCGATTTGTACGGTCAGCCAGATTGCCAAAACTCTATTTGATCTCACCCGGCCCGGCCAAACGAAAAATTGCCTTCTGTTTCCATTAGCCAAATCCATTTTTTCTCTTAGATTAGGCGCTACTGTCTAAGAAGCGACATTCTTTTATTCATTTTATACGCATGAATCTCAGTTCTCATGAAGAAACATCTACTGCCTTTTCTCTTGTTGATTTTGCCGGTCGTACTCTCCGCGCAACCCGAACGGATGGTGTTGGTCGAAGAGTTTACGAACGCCTCTTGTGTACCCTGTGATGCGCAAAATCCGGATTTCAACGCGCTCATGCTGAGCCCCACCAACCGGAGTAAATCCGTATTGCTCAAGTACCAGACCAGCTTTCCCGGCTTTGATCCCATGAATGCGCACAATCCCAGTGAAGTGCTCGCACGCCGCAATTACTACGGCATCGGTGGGGTTCCTACGGCTACGATTGACGGTACCATCCCCGGCGACAGCTATGCCGGCGGCCTGGGCGGCTGGAATGTAGCGGGTGGCGGCTATGCCGGCGGCCCCTACGGCTTTAATGACGAGGTCATTGATTTTGCGCACAATCAGCCGGCGGTGCTCGAAATGGAGGTGGACCATCAGCTGAGTGCCGATCTGGACTCCATTTTTATCAGTGGAAAGATCCGCAACCTGGGCATGGATACCTTCAATGCCACCAATACCTTCCTCCACGTCGCCGTAATCGAACAGGAACTGATCTTCCCTATCCCGCCGGGCAGCACCAGTGAAACCGATTTTTACCACGTGATGCGCAAAATGCTGCCCAATGCCAACGGGGTAGCTCTGGACGATATTCCCAACGGCGACTCCGTTGTCTTCGACTACCAGGCGCCCCTGCCCGACTACATCTACGACTATTCCCAGATCGGGGTGGTCTCCTTTGTGCAGACGAACGGAACGCGACAAGTGCATCAGGCTGCTCTGAGCGAGACCAACGGGCCGCCCGCCGGCTTTGCCGATGTTGCTCTGGGGCTGGACGTCCAAAAGGCCGACGGGTACTGCGAGTATGACGTCACGCCGGTAGCGGTGATCACCAACGAATCGCCCACGGATGTGACCCGCTTTGAGGTGGACCTGCTTCTCGATGGAACGGTGAGCGCGATCCAGACCTTTGAAAACGATACCTTGCGTGAAGGCGAAAGCACCGAAGTGGTTTTCCCCACCATTGTGGTGGATCCCGGGGAATCGGAATTCAGTTTTGAGGTGCGCGGCCTGAATGACTCCCGGGATTACAATAGCCTCAACGAACTGGACAATTCGACTACCTTGTTCACCTTGTCCGATGAGCCCTTCGGCCAGGAGATCATCGAGGGCTTTGAGTCGACGCCCAATCTGGAGTTTCCACCCAATGCCCTGATCGAGCGGCCCAGTACTTTCTTCATGGCCGTGATCGATAACAATGTCTTTTCCGATGTATCCCAGGCACTGGGCGGCTATGCCGAATCAGACAAATCCATTATGGTGGATTTCTACTTGTGGGACGACGTTGGGGCTCAATCCAATCTGGTGTACGGGAAGCTCGACCTTTCGGATCGGGAAAATACCACGCTGATCTTCGACTACGCGTTTGCGCAGTTCAGCGAGTTTGCCACCAACGATCGCTTCCTTATTTCCGTGTCCGAAGATTGCGGCAATACCTGGACGACCGTCTACGACGAGGGCGGCCCGGGTTGGGTGACCGCGCCGGCCAGCGGCCCTCGCTTTATCCCCACGGCCAGCCAGTGGGCTACTGACACGGTGGACCTCAGCGCCTACGACGGCATACCCGAACTCAACATCCGCTTTACGGCTCAAACGGATTGGGGGAATAATCTTTACTTCGACAACATCGTACTGACCACCGACGAAGTGACCTCGGTCAATTCGGTCAGCCTCGCGGAAGAACAGGTCTTCGTTTATCCCAACCCGGCCAACCGGCAAGTAAATGTAGATTTCTCCCTTCGCCAAACGCAGCAGGTGCACGCCGCCATTTTCGATGCGGCCGGCAAAGCGGTTTTCACTTTGCTGGATGAGGTAGAACTCGGCGCAGGCGGTCACCGCTTGCAATGGCAGCCCAGCGCGGCCGGGCTGTACTTCCTCCGCATTGCCACGGAGGACGGCCTGATCACCAAGCGCATCGTGGTCAATCAATAGAGCCTACTTTTGCGACCGGGCCGGCCGATAGAAAGTCCCGGCCCGGTCGCTTCTCCATTTGCTAGAAAGCAGGATTTCTTCGACCTTTGTAAAAAAGTATTGATGAAGCAGTTTTTACTATCCGTTTTTTTCGTCTCCTTCAGCCTGGGGCTCTGGGCACAGATCGTAACCCTGAACCCAAACCCCGTGACGGCTTCGGAAGCCATCGACCCCGATGATCCCGGCTTCGAGATCATCGGTTATGCGACCGTCACCAATGTATCCGACCAAGCCATCGCCATAAAGTGGAACCGGGTAACCGTGGACATGCCCGGAGGATGGTTCTCTCAGATTTGCGACAACGTCCTGTGTTATGCACCGGATGTTGACTCCAATGTAAACCCTCCGGGCGAGGGTCCCAATGCTCCGGTCAATCTGGCTCCCGGCGAATCGACCAACCTGGACGTACACGTGCGGCCCAACGGCATCGACGGCATCGGCCAGTTCCAGGTAGAAGTTTCCCTGGTGGATCAGCCCGACGATATCCTGGTGACCGGCGAGTACACCATATCCACGGAGACCACCAGCATCCAGGAGGTGAGGGTGAACGGGATCCAGCTCTTTCCCAACCCTGCTGCTCAGTTCTTCACGCTGAACCACGCAGCGGGCGTAGCCCGGCTGAGCCTGTTCAATGCCGTGGGGCAGCAGATGAACCACTGGGTAGTGGAACCCGGCCGCCAATATTCCCTGGCCGGTTTGCCTCGCGGTCTGTACCTGGTGGCCTTGCAAAATGAACGCGGGAAAGTGCTGCGCACCCTTCGGCTGGTAAAAAAATAGAGTTTCGCGCTCAGCTCGCAGCCGGGTATTCCACGTAGTTTCGCGGAGTCTCGTAGAGCCGTACGCCCAGCTCGTATTTCTCGTCGAGGTGGTCGCGAAGAATGCCGTAGATGACGTAGCAGATGTGTTCGGCAGAGGGAATGAGGTCTTTAAACTCTTCCGTGTCCAGGTTGAGGTTCTTGTGGTCGAAGCGATCTTCGACCTGCTCCTGGATGATCTTCTTTAACTCGCCCAGGTCGATCAGGTAACCGGTCTCGGGATCCACCTCGCCGGTGACCCTCACCTCCAGTTCGTAATTGTGCCCGTGATAGTTGGGGTTGTTGCACTTGCCGTAGTAGGCGCGATTCTGTTCGTCGTTCCAATTGGGGTTGTGCAGACGGTGAGCGGCGTTGAAGTGTGCTTTTCGGTAGACCGATACTTTCATGGCTGCTGGATTTTTCAACTTGAAAACAGCTTGCGGCCCGTTAGGTTTTGCGCTGTGCCGCGCTTTGGCAAGATGCGTAGAAATTGTGTAATTTTAGCGCAAAAGCAAACGCATTGAGCTTGCATAGCATCCACCCCTTCCGGGTGGACCGCATAGACGGCGGAGAAATCGATTTTGCGGAATTTGAAGGTTTGAAAATACTGGTGGTGAATGTGGCCTCGGAATGTGGCTACACACCCCAATATCAACAATTGCAAGAACTCTACGAGGAGTTTCAGGATAGTTTGGTCGTGGTGGGTTTCCCTTCCAATGACTTTGGAGGGCAGGAGCCCGGCAGCAATGCTGAGATCCACACCTTTTGTACGGCGCGTTACGGCGTCACCTTTCCCCTGGCCGCCAAGGTTTCGGTGAAAGGCCCTCAGGCACACGAACTGTTCCAATGGCTAACCCACAAGGAGCAGAACGGAGTGCTCGACTGCAGCCTGCAATGGAACTTCAACAAGTTCCTGCTCGACCCGCAAGGGCGTCTGCAGGCCTGGCATCCGTCCTCTGTGAGTCCCTTTGATGCCCCCATTCTCGACTGGGTTCAATCCTGAACCGCTCTCTCTGCGCGCAGGCCAGTGCCCAAAACGACCTATGGGATTTTCCAAGGTACACGGGCTACAGGAAGTAAAAGACCAACTCCTCGGCATGGTGGAAGGCAACCGGCTACCCCATGCCCTTCTGCTGGTCGGCCCCGCCGGTGGCGGCCAGTTGCCCATGGCTTTGGCTTTTTCCCAGTATCTCTTGTGCGAAAACCCGGGCCCCGAGGATGCCTGCGGCCTTTGCCCTTCCTGTCGCAAAGCCGCCCAGATGATCCATCCGGATCTCCACTTCTCTTTTCCCTATACCGATCCCAAGAAAACCAGTGAGGCCTTTCTGGAGGATTGGCGGCGCGAGGTGCTGGCCAACCCCTACCTCGGCATGAGCGACTGGCTGCAGGTGCTGGCTGCCGAGAATAAACAGGGTAAGATCTACAAAGAGGAGTGTCAGCGGATCATTCAAAAGCTCAGTCTGAAGGCATTTGAATCGGACCGGAAGGTGCTGCTGATGTGGCTGCCCGAGTTTTTGGGCAATGAGGGCAATCGCTTGCTTAAGCTCATCGAGGAGCCGCCGGAAGGGGCAATCCTGCTGCTCGTGGCCGAAAGCACCGAGCGCATTCTCCAGACCATTCTCTCGCGTTGTCAGTTGATCGGGTTGCGGCCCTTTTCCGACCGGGAGATAGTCGAAGGGCTCGAAGCCTCGGGCCTGGCTTCGGGCGAAGAAGCCCTGGGGATCGCCCAGCTGGCCGACGGCAGCTACCACCGGGCCCTGCAGCTGGCCGGGTCATCGCTGCAGGATCATCCGCAACGCTTTCTCCAGTGGATGCGCATCACCTACGAGGGCAGTGCTTCAGGCATGCTGGCCTGGGTCGATGACTTCGCCAAACTGGGGCGCGACAGCCAAAAGCAGTTTTTGCACTACGCGCTGCACTTCATGCGCGAGCTGCTGGTGCTCAAGGCCAAGCCCGGGACCGGCCCGCGTTTGCGTTCCGGCGAACTGGAAACGGCCCGCCGCATGGCCGGGCTTTTTGACTGGCAACAAATCAGCGCACTGGTCGAGGCTTTCAATCGAGGCATTCTGGGCGTCGAGCGAAATGCCAACGGGCGGATCCTTTTCCTGGATACGAGCCTACAGATGCATCGCATTCAAAAGGGAAAACCGCTGCTGGCACAGCCCGGAGAAGCGCTGTCACTATAAATCGAGCTAATTATGGGATGTGCAGGATGTACGACGACATCAACAAACGGGAAACCCAACGGCTGCCAGAGCAATGGCGGCTGCAGTACAGGGGGGTGCAACCGCCTGAATACCTACGACTGGCTATCCAGCCGGGAGGTGGTCGATACGGACCCCTTGCCGCTGGTGGAGGTGAGCTTTAAGAACGGGGCCCGCAAACAGTTTTTCCGCGTACCCGACTACCTCCGGGTGAGCACGGGCGATCAGGTGGTCGTGGAAACCGGAAACGGCTACGACCTGGGCACCGTCGACCTGAGTGGCGAGCTGGTCCGCCTGCAGATGCGCAAGAAGAAAGTGGCGGAAGACGCCAAACTTCACGAGGTGGTCCGCACGGCAAACGAGCGCGACCTGGAGCGACTGCACGAAGCCCGGGAACTGGAAATACCTACCATGATACGCTCCCGGGCCATTGCCCGGAGCCTGGGCCTGGAGATGAAAATAGGCGATGTAGAATACCAGGCCGACAAGCGCAAAGCCACGTTCTACTACACAGCCGACGGGCGGGTTGATTTTCGCGAACTCATTCGGCACTATGCCCGCGAGTTTCGGGTGAAGATCGAAATGCGGCAAATCGGCGCCCGCCAGGAGTCGGCCCGTATCGGGGGCCTGGGTTCCTGCGGCCGGGAGCTTTGTTGCTCGACCTGGCTCACCGACTTCAAGAGCGTATCCACGGCAGCAGCTCGCTATCAGAACCTGGCGATCAACCAAAGCAAGCTTTCCGGGCAATGCGGACGGCTGAAGTGTTGCCTGAACTACGAACTGGACACCTACCTGGAAGCCCTGGAAGAGTTTCCGGACAAAGCCGACCAACTGCACACCCAGGCGGGAAAGGCCAGGCTGATCAAGACCGACATTTTTCGTAAGCTGATGTACTACTGCTACGAACGGGGCAATCAGAGGGGGAAGATGTACGCCCTGGAGGTCGGCCGGGTCAAGGAAATTCTGGCGATGAATGCCGAAGGGGAAAAACCCATGGACCTGCATGCCTTCACCGCCCTGCCCGAGGACGGCGATGCCGGTATGGACTTCGAGGATGTGACCGGAGCTGTGGAACTTCCGACCGAGAAGAGGAAAAAGCGCCGCAAGAACCGCAAGAAGAAGCCGGGGGGCGGCCGCAAAAAACCATCCTCTTCAAATGCGGAGCAGCGGGAATCAAAACCCAAGCCGAAAAAGAAGCGCCGCAAGAACCGCAAGAAGGACTAAAGCGTATATTTAGGGCAGGCAGATTCCTGCTTTTTTCGGAAATACCCTTTTCATACATGAAGTACGACGTCACAGTCATCGGCTCCGGCCCGGGTGGATATGTTGCCGCCATCCGCTGCGCCCAGTTGGGCATGAAAACGGCGATCATCGAACGATACGACACCCTCGGCGGCACCTGCCTCAATGTGGGCTGTATTCCCTCCAAGGCATTGTTGGACTCCTCCGAGCACTTCCATGCTGCCAAGGAGCGCTTTGCCGAGCACGGCATCGACCTCAAGGACCTGAAAGTGAATATGCCCCAAATGATCAAACGCAAGAACGAAGTTGTGGATCAGAATGTGAAAGGGGTCGATTTTTTGATGAAAAAGAACAAGGTCGACGTCCATCACGGGCACGGATCTTTTGTGGATCGACACACCCTTCGGATCGTCAAAAGCGATGGGAAGGAGGAAACCCTCGAAACCGATAAGGTCATCATCGCCACCGGCTCCAAACCCATCGTTCCGGAAGACTGGAACTACGACAAGGAGCGCGTGATCACCTCCACCGAAGCGCTCAACATCGAAGCTGTACCCAAGCGCATGGTGGTCGTGGGCGGTGGCGTCATCGGCCTGGAAATGGGGTCCGTATTCGCCCGCCTGGGCACCCAGGTGGATGTGGTGGAATTCATGGACCGCGTGCTGCCCGGCATGGATAAGGACTGCGGCCGGGAGCTGATGCGATCCATGAAAAAGATGGGCGTCAATTTTTACCTCGGTCACAAGGTCACTCAGGTGAAGGTGAACAAGAAGAGCGTAACGGTGACCGTGCAAAAGCGCGACAGCCAGGATGATCCCTTCACCATCAATGCCGACTATTGCCTGGTGGCCATCGGCCGGCGGCCGTACACGCATGCACTGGGCCTGGAAAAGGCAGGCATTGAGCTGGACGAAAAAGGCCGAATTCCCGTAGATGAGCACCTGCAGACCACCGTCGAGGGCGTATATGCCATAGGCGATGTGATTCGGGGTGCCATGCTGGCGCACAAGGCCGAAGAGGAAGGTGTTTTTGTGGCCGAGGTCATCGCCGGCCAAAAGCCGCACATCGAGTACAATCACATTCCAAACGTGGTGTACACCTGGCCCGAGGTGGCCGGGGTGGGCAAAACCGAAGAGCAACTCAAGGAGGAAGGGACTCCCTACAAAGTGGGCAAATTTCCGTTCAAGGCCCTGGGCAGGGCCCGGGCCAGTATGGACGTAGAGGGGCTGGTCAAAGTGATCTCCCACAAGGAAACGGACGAGATCCTCGGGGTGCACATGGTGGGGGCCCGCACCGCCGATATGATCGCCGAAGCGGTAGCTCTGATGGAGTTTCGGGCCAGCGCCGAAGATGCTGCCCGGATGAGCCATGCCCACCCCACCTATACCGAAGCCATGAAAGAAGCGGCCCTGGCGGCGACAGCCGATCGGGCCATCCATATTTGAGCCGCTTGCCGGCTAACCCGGAAAATTCACCGAATTTTCCGCCCGGAGGGCTGACGAATTGCAAAATTTTGTAAATCAAACCATTACGAATAAT
>CAZQSF010000054.1:0-10728 GCA_964595955.1 uncultured Saprospiraceae bacterium
CTGGGCGGCCGCCAATTCTCCAATGTATTCGCCTACATGGCCGAGTATGTAAAGCTGGCCACGGCCAGCTACCTGGAAAGCCATTAGTTTGCCGACAGTATCGTCATCAACGATGGGCAGTTGTCCTTTACGGACTATACGTTGAACGAGAAGTTTACCTTTCTCCTTACCGAACTGCAGCTGCGCACTCAGAAGTTTGATTCGCGCAGTGAACGGGTGGAATTCATTGCGAACTCCAAGCTCAACGAGAGCGGCACCTTTAAGGCTGTGTGGAGTGTGGATCCTCGGGACATCGGCAATATGGAACTCAACTACCGCATTGCGCAGTTGCCCATCTCCGGTTTCAATCCCTACACCAAGAAATACGTGGCCCACCCCTTTTGGGAGGGTATGATCTACTACGAGGGGGAAGCCACTATCGAGGACCGCTACCTCAACAGCAAAAACCGCATCACCATCGAACAAATCCAGGTGGGGGACAAGGTACACAGCCCGGATGCCTATAGGCTACCGATCAAACTGGCGGTGGTGGTGCTGCGCAATCCCAGGGGCGATATCAAGTTGAAAATTCCGGTACGCGGCGACCTGAGCGATCCTAAATACAAGCTTTGGGGCGTCCTATTCAAAGTGCTGGGCAACGTTATCGTAAAGGCTGCGACAGCTCCCTTCAACCTGCTGGCTGCGGCCTTCAACGTAGAGGAAAAGGACCTGAAGGAAGTGCCCTTCAACTACACCCAGCGCGAATGGGGAAAAACCCAGACCCGATCGCTCAACGCCGTGGGTAAGGTGCTCAAGGCCAAGCCCGAACTTTCGCTTGAATACTACCAGTACACCGATACGGCCCGGGAAATGGAGCTGATCGCCGTGCAGGCAGCCAAGCAAAGGTACCTGGCCAGCCAGGGTAGGAACGGCCCGGCCCAGACTGACTCCCTCAGCATGGAGGCTCTGGGCATTACCGACAGCCTCTTCCTGCAATACCTGCGCACTCAGGTGCCGGATACGAACCATAAGCTGCGCACGCCCCAGGAGCGTTGTCTGGCCCTGATCGGGCCTGAAGTCGTGCGCAGCCAGTTCGATTCGCTCATGGCCTACCGCGCGAAGCGTTTTATCGCCTACCTGCAGCAGGAGCGAGAGGTGCCGCTCTCGCGCTTGGCTCCCTGGGCACTCGACAGCCTGCCTGCCGACCTCAACCGGGAACGCCCGCGTTTCCTGCTCAACTTCAGGCTTGCCTCCGATACAACAGCTGCCAGCCGTGCCGAACCTGCCCCGGCCACGCCCGGAGAATGAAAACCGCAGCCGGTGCCCTGCCATTTTTCCGTACCTTTATCGCACAATCCGAGCCGTTATGGTACAGCGCAGTATGAAGGGCGATTCCATTCGCGTAAACTCCTGGGAAGAGCTTCAAGAAGCGCTTTACCACGACTCCTTTGCGCCCGATCTGAACCGCTATCGTTCGTCCTACGTGTACCGGGGCCTGGTGGATACCGGCTACGATTTGTCCACCAGCCTGAACCGGTTGGGTGAATCGCATTTGGAGCGCCATCTGCTGCGCAACTTCCGAAAGTATTCCCAGATCGAGGACGAGAAGAAGTCCGTTTGGAATTGGCTGGCTCTGGCCCAACACCACGGCCTGCCTACGCGCCTGCTCGATTGGACCTATTCCCCGTATGTAGCTCTACACTTCGCCACCAGTGACTTCACGACCTATGGAGCGGACGGCATGATCTGGGCGATCAACTATGTGGATTCCAAACGATACTTGCCCGATCAGCTCAAGGTGATCATCGAAGAGGAAGGCTCGCACATTTTTACGGCTGAAATGCTGGACAAGGCCGCCCGCAGCTTGTCCGAGATGCAGAGTCTGAAGCCGGAAGACTACATCGTCTTTTTCGAGCCCCCCAGCATCGACCAGCGCATCGTCAACCAGTACGCCGTTTTCTCCATGATGTCCAACCCGGATACGCAGCTGCACGAGTGGCTGGGTTTTACGGACATTCGCCATTTTCGCATTATCATTCCCCGGGAGCTCAAGTGGGAGATTCGCGACAAACTGGACCAGTCCAATATCAATGAGCGGGTGCTTTTCCCGGGCCTGGATGGCCTGGCTACCTGGCTGAAGCGGCACTACAAGGACATTCGCGGCCTGCAGACCGTGCCTTCCCGGCCGCCCCATTCTTCCGATTCCGATCAATGAGCTCCGGTTTATTCAAATCATTTTGCCCATGCAGCCCATCCTGACGCTTGAGCCCCTTTCCCGTGCGCCCGTTGTGGAAGATGTCCGGGAAACGGGGCTGGCCATCGCGCCGATGATCCATCGCACGCCGGTTCTCACCTGTGCCCACTTGGACCAACGCAGCGGAGCCCGTTTGTTCTTCAAGTGTGAAAACTTTCAAAAGGTCGGCGCTTTCAAGATGCGAGGGGCGGCCAGCGCGGCCCTGCGCCTCGGAGAAGATCAGCTCCGGCAGGGGCTCTGCACGCATTCTTCGGGCAATCACGCACAGGCTGTAGCCCGGGCGGCTCGTGAGCTAGGCGTGCCGGCCTACATCGTCATGCCGGAAAATGCTCCGGCGATCAAGCGGCAGGCCACAGCCGGCTACGGAGCCGAGATCATTGCGTGCGGGCCTACGCCGGCTCATCGAGAGGCCCGGCTGGCGGAGGTGCAGGCCGAAACCGGTGCCTTCTTCATTCACCCCTACAACGACTGGGGCGTTATCGCCGGCCAGGGTACGGCGGCCCTGGAGTTGTGGGAGGAGGCCGGTCCCTTTGAACGACTCCTGGCACCGGTGGGCGGGGGCGGCCTGCTCAGCGGCACGGCCATCGTAGGGCAAAGCCTGGGGGCCCGGGTGTACGGCGGCGAGCCCATGGCCGTGGACGATGCCTATCGCTCGCTGCACAGCGGGCGGCTGCAGCAGAACGAGACCATCGATACGGTGGCGGACGGCCTGCGAACGCATCTGGGCGACAAGACCTTGGCCGTGATCCGCGAACGGGTGGCCGACATCCTTCGCGTCGACGAGGGCGAGATCGTGGCCGCCATGCGACTGGTCTGGGAGCGCATGAAAATTCTGATCGAGCCCAGCTGTGCAGTGCCCGTAGCCGCTGTACTGCGCTACCCGGATCTCTTCCGGGATCAAAAGGTGGGGATCATCCTCACCGGCGGCAACGTGGACCTCGATCATTTGCCGTTTTGATGCGTTGCAAAGCCTATGGATCAAATCGCATTCGGGATCGCTACCTCCCGGGTTGAAGACTACAAGGTAGTGGCCATTTGGATCAACGGACGGCCTCTGATCGACGGGTTAAAAGCGCTGGAAGCCCCATACGCTGCAGCCGAGGGGCAGCCCAGCCTGGCCGGCATGTACGAGGGCTTGCCGCCCTTGCTGGTACTGCCCCCGCGCAAACACTTCTGGGGCCTGCCTGAGGAGGCCTACTCCTACGGAGAGGCGGGCCGGGTGAGCCTGCTGGAATACGGGCCGAGCGGTGTACCCGGCGACTGGCCTTTTACCGTTCGCATACAGGTAGACGGCGAGCAGGTGAGCTGGACGGATTTCCGGCAGGAAAAACGCCCGGGCTGGTCTTATGCAGCACTCGGCTCCTTTCAATTCGACCTTTCGGCCTACCGGGCAGCCCTTCAAAAAGCGAAAGCGGAAGCATACTGAGTATACTTCCGCTTTTTCAGAGCGTGCTGTACAGTTGGGCGTTTTTCAGAAGCCCGGACGGAAGGTCAGCGAGCTTTTAGATTGTTTGTTGGAGAGGGTGGCATTGGCATTGCTCCCCACTTCGTCGCCCACGGTGGCGTAATTGTTCTCGAACCGGCATCCCTGGACTACCGGCTTACAGATGCCTTTCCCTTTGTGGAAGTTGTAGAGGCCGGAGCCGCTGATGTAGGAGTTGTTGGCCATGAAGAGGCAGTCTTTGATGAAGGGTTTGGCCTGACCGTGCTCGCCCGTGTTGAACAGGCCGGCGCCATAGGTGGCCTCGTTGCGGCGGAACAGGCAGGAGGTGATCTGGGGGTCGCTGATGCCGTTGGCACCGTCGTTGTAAATGGCACCTCCGTCCAGGTCGGCCTGATTCTTTACGAACTGGCAGTGTGAAACTACCGGGCTGGCTTCTCCCTGGTGGCCGTAATTGTAAAGTGCGCCGCCGTTGCGAGCGATATTGCCCGTGAAGAGGCAGTTGCGAATGACGGGCTTGGAACTGCCGTTGGAGCCATCGTTGAACCAGCCGGCTCCGCAGGTGCGCAGGTCGCCTCGCTGGCCATTGCCGTTGGCCATGCCTCCGGTGATGATAAAACCATCTACCACGGTCTGTGCATTGGCTCCTTGGGTGTAAACGACCGTGTAGGCATTGTCTTCGCTTCCGGGACCACCGATCTCGCCGCTCAATACGGTGAGGTGAGTTCGCCAGTCGCGCTGATCGATTTGTGTCTCAAAGCCTTGAAAGCCTCCGTAAAGGGCCACGCCCTTGGGGATGGAAAAGCTGACTCGGCGGTTGTTGGTGCGCGTTGTGTAGTACTTTCCGGCAGCCACCCAGATTTGATCGCCGGCTTTGGCGATCTTGAGGGCTTGCTGCACCTCACCGAATGCTTGTACCCAGGAACTGCCGTTGCCGTTTGCGCCCGGTTTTACATAGATGACCTGGGCCTGAAGGCTCAGACCAATACAGAAAAGTCCAACTTGTAACAGCACGCTCTTTACGCTGTACATCTTACATCGTTTTAAATTGCCAGTAAATAAAAATGGGATTACACCTGCCAGTAGGAGTAACTTGTGCGGGAACACAATAGGAACTTACTCCTTGACCAGTGCGTCAAACGAAAAAGTTGGAACGGTCTGATGTAAGTTTTCTCGCTGACCGACGGGAATCGGTCGTATGCTTAACTGGGGAAATGTGTCAAACGCTTGCAAAATAGGGATTTATTCGGAAGCAAGCCAGTCAAAACAAATATTTTTCGGTTCGTGTAAATTGGCTTATTATACGGTACGAAAAGTCGAGAAAGCGGTTGTCCTATGTTTTTTATAAAAAAAGGGCATGGTATACGAAAATTTTATAAATTTGTGTGTTGACGGTCCTGGTTTTTCAAAAGGACCCATCCATATCTTGAGAGGCCCTTCATTCCGAAGAAGCCGATTTCCGTGTACCATTGACGAATTGTAATCCTGTTTGAGCGAAGAGGATTGAAGGTTCCCCTGTTTCTTTTAACTCGGAACCGGCAGGGCGTTCCTGCCGGACACGTATGAAACCTATTTTGCTGTGAAAAGATTTATTACCCTGGTTTTACTCGTTCTATGGATGGCCTCGGCTACTCGCGGGCAGGATGTCATCTATTCCCAGTTTCACAACGCGCCCATTCTCGTCTCTCCGGGACTCACGGGGGTGTTCAACGGGGACGTGCGGCTGTCGGCCATCTATGCCAACCAGTGGAATACCGTACCCGTCAACGCCAATTCCTTTACTGCAGGGGCAGATATGCGCTTTCTGGGCAAAAAGCCGCGCAAGGGCTTTTTCGCAGCCGGGCTGCTGTTTCATTTCGACCAGGGAGGCTTCATTGGGTACTACAATACGGCGGTTAGCGGCCTGGGCTCGTATACCCATCGCCTGGGCAGGCACATTTACGGTACCGTGGGTGTAAAGGCGGGTATGACCCACCAGGGGTATAACCGGGAGCGCATCACCCTGGACGAGCACTACAACCCCAATACAGGGCTTCCGGAAATTCCGGGGAACGGGGGTATCGAAGACTTCCCCAATCAAAATGCAACCAGCCTGGACCTCGGCGCCGGATTTAACCTCCGCATTCAGATGGCGGACAATTACGAACTCATCGACCGGAAGGAAGAGCGCACGGTTTTCGATATCGGCTTCGGCATGTTTCACCTCAACCGGGCCCCGCAAAGCCTTACGGAAGTAGTAGAGGATCCTTCTGCTTTTCGCCTCAGCCCCTATGTCTTTTCCACCATCCAGATCGGCCGGCGGTTCGACCTGCTGGCCAATGCCCGCATCCAGTTCCAGCAGCCTCACAGCCAGTATATGCTGGGAGCGGGCCTGCGCTGGCACATTAGCACGGACCTGGGCAAGCAACTGGCCCTGCAGGTGATGGTAGCCTCCCGATTCCAGGAGCAGGAAGTGCGCGAAGCGATCATCCCCATGGTGGAAGTACACTACAACGACTTCCAGCTCGGATTCAGCTACGACGCCAACATCTCCGACTTTACGGTGGCTACCGACGGCTTCGGAGGCCCTCAGATCTCGCTTTCGTATATTTTCAAAAGAGTACGCCCCCTGCCCTTGCATAAAACCTGTCCATTGATCTAACCACCCATGAGGGGAGACAAGCTTATGAACTCACGCGACATATCTTTTTTCAAGGCTGGCCTGTGGCTGATCTTGGCCCTTTGTTGGCTCTTGCCGGCCGATCTCCCTGCCCAGCAACGGGAAGGCCCCTGGCGAAAGGCTGCCGATAAGGCTTTCGCCAATTCGGATTTTTATTCGGCAACCAAATATTATCAGATCCTCACGGAGTTCGACTCTCTCAACACTTATTACTGGTTGCGCCTGGGTCAGTCGGCCTGCGAAGTCAATGACTACAAGCTCGCCGAAGTGGCCTATGCGCATGCGCTGGACCTGGATCCCGGCAACAGCAACTACCCCAATACGGCCTATTACCTGGCCGAGGTTAAACATCGCCTGGGCAAGTACAGCGAGGC
Organism: uncultured Saprospiraceae bacterium; assembly: GCA_964595955.1. Taxonomy (GTDB): domain Bacteria; phylum Bacteroidota; class Bacteroidia; order Chitinophagales; family Saprospiraceae; genus JAJDFU01. Next base: position 6,708 of record CAZQSF010000054.1, read on the forward strand.
CGGCCCCTTGTACCGGCGTTTTCTGGACCGGCAACCCAATGCGCCGGAACAATTGCGCTACTACGCGGAGGTGGGAGCCGAAAGCTGCGAGTGGGCTCCGCCGCTCGTCGCCGATGCCGAAAGCTGGCCGATGAAGCTGGCCGGCGACAGCCTGAATACGCCATTTTCCGAGTTCGGTGGGTTCATCCGGAATGATACCCTGTGGTATGCGTCCTATCGGTTCGATTACAAGCAAGATGAAGCCGTGCCCAAGCGCAAGTATTTTAAAGTGATGCAGGCGGTGGGCGAGCGAGAAGGGCAAGTATACTGGCCACTGGATACCACGGGCAGGCATACGGGCAATCCCACCCTGAGCCGCGATGGCAGTCAGATCTATTACACCATTTGTAACTATGTGGGGGTCTCCTCTCAGGTGCGCTGCGATATCTACCGCCGCAAGCGCCTGAACGGGGCCGGTTGGTCAGCTCCCGAGCGCCTGGCGATCAATGCGCCCGATGCCACCAACACCGAGCCTTGCCTGGGATGGGATGATTCCGCCAAGCGCGAAGTACTCCTTTTCGCTTCCGATCGCTCCGGAGGGATGGGGCAACTGGACCTCTGGTATAGCTACCTGGACGAGCAGGGCGGCCTGAGCGAACCCGTAAACCTGAAGGGGGTGAACAGCCCCGGCCGGGAGATGTCGCCTTATTTTCACGAGCCTTCCCAGCGGCTTTTCTTCAGCACCGACGGCCAACTCACCTTTGGCGGTATGGACGTGTATTCGGCCTTTTGGCCAACCGCCCTGAACGCGACAGAAGAGGGCGGGGCGGCGGCCATCCAAAACCTGGGTTACCCTCTCAACAGCTCCTATGACGATCTGTATTTCTTCCTGGCTCCCGAAACCAACACCCTGCTGGTGTCCTCCAACCGGGAGGGAAGCACCCCCTACGCACCCCCCGAACCCGAGTTGGAAACGCCTCCCGATTCGTTGATTTGTTGCTATGACCTTTGGAAAGGCCGGGTAAAGGTCGATTTGGAAGCCCAGACCTATTTCGCCGGTACCTATTACAAGGAAAAAGGTGTGCCTGCAGATACGGTTTTCCTGTATGGCCTGGCTCCGGACGGCACCCAAACGCTTCTGGCAAAAAGCCATCAAGCCGAGGATATGAACCTCTACGAGCTGGGCCAGCTCCAGCTCTTTCGACGCTACATGGTGGTCGGCTTCAAGCGGGGCTTCCCCAGGGACACTGTCGTGATCGATGACCTGATGACCTTTGAAAAGATGCCCAAACGGGATACTACCCTGCAGGTGGATTTGAAGTTTCTGGAGTTTTTTGACTTGCAGATCCTCACCTTTAGAGACTTTGAAGGGGTGCGGTCTCCGCTTAACGAATGCACGGTACGGCTCGAGCCCCTGGGGGGCGATGGCAGTGAGAAGGTTCAGATCGAACGCAATGCCACCGGCAATGATTTCCTTTTTCAGGCCAAGATCAACCAGACCTACCTGTTGACCACCAGCCGGGAGGGGTATTGGCCCAGGCGGGATTCCCTTTTGATCACCGCTGAGGATATCCTGAGAATTGGCCAACGCATCAGCCCGACGCTGACCCGCGTGGTAGCTGAGGTGGAACTGGAGCTGTATCCCGATGCCAAGATGTTTTTCGCCAACAACCAACCCTCCTATCCCCGGGAACAGCGCAACCGCGAGCCCCGCCTTACCTTTGCCGAGGACTGGCCCGAGACCTATTTCACCACCTATGAGGCCTACATCGATCAGGAAGACGAGATTTACAAGCGCTACATGCGTGGGGTGCCCGCTGCCAAGCGCGCTACAGACAGCTCTCGCTTCGTGCGTTTTTTCGACGATTTTGTAGAGCGCGGCTGGAGGCAGCTCGATTCTGTCGTCTGCCCCCTGGCTCTGGAGGCCCTCCAAAACGGCGACACCGTGACGCTCGAGATCATTGGCCGGACCAGCCCTCTGGGTAGTGAGGCTTACAACCTGGCCTTGTCCAAGCGGCGCATCAGCAGTATCGTCAACCACTTCAAAACCTACCAAAACGGGGCCTTCCTCCCTTATCTCCACGTGTATCAAAACGGATTGTCCGAGGCGCCGGGCAACGGGCAGTTTGTCATCGAATCCAATCCCCGGGGTAAAAAGGATGCCCCCCCGGGCGTGAGCGACAGCGCCCGCAACCGGCGTGCATCGGTAGATGACCCCATTGCTTCTGCCGAGCGGCATGTCGAAGTGCGGATTAAGAACATCACCATGCGTGATCAAAAGATAATTTTCCAATGAGCATACCTGTACCAAAGTTCCTTCCTTCTGCCGGGCTCCGGAGGTTTTCTCTTGGGCTGGTGTTCTTGCTGGGCGGCCTGCTTCTCCCCCGGCTGGCTCATGCAACCCACATTGTAGGTGGGGAAATTTCCTACCGCTGCCTGGGCGGAAACCAATATGAAATCACACTCAACGTATATCGCGATTGCATTAACGGCGTACCTCAGTTCGACGACCCGGCCTCCGTCGGCGTGTTCCGTTCTGCGAGCAACGGCTCCCTCCTCTATGACCTTCGCCTGCCCTTTACGGGCGATGATACGCTGGATGTAAACCTGCAGTTCGAGTGCCTCGTCATTCCGGGCGAGGTATGCACCCATCGCGCTACCTATCGCGATACCGTCTACCTGCCGTTCTTCGAAGACGGGTACACCCTGGCCTATCAGCGCTGCTGCCGCAACACCCTCATTCAGAATATTCTGGATCCCCTGGGCACCGGCGCCACCTATAGCGTATACATTCCGGAAGAGGCTCTGTTGGAATGCAATTCCAGCCCGGTCTTTCAGGAATGGCCCGACCTCTACATTTGCAAGGACCAACCCCTTTCCTTCGATCATTCGGCCATCGATCCCGATGGGGATATGCTGGTGTACAAGCTCTGTACTCCTCAGTCGGGCGCTACGGCCGATGAGCCTAAGCCTCAGCCACCCCCCGCACCGCCCTACGATACGGTGATATGGGTCGACCCCTTTTACAACCTCCAGCAGGTGCTGGGGCCCAGCCCTGATCCGCTGCAGATCGATCCTCAGACCGGTCTTCTTACCGGTACCCCCACCATACAAGGTACCTTTCTGGTGGGTATTTGCGTGGAGGAATACGATAAAACGACGGGCCAGCTCAAATCAGTCGTCCGCCGGGATTTCGAATACAACGTAGCCATTTGCGGCGATGCTGTCATTGCCGATTTTGATGCCCAAACGGCCTGCGACACCCTGGAAGTCAATTTTCAAAACGAAAGCCAGGGAGCCGAAACCTATCAGTGGTTCTTTGACTGGCCCAATACGGATCTGGCTTCTTCCGAGGTGAATCCCACCTTTACCTTCCCGGATTTTGGAACGTACACCGTAGCTCTTGTGGCTGACCCCGACTCGGTCTGTACGGATACGCTTTTCCGCGAAATCACCCTGGTCCGGAACTCCATAGGCATTGACTTTTCCCTTTTCGGGCAAAACTGCGGCGGCCAGGGCGAATTGCAGCTCAACGACCTGACGACCGACACCTCGAGCACCATCGAAAGCTGGAGTTGGATCGTGACTTATGCCAATGGCGATTCCGTATTGACTTCCGATGCACAGAATCCCAGCTTCAGCCTCCCGCTGGGAGCTTCCGGATCAGTCAGTCTGACGGTGACCAATGCCAACGAATGTACAGCAACAGCTACCCAGGACTTCACCCTTACCTCCGGCCCGCCTCCCAATATTATTTCCTGCCCGACCGACACCTTGGTGTTGGGATGTAATCCCGACAGCATTCCCGCTCCGCCCATCGATAGTGTGCTTGTGGACGGGAACCCGGACGAGTTTACCATTTCTGTCGTTGTTCAGGATTCCACAGTTGGTTGTACGAACTACCAGCTCCGGCAGTTTATCGTAGCCGATAGTTGCGGAAATGCTTCCAGTTGTGAGCAGGTGGTCATCTACACCCTCGATACCGTACCGCCGCAGATCCTGAGCTGCCCGGCAGATACGACCCTTTGCGAAGTGGACTCGG
>CAZQSF010000054.1:10828-14130 GCA_964595955.1 uncultured Saprospiraceae bacterium
ACACGACGGGCTGCACGGTGACCATCGAGCGGATCTACGAATACGACGACGGGCAGGGCACCTCCCCGGATACCTGCCTGCAGACCCTGACCTATACCAACGACCTGACGCCGCCGCAGATCCTGAGCTGCCCGGCAGATACGACCCTTTGCGAAGTGGACTCGGTGGGCTTTGATCCCGACGCTGTACTGGCGCAGGACGACTGCGGAGGGGAGCTGCTGATCAGCTTTACGGACAGCACGGCTGTGGACAGCTGCGGATCGCTGATCTACCGGACCATCACGGTGGCAGATTCTTGCGGCAATGCGAGCAGCTGCCTTCAACTGATCACGGTATGCGACGAGTGTGACGGCGGTGGCGGAGGCGACGTCTGCCCGCCCGAGCTGGTGGAGCTGGGCTGCAACCCGGACAGCATTCCGGAGCCGCTGACCGAGCTGAGCAACGACACGGTGAGCTACCCGGTGCTGAGCTTCAGTGAGACGATCGACACGACGGGCTGCACGGTGACCATCGAGCGGATCTACGAATACGACGACGGGCAAGGCACCTCCCCGGATACCTGCCTGCAGACCCTGACCTATGTGTTGGATACGGAGCCACCGATCTTTGTGGAATGCCCGTCTGACACCCTGGAGCTGGGCTGCAACCCGGACAGCATCCCGGATGCCGATACCACCCTGCTGGTGATTGAAGATGGCTGCAGTGATCCTCAACTGATCGTTACGGACTCTCTGCTCACAGATGCAAGTGAATGCGTGCAACTCATTCAGCGAACATTTGCGGCCACTGATTCCTGTGGCAATACTGCAATCTGTATTCAGGTCATTCGCTACACCCAGGATATTGAACCGCCTGTATTTGTACTTTGCCCCTCCGATACACTCGATCTGGGTTGTAATCCCGATAGCATACCGATACCCGGCCCGGATGTGTTGTTGGCGGAAGACAATTGCGGTCCGCCTGCCATCACTTTTACGGATGAATTGCTGAGCGATTCATCGGCTTGCGAGCAAATTCTGAAAAGGACCTACATCGCCACGGATGCGTGCGGCCTGTCTGACAGTTGTGTTCAGGTTATCCGCTACCTCCAGGATACGGAGGCTCCGGTTTTCGCAAACTGTCCGGCAGACACTCTGGACCTCGGTTGTAATCCGGCCGTTGTTCCCGATCCCGATTTCGATGCCTTGGGCGTGACGGACAATTGCAGTTCGGACCTGCAGGTTTCGGTGACTGAAACTGAAGATTCCGATGGTTGTACCACCACGCTTTCGCGCGTTTACCGGGCCGAAGACGACTGCGGGAACGCAGACTCCTGTGTTCAGGTCATCCGTTATCAATTGGATACCCTGGCACCGCAAATCGTCAATTGCCCGCCGGATCTTTTCCTGTGTGGCCTGGACTCCATTCCGGCTTTCGACCCATCCGAGGTAGAGGTCGTCGATGCTTGTGCGGTTGATACGATCTTTAGTTCCGACAGTATCCTGGATGTACTGTGTGGGATCCAGGTAATTCGGGAGATCACGGCTATTGATATCTGCGGCAACCAGGCCAGCTGCATTCAGCGGATTACCCTCTGCGACGATTGCCAGGATCCGGAATGTCCGGAAAACCTGGATCTCGGGTGTAACCCGGATACCCTTCCGGAGCCCTTGGATCAGATCGGAAGCTTTCCGGTGCTGGAGGTTTCCGAAGAAACCAACACCAATGCCTGCAATACTACCCTTACGCGCACTTACGTCTTTCTGGGTCCCACCGGCGATAGCAGCTTCTGTACGCAATTCATCACCTTTATTACCGATACGGTTCCGCCATTCTTTACTTCCTTCCCGGCGGATACGACTCAACTGGGTTGCAACCCGCAGGTGATACCCGGCCCCGAAAGCGTTACGGCCTCCGATAATTGCAGTGTGCCCACGATTCGAATCGAGGAGGATACCTCCTTCAATGGCTGCATCATTACCCTGGATCGCTTTTATATTGCCGAGGATGCCTGTGGCAATACCGATACGATCGAACAGGTACTGCAGTTCAAATTGGACAGCATTCCGCCCGACATCGTCCTATTCCCCTTCGATACCCTCGACCTGGGCTGCAACCCGGACAGCATTCCCGAGCCTGAGCCCGAGTTGGTCGAAGCCGTAGATGCTTGCGGCGGACCGGTCAGCGTTACCGTATCGGACCGCGAGTTTCCCAATAGTTGCGGGGTTCGCATTCGACGCACGTATTCGGTTTTTGATGAATGCGGTAACCGGGCCACTGCTGTGCAGTTCATCGACTACACTGTAGATACCTTGCCACCCGTGTTGCTGGCTTGTCCCTCGGATACCGTTCTGTGCGAAGCCGATACCTTGCTCTTTGATCCCTCTACGGTGATTGCGCAGGATCAATGCAGCAGTTTTGAGATCACCTTCAGTGACGATTCCACATTCCAGGTGCCATGTGGCGAGGAACTCCTTCGGGTGATCACCGTAACGGATGCCTGCGGTAATGCGGCCAGTTGTACCCAGGCTATTGTCCTGTGCGACGAATGCCCTGAGATCTGTCCGCCGGATATCTTGCTGGGCTGCAACCCGGATGCAATTCCGCCACCGCTTACTGAGATCGGCAACGACACGGTCAGCTACCCGGTCATTCAGGTAGATGAACAGGTAGATACGCTTGGATGCGATATCATCATCACGCGCACCTATACCTATGAACTGAGCCCCGGGCAGACCGGAGTTTGTGTACAGCGGATCTCGTACACCCTCGACCTGGATCCGCCGATCATTACCTCCTGCCCCGCCGATAGTGTGGACCTCGGCTGTAATCCCGACAGCATTCCACCGCCGGACTTTATCAATGCCACGGACGAATGCGGAACCCTCAGCTTCGATGTGAGTGAGACCATCCAGGAAACCGATTGCCGGGCGGACATCTTCCGGGTTTACACGGTTACGGATGAATGCGGAAATGCTTCTCAATGCGAGCAGACGCTGTTCTACCGAACCGATACGGTACCACCGCTTATCGGCGTCTGTCCGCCCGACACGCTCGATCTGGGCTGCAACCCGGGGTCGTTACCCGACCCGGACTTTGACGCGCTTCAAGCTGGCGATAATTGCGTTATAGCCAGTCTGGAAGCCATAGATTCTACGCTGTCGGAAGCCGGGGATTGTATCCAGTTCGTTGAGCGCACCTATCTGGTTACCGATTCTTGCGGCAATGCGGACAGCTGCGTTCAGGTCATCCGCTTCACGCAGGACAAGGTTCCGCCGGTGTTTGTGCTGTGCCCGAGCGACACGCTGGATGCGGGTTGCAAT
>CAZQSF010000054.1:14230-28301 GCA_964595955.1 uncultured Saprospiraceae bacterium
CACGCAGGATACGGTTCCGCCGGTGTTTGTGCTGTGCCCGAGCGACACGCTGGATGCGGGTTGCAATCCGGACAGCATTGCGCTCCCCGGGCCGGATGAACTGCTTGCCGAAGACAACTGCGGAGCCCCGACGATCAGTTTTGCAGACTCGCTGCTGACGGACAGCACGGCCTGTACGCAATTGCTGGCGCGCACCTATGTGGCGACGGACGCCTGCGGCAATGCAGACAGCTGCGTTCAGATCATCCGCTTCACGCAGGATACGGTTCCGCCGGTGTTTGTGCTGTGCCCGAGCGACACGCTGGATTGGGGGTGCAACCCAGATCCCGTGCCACTGCCGGGCCCGGATGTGCTGTTGGCAGAGGATAATTGCGGGGACCCTTTCATAACCTTTACGGACTCCACGCTCACGGGTAATGATACCTGCATTCAACTGATCCTTCGAACCTATATCGCCACAGACTTGTGTGGAAACGAAGCCCGTTGCAGCCAGGTGATCATCCTTTGTGACCAGTGCGATAATCCGGACTGTCCGCCTGTATTTGTCGACCTGGGCTGCAATCCGGACAGCATACCTGAACCGCTCACGCAAATTGGCAACGACAGCGTGATGTACGATGTGACCGACTTCAGCGAGCAGATCGATACTGTGGCCTGTCAGGTGACCTTGTTCCGAACCTACGAATACGTAGACGATGCGGGGGTCGCCGATACTTGTTTCCAGACCCTTACCTACACCGACGATCTGAATCCGCCGGTCTTGGTGAGTTGTCCGGCAGATACCACGCTCTGTGAGGTGGATTCGCTGCCTTTTGATCCGGCTACCGTAATCGCTCAGGATGACTGTGGTCCGGATTTGGAGATCGCCTTTGCCGATAGTACGGCGGCTCATCCCTGCGGCCAGGTAGTCTACCGAACGATCACGGTTACCGATGGATGCGGCAATGCGAGTATTTGCGAACAGCAGATCACCCTTTGCGACGAATGTGAAGATCCGGGTGAAGTTTGTCCGCCCGAGATGGTCGATTTGGGCTGTAATCCGGACAGCATCCCAGCGCCGCTCACGCAGATTGGCAACGACAGCGTGATGTACGATGTGACCGACTTCACCGAGCAGGTTGATACGGTGGGCTGTGAAGTGACGATCAGCCGGACCTATGAATATGTAGATAGCACGGGCAGCTTGGATACGTGTTTCCAGATGCTGACCTATGTGAACGATACGGTGCCGCCGGTGATTCTCGCCTGTGTGCTGGACACGATCGATCTGGGCTGTAATCCCGACGATATTCCGCCGCCCGATACCCTGATGACGCAGGACGATTGCAGCGAGGTGACGGTCAGTGTGGTGGAATCTCAGACCGCCCTGGGCTGTGAGGTATTCCTTACGCGTACCTACCTGGCTTCGGACGACTGCGGCAATACCGATTCCTGTGTTCAGGTGCTGCGCTACATTCAGGATACCCAGCCGCCGGTGTTCACTACTTGCCCCTCCGATACGGTTTACTGCCTGGATACGGATACCATTCCGGGCTTGAGCCCTGACGATGTAGTCGTTACGGACAATTGCGCTGGTGAGGTGACGATCGTACCTACAGAGGTGACGATACCTATGGGCGATACTCTCATGATCACCCGCACGTACGTGGCCACAGATGCCTGTGGCAATCAGGACTCTTGCAGCCAGGTCATTCTGGGCATTTTCAACTGCGATTCCATCTGCGTGGACTACCAGATCAGCTTCCTGGACCTCTCGCCCCTGGATTCGCTGCCCGGTGAGGTCGACTGCGGAGCACCCCTGCCGGATGCCCCTCAGTTGTTTTTCCTGGATGTGTACGGCGATACTTTACCGGCCGAAGTGGAACTCGCCTTTGTAGCCGATTCCTGCGGGTATGAGGTCGTATACACCTGGACGGCAACCGACAGTACCTGCATGGTAGATACCTCGGTGTCGCGCAGCCTCATGGTGAATCCCGTACTGCCCACGCTCTTTGCACCCGACGATACCACGCTCTTCTGTGATGAACTGGGCGCTTTACCGCAGACGATCACCTATTCTAACGGATTGGATGGGCCTTGCGAGATCAGCGGTACCGTTTCCGGGGAGTTGGAGCTGGTCGTTGGCAGTCCGGATTGCCCGGAGGAGTACCTCGAGACCTGGACCCTCGATATATGCGACACCACGATTACGGCTTCGCGCACGGTAAAGGTCAACCCGGCACCCTTCGTACTCGATTGCCCGGCCGATACTACGGTCTGTGGTTTTGACGAAGTACCTCCATTGGATACCATGGGGATTGTGCAGGCCGGCGGTTGCGGGGCGCTTTCCATCGTGGTAACCAGCACACAGGATACGATAGGTCCTGGGCTGGCCGAGGTGGTTCGGAACGTAGTGATCACGGATGACTGCGGGCAAACGGCAACCTGTAACCAGATCATTGAGGTGGACCTGTTGTGTGATACTGATCCATTCTGCAAGCCGGAATACGTCTTTATTCCCAATACCTTCACGCCGGACGGCAATCGCCGAAATGACGTACTTCGGGTACGCAGCCTGCTCATTGATCGCAACGAGGTCGAAGACTTCGAATTCATGATCTACAGCGGTTGGGGCGAACAACTTTTCCGGACGACCGATCCGTCTCAGGGCTGGGACGGCACCCATCAGGGTAAAATGCTGGAACACGGAGTATATGGCTACTACGTGCGCCTGCGCTGTCCCGGAGGTCGAGATCTCATTTTAAAAGGCAATGTCACCTTGTTGCGATGATGGCCGGGAAAGCAAGCCGTTGGATACACCGGTATCCAACGGCTTTTCTCTATTTTTGCTTTTCCTAGACTCCAACGACAACTATGGCGGCAAGAGGGTTACTTGTTTGGATTATAATTTTCCTTCCATTAATGGGAGGATATGCACAATGCGATACGGCGATCGACTTCGTGGACGATTTTGACAGTACCCGTATGATCGCTACGGCTACGCGGAACATTGGCTATCAGGTGCCCAGCCTGTTTGAAACGGATGAGGGGTACACCTTCATCGAAGAGGCGAAAGTGTTGTTTTCCTTTTCTCAAAACGACACCCTCGATGCCGTTTTTATGACCCTGGCCGTGCCCGAGTATAAATACCACAAGATTGAGCCGGCCCGAAATGTAGGGCTCAAACTCAAGACCGGCCAGATCATTTGGTTGCTCAACATCCCCGACCGGGGCACCTTTGACCGGGAAACCAACATGCGCATCTACTTGCACACCTGTGCGCTTCCCCTGGATGTTTTTTACAACCTCCTTCTCAATCCCATTGAGAAGATCCGGGTCGCCTATGCGGATTACAACCACGACATCACCTTGCTGCCCGATCAACAAGAGGGCATTAAAGCCGACCTCAACTGCCTGGGCAAAGCCCTGAAAGCATTTCCAGCCAAACCCTGACCTATCCCGTCTTTGCAGCGCTTTTCCGCAGGGCCTGGTAGACCGTCGGCATCCCTTCGTCGATTTTTTCGGCTACAACAGCTACTATGTATTGCAAGGTAATAGGCGGCTCCTTATTTTAGGAGTCATGAAAACGGATACCTTGGAAAACACTCGCACCCAAATGCGACGCGGCGTGCTGGAGATGTGTATCCTTTCCATCATTGCAGAGCGGGAAGCTTATCCGTCGGACATCATCGACCGGCTCAAGGACTCCCAGCTCATCGTAGTGGAAGGAACGCTTTATCCCTTGCTCAACCGGTTGAAGAAATCGGGTTTGCTGGATTACCAATGGCGGGAGTCCAGCAGCGGCCCGCCGCGTAAATACTATCGAATCACCCCGGAAGGGGAACGCGTTTTGTCTGCATTGAAAGACAGCTGGCACCAAATGGTGGAAGCTGTTGCACTAACCATAAAAACAAACGGAACTCATGAATAAGGTCGTCAGCATCAATTTGGGCGGCATCCCCTTTACCCTGGACGAAGATGCCTTTGTCCATTTACAAAACTACCTGGACGCCATTCACCGGCACTTCAAGAAAAACGAAGGCTACCGGGAAATCACCCATGATATCGAGGCTCGGCTGGCCGAGCTGTTTCAGGAGCGGCTCGACCGCCGCAGTATTGTCAACCTGAACGATGTAGAGGAAGCAATTGCCATAATGGGCAAGCCGGAGGATTTTGGCGCAGAACCGATGGAGGAGGCATCCTCGGAGCGGGCGGAGTCTTCCTCCTCATCGGGCTTTCGCACGGGCAAACGGCTGTTTCGAAACCCCGACGACGAGGTGGTAGGCGGCGTTTGTTCGGGCATTTCCGCCTATTTCGGTATACAGGATCCGATCTGGATTCGCCTGCTCTTTGTGGTGCTCACGCTTTCGGGAGCATTCGGTATTCCGATCTACCTCATTTTGTGGATTCTCATGCCGGAGGCCAAAACCGCCAGCGACAAGCTGGCCATGCGCGGAGAGCCTGCCAATGTCTCGAACATCGGGCGCGTCATCCAGGAAGAGGTCAACAGCTTTTCCGAAGAGATGTCCAAGTTTTCGAAAGACTGGCAGAAGAAGCCTTCGGGCAAAGGCCAATCGTCACTGGGGCTGGGCTTGCGCCGGGTGGTTCAGTTTGCCGGGACGGTCCTGGTCGCCCTGGGGCATTTTCTGGTTCAGGTAGGTCGCCCGCTGCTCATTTTGGTTGGGGTAGTGCTAATGCTCAGTCTGGCCTTCGCCTGGGCCGGTACAGTGATCGGCTTTTTTACCGCCTGGCCTACCCTGCAGATTCTGAACCCCGGTTTGGGGCTGAGCAATGTACTGCTTCCCATCAACCTCCTCTTTTTGGTGGGCATTCCCCTGGTTGGACTGATTCTCCTGATTGCCCGCATCGTTTTCCGCACGCGGATCAGCAAAGCCTGGAATACGGGGCTGGCTGTCTTCTGGGGCTTGAACCTGGTGAGTCTGTTCGCCCTGGGCTCTATGCTCGGTCGGCACTTTTCCGAAAAAGCGGCCGTGACCCAGGATATTCTTCTTTCGCCCGAATCTCCGGCTTTGGAACTGGTTTCGTCCGAGGTGGTGCGCGATGCGTCCGCCTTCGATCTGGACGGGAAAGTGGAGGTCGCCAAAGGGCAACTCTTTTTCAAAGCGGTTGACCTGGTAGTTCTGCCTTCGGAGAACGACCAGTGGCTCCTCAGGCAGACGGTAACGGCTCGGGGGTCTAGTGAAGAGGCAGCTCGCGAGATGGCCGGCCAGTTGGACTGGGCGGTCCGGTACGGCTCCAACATCCTGCGTATTCCCGAAGGTTATGTCCTGCGCAAAGGGCAGGAATGGCGCAATCAGAAGGTGCATCTGGAGTTGTACATACCTGTGGGCAGCCAGATCACTTTTGACGAACGCACGGCAGAAATGCTTCGCGATACCGAATTGGCCGGCGGGCGATACCATCCGGCCGACGAGTTTCGCCACCCCTGGAAAATGACGGAACGGGGCCTGGAATGCGTGGGCTGTCCGGCTTCTGACCGCTTGCTCAGCGAAAATAACACGGAAGTATTGAGCGAATACGGGCCCTACGAGCATCTTCACCTTCGCGGTCCCGCTCAGCTTTCTTTGGAAAGAGGGGATCGCTTCCAGTTTCAGATGCAAGGGCCAGACCAGGCACTGAAAGGCGTATTGGTTTCCCAAAAAGGCAAGGATCTGATCATTGAAGTTCCGGAATACCCGGCCGGCCCCAGCCTGCGCTTTTACCTCAAAGCGCCCGAACTGAAAGCGCTGACCCTGGAAGAGACCGGCGATGTGCGCCTGCAGGGCTTTGCGCTGGACTCGCTGCACATTCGTTCGCGGGGCCGGCAGCAGATCAAAGCTGAACTGGACGCCCGTACCTTGATCACCGAACAAAAGGGCCGGAATGAGTTGGATCTCACCGGCGAAGTCGGCCAACTCAAAGCCACCATATCCGATTATGCCCGCCTGGATGTGGATGAGGCCGATCTGCAACAGGCCTATTTGCAACTGACCAACCACAGCCAGGCCGTTCTGCCTCCCGGTACGAAGGTTACCCAGGAAACCGACAATAGCAGTTGGGTTCGGCAGTAGCCGCTGGTTTATCCGGCCAGGGATTTTTCCTTGGTCACGGCATTGGGTTCGTTCACGAGGCTGAATGCGAAGTATTCCAAAAGCTCTTCTACTTCCGATAGGTTCTCGTTTTTCACCTGAATGTCGGTGAGGGAAGGTAGATGGAGGGCGAAGTAGATGTGATTGTTGGCCATTTCGAGCAGGGTGCTCGCTACCGCCCTCGGATAGGGATGCCCGGGGTTGATCTCCAGAATGATATCGGCAATCTTCTTGGCCAGGGATTTGTAGGTGAGAAAGAAGCCGTCCTTGTTCTCGGCATCGACCTGTTTGGTATGATACCCCTTGGTGGATTCCGCTACCACGATCCGGTGCAGCACATCTTCATCGACAAAATCAATGGAGGTATTGCGCACGGAGGTATGCACAATGGAGCGAATAGCCCTGCGAAGTTTCTCCCGCGGATCGTTTATATTCATGATGTTGTAGTCGATCTGATACTTCATCCACTCCCAATACCAGCACAAGAGGTACACCAGCAGCACGTGCTTGTTCTCGAAATAGCGGTAGATCGAAGCTTCCGTAGACTTGATGCGCTTTGCCAGCTTTTTGAAGGTGAAATCCTCCAGCCCGATTTCGTCGATGAGCAGGATGCTGTGCTGAATAATCCGCTTTCCCAGGTTCGTGGCTTGCGGATCCCGTAAATACAGCTTTTCGTTGAGTTTCATTTGTATTTTGATCCCTCCCACATTATCCAGTGACCATTTCATGGATCCGTCGTTTTCTTTGGTTAAACTACACGTCTAAAAAACCTTCACACGGCTCGTCCAAATAATGGACAAAAGAATGGAATATTTTGTTTTCGGATCCCTTCACCCATTATTATTGGGCTTCTCCTTGGTCTGCTGAACCGGCGCTTCCTTCAACACGCGCTGGAGCCAGCCTCTGCATTGACCAAAGCTCTTGAAATGTTGCTCCTCGGGGACCAGCCCGGGGATGAGGTTAATGCGTCGTACCATTTCCTCGGGCTGGCCCTGCAAGCCTGAAAAGACGACTTTGACACCGGCTTCCTGAAGATCTTTGGTAGCCTCTTCCAAGGCATACAGGCCGGATTGGTCGATGTAAGGCACCCGCTCCATCCGAAGCACAATGACCTGAACCTGTGGAAGCGCTTTGACCATTTGGCCGAAGCGCGCGGCGAAGCCGAAGAACAAAGGACCATCCAGGTACTTGATGTACACCTCATCGCCAAAGGCTTCGAGAAACTTCTCATCGTCGGTCCAGGGGATTTCCGGTGCGAAGTCCTGGAGAGGGGCACTGGTGGTCTTGTGAGTGATTACGTCGGAAATACTTTTCATGAACAGGAGCGCAGCCATGACCATGCCAATGGCTACGGCAAGAAGGAGATTGCCGAATACCGTAATGAACAGCACCACGAACATGACGGCCATATCGGTGCGCGGTACGCTCCGCAGGTGCTTGAACGCCTTGTAGTCGATGATGCTGATGCCCACGGTCACGAGGATGCCGGCCAGCACGCCGTCCGGGATATACGCCACGACGGGGCCCAGGCCCAGAAGGATGGCCAGGAGTAACAGCCCGGCCAGCAAACCCGAAAGCCGGGTGGATCCACCGGAATTGATATTGATGACTGTCCGCATCGTCGCTCCGGCACCCGGCAGCCCGCCAATGAGCGCGGCGCCCATATTTCCAATACCCTGTCCGATCAGTTCCCGATTGCTCTTGTGTTTGGTGCGCGTGAGGTTGTCGGCCACCACAGAGGTAAGGAGGGAGTCGATGGCCCCCAAAAAGGCCAGGGTGAGGGCAAACTCGATCACGAGGGTAAATTGGGGACCCATGTCCAGAAAAGCGGGAAAGAGGTCGAGGTGAATCGGTGGAAGGCCTTCCGGTACCTGTCCGATCACAGGCGCCTGACCGGCGAAGGCAAAGTACCCCACCAGCGTCATGACGATCAGAGCCACCAGGGTAGAAGGCACTGCGTTCGTGATCCGCTTGAACACATAGACCAGGATTATGGTGCCCAGGCCCAGGATCAGGCTGGGCCAGTTGATGCCATTCGGAATGGAAAAGGGCCGGGTGATGTGTTTCAGCGTACCCACGGTCCCGCTCGCCTTTCGGGACGCTTGCCGGGCGGCTTCTTCCCGGATTTCTTCGGGAGAAACCTGCTGTGCTCTACGGGTGGTTTCTTCCAGGTTGGCCTTGCTCATCACGCCGCTCAGTATACCTTCCTGCTCTTCCTCCTTCAAAATTCCTTCCAGAATAACCTCTTCCGCCCGTGGCAATTGCTGTTCTACAAGTGCCGCATCGCTTTTGGGGTTGTAGCCCAGCAGGGGAAAGATCTGGGTAATAATGATGATCACTCCAATGCCGCTCATGAAGCCGGAAACCACCGGGTAGGGTATGAATCGGATGTAGGTCCCCAGGCGAAATACGCCAAGCAGCAACTCCAACAGGCCGGCCAGGAAAAAAGTAGCCAGTATGAAGGGCAGGGCCTCCGTCACGGATTCGGCACCGAAGGCCACGAGCGCACTGGTGATCACCGAAAGGGATACCACCGTCATGGGGGCGGTAGGGCCGCTGATTTGGGTGGGAGTGCCTCCGAATAGGGAAGCCAGGATGCCAATGGCGATCGCGCCGTACAGGCCGGCTATGGCCCCCATAGGCGTCTGGGCACCGAAGGCCAGCGCCAGCGGCAGGGCCACAATGCCCGCGGTAATGCCGCCAAAAAAGTCACCGCGAAAGCTGGAAAAGTCGAATTTGAACATGAACGGGGTCGGGTGAAACTGGACTACAATATCCATCAAAAGATAGGAAATTATCCCCGAAGCCGCCGAGCCCGGGGAATGCCGCCTTCAAAGCGTGCCGCTAAGTACGGGTCGCTGCCAGGAATTGGCGGAGCAGGTCGGTCCGCAATCGGCCGTCCGGACGCAGGCCACTGCATACGTCTACCCCGTAGGGCCTTACCTGACGGATGGCCTCCGCCACATTGCCGGGATGGAGCCCCCCGGCCAGCCATACCGGCACGGTTACCCGGTCCACGATCTTCCGGCTCAGCCCCCAATCGTGCGTGCGCCCGGTACCGCCCAGTTCGCGTCGGGCCGGATCGCCGGAATCCAGCAACAGGGCATCGGCCAGCTCAGCCCATGCCACCGCCTGATCGATACTTGAAGGGCCGGTGACGTGGACTACCTGAACCAGTTGGATTCCGGGCAATGAGGCCCTGAGCTTTTCGTAGACATTCGGTCGAACTGCATCGACCAGTTGGATGGAGGAGGTACGAGTGCGCTTGTGGTGGGCCCGGATGCGGTCGGCCTCCGTTTCGGCCGTCAGCAAAAAAGTATCGAGTGCATCGGTGGCCAGGGCCGCCAACCGGGCGATCTGGGCGTCGGGCAGGGTGCCCTGTCCGCTGGGCATTTGCGATACTAAGCCCGCGGCATCTGCTCCCAGTGCCTGCACCAGAGCCAACTCATCCGGATCTTGAATACAACAGATTTTTACCCGTACACTCATGGGTTGAGCTTGGGTTCTTCTTGTTCCACGGGCTCTTCTTCCACCTCTTTACCCATGTACACCAAGGCGTACTGCCCTTCTTCCTCCATGCTGAAGTCGTCCGGATTAGCGGGCAGGATCTGCAGATTTCCAGACGGCTCCCGGATAAAGACGGGAATGCTGCGCGCCATGCGGTTGAGTTTATCCACCAGGGTTCGCAGGTGTTCCAGGTCGCGTACCGGCATTTCGTGTACGTTGGGATAGTCGCGAGCCGCTTCGTTGATGTTCAGAAAATCGTCCTGAAAAGAAAAGATCTCTTCGTCCTTCAGTTCTTCCGGATCTTTGCGCAGCTCCTCCGGGGTGATCAGGCGGAAGGTGCCCAGCTCGCCAAATACCTTCCGGTAGCGCTGAACGGCATAGTTGTTCACTTCCGGGCTGCTGGTCATCGCGATCATATACCCCATATCTACCAGTTCGAACTGCTCCTCGAGATCCTCGTTGTAAATGTTGGCGCTTACGGCCTCTAAGCCCATCTGCTTGGCGCGCCGCACATTGGCCTCATTGTTGTCGATGAGTACGACGTGGCGGTCGTTGTCGTGCAGGTATTTGGCCAATACCCGGGCGGCCCGGCTGGCTCCGATGAAAAGAATGCCGTCGGAGCGCACCTGTATGACCTTAAGCAGGCGAGCTAACAGCCGCGCCGTTGTGGCATTGATCAGCACGGTGCCCAGTACGATCATAAAGACCAAAGGCGTGATGTATTCGGCACCCTCCACGCCGTTTCGCACCAGGGTAATGCCGAAAAGGGAGGCGATACCGGCAGCGACGATACCTCGTGGCCCCACCCAGGAAATGAAGATCTTTTCATTGAAACGCAGTTCCGAATTTCGGGTACTCAGCAAGACGCCCAGCGGGCGAAGGATAAAGGCCACAAAACAGAACAGGGCCAGTGCCCGCCAGTCGTTGAGGAGAAGTTCGAGGTCCGCCAGGTCCATGTTGGCAGCCAGCAGGATGAAGAGAATGGAAATGAGCAGTACGCTGAGCGACTCTTTGAAGGATAGGATTTCCTTGATCCGGGGTACGTCCATATTGCCTAAGACCATACCCATTACCACCACCGACAGCAGGCCCGACTCGTGCGCCATGATGTCGGCCAACACGAAAATAGCCAGTACGAAGGCCAGGGTGAATACGTTGAGCAGATAGTGGGGAATGAGGTTGTTTTTCAGCAACTGATACATGAAAAAGGCCGCTACGCCCCCCATGGCCAGGCCGATGAACAGGATCTGGAAAAAGGAAATGAAAGCCTGTGAGGTTAGCGCTACCGAACCGGCTGAAGATCGTATGAACTCGAACACCAGTACGGCCATCAAGGCACCGATCGGATCGATGAGAATGCCCTCCCATTTGAGTACGGTGGCTACATTGCGAGTCAGCGGGATATTCTGTAGAATGGGTGCAATTACGGTAGGCCCCGTCACGACGACCAAGGCTCCGAACAGCATCGAAATCTGCCAACTCAATCCCATGAGGTAGTGGGCGGCCAGACCGGCTCCGATAAAGGAGATGGTCGCACCGATGGTGATCAGTTTCAAGATGGCCGGGCCGACGCCGGCAATTTCTTTTCGTTTGAGCGTAAGCCCCCCCTCGAAGAGGATGATACCGATGGCCAGGGATACGAAGTAAAAGAGCGACTCGCCAGGAAAAAGACCGTTGTGGGTTTTCTCGTTATAAATGGGCTCGATGAGCTTCATCCCGTTGCTTGTCCATAAAGTGGACAAAGGACCAACCAGCAATCCGATGAGGATGAGGGGAAGAATGGCAGGCACCTTGATCCTCCACGCTACCCACTGCGCCAAGATTCCCAGAATGATAATGCCTGCGATTTCTACCATAGGCTATGAATTAATTCACTTCCTTAACGAATTGAAAATAAAAAAAGATTGATAGCCCTTGCGAAGTCGATCATTCCCCCTGAAGAGGCCGGTTCCTCCGGCGTACTGGATTTCAGGCTTTTCCATACTTTTGCATCTTCTTTAAAAGGCCATTGATTTCACATTGTTCATGGGAAAATCTGCAAAGGAGCTCAACCGGCGCCGCACCTTCGGTATTATCAGTCACCCGGATGCCGGGAAAACGACCCTCACCGAGAAGCTCTTGCTTTTCGGCGGCGCCATTCAGATCGCGGGAGCGGTTAAGTCGAACAAGATCAAGCGCAGTGCGACCTCTGATTTTATGGAGATCGAGCGGCAGCGGGGTATTTCCGTGGCGACCTCTGTAATGGCTTTTGAATACCGCGGGCTAAAGATAAACATCCTGGATACGCCCGGCCACCAGGATTTTGCCGAAGATACCTACCGGACCCTGACGGCGGTAGACAGCGTCATTGTCGTCATTGATGTGGCCAAGGGGGTCGAGACGCAGACGGAAAAGCTCGTCGAGGTATGCCGTATGCGCAAGACGCCTATGATCGTCTTCATCAACAAGCTGGACCGCGAAGGCCGCGACGGTTTCGACCTGCTGGATGAACTGGAGACGAAGCTCGGCCTGACCGTTCGCCCGTTGAGCTGGCCGGTAGGCATGGGGCAGCGATTCCAGGGGGTGTACAACCTCTACGAAGAAAAGCTGGTGCTTTTTCGCCCCCACGGCAAACAGTCGGAGGAAGAGGTGATCGAGATCAACGATCTGACCGATGCCCGCCTGGACGAACGGGTAGGCAAGGCCGCTGCCGACGAACTGCGCGAAGAAGTGCACATGATCAATGAGGTGTATCCGCCCTTTGGGGTGGCCGACTACCTCAGCGGGGAGCTCTCACCGGTCTTTTTCGGATCGGCCATCAACAATTTCGGCGTTAAAGAGCTGTTGGACTGCTTTGTGGAGATTGCTCCGCCCCCGATGCCACGCATTACGGAAGAGCGCATGGTAAAGCCCGAAGAGGAAAAGTTCGCCGGCTTCGTGTTCAAGATCCACGCCAACATGGACCCCAAGCATCGCGACCGCATTGCTTTCATGCGCGTATGCTCAGGCGTTTTTCAGCGCAACACCAACTATTTGCACGTGCGACAGGGCCGGCAAATGAAGTTTTCCAATCCCACCTCCTTCATGGCCGATAAAAAAACGGTGGTAGACGAAGCCTATCCCGGGGATGTGGTCGGCCTGTACGATTCCGGAAACTTCAAGATCGGCGATGCGGTAACGGAAGGGGAGGACCTCCATTTCAAAGGGATTCCAAGTTTTAGTCCGGAGCACTTTCGCTACGTCAACAATGCCGATCCCATGAAGAGCAAGCAGTTGGCCAAAGGGCTGGATCAACTCATGGACGAAGGGGTAGCCCAACTCTTCACCATGGAGCAAAGCGGCCGCCGTATTCTGGGTACCGTCGGGCCTCTGCAGTTCGACGTGATCAAGTATCGGCTGGAGCACGAATACGGGGCCTCGGTCCATTACGAGCCGGTCAACCTGCACAAGGCCTGCTGGGTGAGCTGCCCCGACAGCGAAGCTTTCAACGAATTTCAGCAGCGCCGCCGCAAGGATCTAGCCCGCGACACCAAAGGCCATCTCGTTTTTATGGCCGAGTCGGCCTGGGCTTTGCAAATGGCTAAAGACAATCATCCCGAGGTGCGGTTCCACACGACCAGCGAATTCCAGTAACCTTCGAACTCATTCTCCTCCTTTTCCCCACCGGCCGTACACCCACCGCACCACCGGATCCGGCAACCCGGGCAAGACATATACGGCCAGCTTGTTGAGCAGCCCCGGAATGGATTCCGCCCGCCCGGCGAACAAGGCCTTCAATCCGGTCCGGGCCACCGCCTCGGCCTCTCCCATGACCCCCAGCTTGCGGGCCAGCGACACATTGACCCCCTGCCCGTCGTACAGGGCGGTGGCTGTAGCTCCCGGCAGCAGGCAGCACACCTGCACCCCATGCGGCTTCAGCTCGGCCCGAAGCGCGCGGCTGAAGTACCGCAGAAAGGTTTTGGACGGCCCGTAGAGCGAAATGATGGGGTAGGGCATGACCGCCGAAATGGAAGAGACATTGAGGATGTATCCCCGGCCCCGCTTTTGCATGGCTTCGCCGAATAGCCGGCAGAGCAGGGCCGGCGTGTTCATGTGCAACTGCAGGATATCGGACGCCCGCGCCACCTCCACGTACACGGCTTCTCCAAAGAGGAGCATACCGGCATTGTTGACCAGCACCTCTACGGCCAGGCCCCTGGATACACAATGATCGAACACCTGCCCGGCCGAAGTTGCCCGGGCCAGATTGAGGCACAGGGTTTCGACCGGAACGGCATAGCGGGCTTCCACTTCCGCTTTCAGCTCTTGCAGTTGGGGCCCCTGATCACTCACCGCCACGATGCCGTAGCCGCGCCGGGCCAGTTCTTTCGAAAGGTGCCGGCCGATCCCGGACGAAGCGCCCGTCACCAATGCGTATGCGCCTGCGGCTTTCACCTGCGGTAGAGCATCTCCCGGACCTCCGCTGAAGGTGGGGCAGGAAAGTTCCTGGCGCTGAGCGGTTTCCCCTGAACGCGGTG
>CAZQSF010000055.1:0-27309 GCA_964595955.1 uncultured Saprospiraceae bacterium
GGGGATCGGTTTTGACCCTTACATGTTTGGCAAAGACATCGGACTTCCCCGCCGGGTCCGGCTTGGTCAAGAAGCCTCAGGCATCGATCGGCTCTGGAGATGGCCGCCCATGGGCGTGCAGTTCCCAGGCCATGAAGCCGATGACCAGCAGGTATTCCAGGGCTACCACCCAGAGGTTTTCCCGATAGGGTTCGTAGCTGTAGTTGATATAGGTGAGCATGATGAGCGCACTCCACAGTACGGGGAAGCGGTAGCGGGTAAAAAGACTCAGCCCGATGGGCAGAGTGAGGTACCAGGGATGAACGGTGGTCGCGAGGAGCAAAAAGGCCGTAAGGGCGAATAACATATTTTGGAGCAGAGCCCGGTCGCCGTAGCGGGGGCCCCAGATCATGAGGCTCATCACGACCAGAAAAGTGGCTACAGCCAGTGCCGGCCCCAGCAGGCCGATGGGGTTGTAGCCTACCTGCCACTCGCCCAGCGCGCGCAGCAGGTAGTAGAAGCTGGCGTTAAATTCGAACTTTCGGAAGTAGAGGTCCAGGCTCTGGCCAAAGTGGTCCAGGCCCGAACCCCGGAGGAACGGCCAGAACAGGAGCGCCAGCAGGCCGACGGCCAGCATGCTGTATCCGGCGAGGCGTTTCCAGCCCAGGGGGCGAACGAGCAAGGGCAGAAAAAGGAGGCTCAGGAGTTTGGCTGCCGCCGACAAACCGAACAGTATCGCTGAAAACCACCAGCGCTGCCGGACCAGAAGCCAGATCGCACCCAAGAGGAAGAACAGCATGATGCCTTCGAGGTGGAGGTTGCCCACCAATTCCAGAATGATGAGTGGGTTGAGAGCATAGATCAAGGCGTTGCGCGCCGGGAGCCTGAGCTGGATCAGCAGCTGGGGGATCAGCCAGAGGGTGCCCAGCTCGAACAGGAAAAGTACGCCCTTCATAACCAACACGCTGCCGTACAGGCTGTTGGGAAAGAGCCAGACCCCCAGGGAAAAAACCGCCTGCGCCAGAGGGGGGTAAATGGTGTAATAACCGGGCGAATTGAGCTGTTCGTACAGCGAGGGGTTCAGCCCGGGCACCTCCTGACCGGCTTGCAGGTAGTAAGCGGGCAAGTGGGCGAACGGGCTGATGCCCTGCACCCAAAGGCGGCCGTCCCA
The DNA here is from genome assembly GCA_964595955.1 of uncultured Saprospiraceae bacterium. Classification (GTDB taxonomy): domain Bacteria; phylum Bacteroidota; class Bacteroidia; order Chitinophagales; family Saprospiraceae; genus JAJDFU01. The sequence continues at coordinate 1,151 of CAZQSF010000055.1, forward strand.
TACAAAGCGGTAGACATCGTCCGAGAGCTGGGGCATGGCAAAGACCATGGCCAGGCGAAGCAGGACGGCCAGGCCGAGAAAGAACCGGATCTCCCGGCGGGAGCTCACCCGCTGAAAAACGCCCCAGTACAGGCCAAACCAAACCAGGTATTGGGGGTACAGCAGCGCGAATTCGGACTGCGATACCGTATAGCCGATGCTCACGGCCAGGCCCAGCATGAGCACGCCCGCCAATATCTGCCAGCCTTGAATGGAAAAAAGCATATGGGTCAGGGGCTGTTCGCGACCGCTATCACTTCAGGTTCAGATGCCGTACGGTAAAATAGAAAATCGTGCCGTATCCGATGCAAAGCAAAAAGTGGAAGACGATGAAGGTCGTATTGGCCAGGTACAGGCCGCCCAGGACGCCGCCCAAAAAGTAGAGCGCCAACAGGCCTTCACCCAGGGTGGTCCAGGAGAGGCGATGGGTGAGGTATTTGTTCTGGCGAAAGCTGTCTTTCATAGAGCGGATGTTGAACTTGGGGGTGCGCACAAAAGCCGACCGCCGGCCCAGGTAGCCCTGCAGGACGGCAATGCTGTTGTGCAGAGAGAGCCCCATGGACAGGGCCAGGAACAGGGGGAAGAGAAAGATGAATTTCAGCAGGGTACGCCAGCGAGGTTGGTGTTCGTACAGACCCGATTGCACATTGCCCACGAAATACACGGCAATGATCGACAAAAGCCCGATGAGAAAGCCGGCAAAAATATCCTTGGTCAGTCCGAAAGCGAGCAATTCGCTCAGTAGAAACAGCAGGGGTACGCTGAACACGCCCAGCACGAAAACAAAGATGAAGACGGTACTGCCCAAAAGGTGAAAGGTGGTGTGAATCTTTTGCACCAGGCGCATCGGCGACCGCCAGACGGTGGGCAGCATCTTTTTGGCGGTTTCGGCTCCGCCCTTCATCCAGCGAAACTGCTGGGATTTGAAGCTGTTCATTTCGGCGGGCAGTTCTGCCGGCGAGCCCACGGCCTCCAGGTAACGGATCTTCCAGCCCCTGAGTTGAGCCCGAATGCTCAGGTCGAGGTCTTCGGTGAGGGTGTCGGCCTGCCAGCCTCCGGCATCTTCGATGGTCGCTTTCCGCCACACCCCCGCCGTTCCGTTGAACTGCAAAAAGAGGTTGCCGGCCATGCGCCCGGCCTGTTCGACGGTGAAGTGTACATTGAGTTGCAGGGCTTGCAGGCGGGTGATGAGGGAGTAGTTCTCGTTCAGGTGCTCCCAGCGGGTTTGCACCACGCCCACCCGTTCGTCGCGAAAGTGGGGTATGGTGCGGCGCAGGAAGTCGGGCTCGGGCAGAAAATCGGCGTCGAATATGGCGATGAACTCGCCGCGGGCACGCGGGGTGGCATCGCGAAGAGCCCCGGCCTTGAAGCCCTGGCGGTCGGGGCGGAGGATCTGCTCGATCTGAAGGCCCCGTTTTCGGTGTTCGGCCACCTTGCGATGTACGATCTCGCGGGTGTCGTCGGTGGAATCATCCAGGATGTGGATCTCAAATCGATCCGGCGGGTAATCAAAGGCGGCTATGCAATCGATGAGCCGCTCCACGACATAGCGCTCGTTGTAGATGGGGAGCTGTACCGTTACGAAGGGCAGCTCCTCTTCCGCTTGCCAGCCGGCCGGCTGCTCCGTAGAGGGGGTCGGCGCCTTCCCGTCGAGGGCGGCAAAATGCAAGGCTCTGGCGTTCGGCTCCGCGACCCGGTTGGCCCGGCTGTAGTAGTACAGGAGGTTGAATTGCATGAGGCAGTACACGGTAACGAAACTGAGCGCCGCCGTATACACAATGAGTATAATCCAGGCCAGGATCGACATGGCGGATGGGTTTAAAGCAGTTTAAAAATGGTCCACAAAATCTTGTGCCCCGCCAGGAGCGTCCCTTTGACGGTACCCGACACTTTGGAAACGCCCACCCGCTTGCGGTAACGCACCGGCACTTCCGTGCAGTGCAGCCCGTTTTTGGCGGCTTTCACCTGCATCTCTACCGTCCATCCGAAGTCCGGGTCGGCCATTTGCAGGGCCAGCAATTTATCCCATCGGATGGCCCGGAAAGGGCCCAGGTCGGTGAAAGCGTATTGGTAAAACAGTCGGATGAGGTTGGTGGCCAGCCAGTTGCCGAAGATCTGCTGGGGTTGCATAGCCCCGGGCTCCATTTCGCCCAGGGCGCGTGAGCCGATCACCAGGTCCATCCCGTCTTCCAGGATGGGGCGCACCAACTCGGGCAACTGCTCGGGATGGTCGGAGTGGTCGGCATCCAGAAATACCACGATATCCGGCTGCTCTGCGGGCGGCTTTTCCTTCAGGTACCGGATGCCGCGCAGGCAGGCCGAGCCGTAGCCTTTGCGATCTTCCCGAAGCACTGTAGCCCCGGCCTCGGCGGCTACTTCTCCGGTCCGGTCGCTGCTGGCATTGTTGCAAACGATTACCTCGCGGACCCAATCGGCCGGAAGGTCGCGCAGGACCAGGCCGATGGAGCGTTCCTCATTGTAAGCCGGTATGATGACGGCGATGTGGGCTGCGTCCAAGAATTGGCAGTTTAAACCGCAAAACTACTGTTTTCGCACCAGTCCGGACGTCCGCATGAATACGGTTTCATCGCCTTTTCCTCCGGGCCCCGAAGAAGCCCGTTCGGGTCAGGATTTGCCGCCCACATTGGTTTGCAGGGTGTAGCCCTTCATATCGGGCTTGCCGTTGAGCTGGTCCTGGTAGTCGAAATAGTGCACGGCATCCTCGATATCCATAAAGAAGTGATCCGGGCCGATCTTCTCGATGAGGTGTGCCCGGGCCATGGCATCGCGCACCGGGCCTTTTACGCCGGTGAGATAAAGCTGCAGGTTTTGGCGGCGCAGATCCCCGGCTACCTCTTCCAAAGCGTGCGCAGCACTGGAGTCCAGCGCATTGATGCTCTCGGCATTGATGATGACCGCCTTGAGGCTATCGCCCTTCTGCTCGATAAATTCTTCCAGGGAGTCTTTGAAGAAGGTGGTATTGGCGAAGTACAGCTGGGCATCGTAGCGCAGGATGAGCAGGTCGTCGCGTTCCTCCACTTCGTGGAAGCGATCCACATTGCGGTAGTGGTGGGTGTCGGGCACCTTGCCCAGCACAGCCACATGCGGGCGGGTCGTGCGATAGATGACCATGACCAGCGAGAGCACCACGCCCACACCGATACCCTGCTCGATGCCCAGGCTTAGGGTGGCCAGAAAGGTGATGATGAGCATGAAGAAATCGGTGCGATTGCTGCTCCACAGGTGGATGGCCTCCTTGTAATCGATGAGGCCGAAAACCGCCACCATGATGACGGAAGCGAGTATGGCTTTGGGCAGGTAGAAGAAGAGCGAGGTGAGGAACAAGAGGGTCAGGATGATCAGGATGGCGCTGATGATGGCAGCCAGACCCGTTTTGGCTCCGGCCTGGTCGTTGACGGCCGTACGGCTGAATCCGCCGGTTACGGGATAGGACTGGAACATGGATCCGCCGATGTTGGCAATACCCAGGCCGATGAGCTCCTGATTGGGATCCACCTTGTAGTTCTTGTGGCGGGCCTGAATGGCTTTAGCCACGGCTATGCTTTCCATAAAACTCACCAGGGCAATGGTGAGCGCGATGGGCACCAATGCCTGAATATTGTCCATCTCCATGTTGGGAATGCTGAAGGCGGGAAGCCCTTCCGGCACCTGGCCTACGATCTTCACGCCCGCCGTCTCGGCCAGCCCCAGGCCCCATACGGCCAGAATGCCGAAGATCACGGCCAGCAAAGGACCGGGGATGCGTTTGTTGATCCGCTTGACGCCCATGATGAGGGCGATGCCGCCCAGCCCGATAGCCACGGTCGGCCAGTTGATGCTGCCGAATTGCTCGACGGCCCTGATCAGGATCTCGTGAATGTGGTGGCTGCGCGGAATGTCCACGCCCAATAGGTGTTTGAGCTGGCTGAGCCCGATGATGAGGGCTGCTGCGCTGGTGAAACCGCTGATGACAGGGTGCGACAGGAAGTTCACCAGGAAGCCCAGCCGGAATGCGCCCAGGGCAAACTGAATGACGCCTACCATGAGGGCCAGGGTGATGGCCAGCATGATGTACATGTCGCTACCGCCCTCGGCCAACACACCTACACCGGCGGCGGTCAGGAGGCTCACCATAGCCACCGGGCCCACCGCCAGTTGGCGGGAGGTGCCGAAAATAGCGTACAGAATGAGCGGGATGGTGGAGGCATACAGCCCGTAAATAGGCGGCAGGCCGGCGATCATGGCATAGGCCATACCCTGGGGAATGAGCATGACCCCCACCGTAAGGCCGGCCGAAAAGTCTCCCTGCAGGTCTGTGCGCTTGTAATTGGGCAGCCAGTCGAGTATGGGAAGGTATTGTTTGATATTCATTGGATCTTCGCGTTGGGCGGTCAACAGATAGTACAAAGGTACGGGCAGGTATGCCTGATGTTAAGTGACATAGGTCACGATGGGCAACGGCAAGAGGGCCGGGCTTAAAACCGGTGGGGCTCAGGGGAATGCTCCGGCTAGGAGCCGTCCTTTCCCAACGGCTCGAACACCTCTTCCCAGGCCAGCAGCCCGCCGTCCAGATGGAAGATGTTTCGGAAGCCGGCGTTGCGCATCAGCGTACAGGTCCGAACGCTTCGCCGTCCGGTGCGGCAGTACACTAGGTAGGTCCGGTCGGGAGGCAATTGCTCGAGTTCGTCGAGAAACCCTTCGCCCAGGTAGTCGAGGTTGCGGGCGCCGGAGAGGTGGCTGTTCTCAAACTCTTCCCGGGTACGCACATCCAGGAGCTCCACCCCGGCCCGTTCCATCCACTCCCGGAAGACCTCCGGACTGAGGTTGTCGAGTTGCCGCTTGAGCAGGTCCCAGCGGCGGGGCGGGCAATGGGGATTTTCCATGAAACTGAATTGGCATTGTAAAGGTAAGGCGACGCCGCCTGCAGGGCGTGTAACCGGCATCACAAAGAGGCTCTTCTACCTGAAGCGTTCAGGAGATGTTTTGTGGGCTGAAGGCGGCGCAAATCCAGTACAGCAACACTTTTTCTATATTTACTCTTCCCTTCGCATCAAACCACCGGCCTATGAACCTCGGCGAACACGTTTTCCAGCTCGTTGCACAAAACCGCATGCCCGAAGCCCTGAAGTTGCTGCGCGAAAGCCTGCCCAGTGGCGGACCGCTACTGGAAGCGGTAGCCCAGTCGGGCCGATACACTGACTTGATGCAGCGCATCCATTCCGGCACCTTGGCCGAAGCGGATGCCGCCCAAGAGAAGAACAAGATCCGGCTGGCCGTGCTCAATCTGGCCGATCTGGTGGATGAGGTCGTCGCCGAACGGCCGGAACTGGCCGGCGATCTGCCTCGCGTGGAGAGGCAGATCAACCAGCAACACAGCGGCAGCGGAGACAATGTGGGCGGGGATAAGATCATTCACAACGGCTGAGCCGGAAAACGAAAGACAGCCCATGGAACAGCGCCACAGCGGCTCCGGCGATAATGTCGCGGGCAACAAGACAACGGTCACCAACATTTCCGTACCCAAGATCATCGGTCTCACGCTCTTGGGCCTCAGCCTCTTTGTCGTCGGTTACCTGCTGTGGCCCGATCCGGTGTACCTGTCGGGCTTCGTGTACAGCAGCGGCGGGCAGCCGGAAGAAGGGGTAAGTCTGGAAGTGCGTACCCGGGAGGGCGATCTCTACCAGAGCGTGACCGGGGCGCAGGGGCAGTTCCTCTTCGACCGCCTGAGCCTGCGCAAGGCCGAAGGCGGTGAGTTGCTGGTGCGCAAGGACATCCGGGAGCTCCAGCTCACCCTCGACAGCCTGGAAGCCACGGAGAACGGCCTGCAGCTCAGGCTGCCGCCGGGTACACCTCCCTTCCGCATTACCTACTACAACCTGGGTGCACACGCCATCGATAAACTGCTGCGCGGCGAGCTGGAAAAGAAACTCGGAGGCGCCCTGGCGGAGGATACCTATGTCTTGCCCAATGCCGTGACCGATTATTACAAAGACTTGCTGAAGACCTACGGGCAGGACCTGGGGGAGGCTTCCTTTCTGAGTGTGGTGGATAATGAACGGCCGTCCGGAAGGCCGCTGCATTCCGTTTTGGAAAGTTACGACTACGATCGTCCGGATGAACGGCCCAAATACCTGCCGGGCAAGGGGAATACCAGCTCGGCCAACCTGGATATGTATGCCTTGTTAAACAGGGACCAGACCCTGGAGCTGTTGAACGAGGAAGGCCCCTGGCTGGAGCGGTTCAACATCCGGAATTTGAGCAGTGAGGCTATCTGGAACCATCCTCAGGCGGCTAAATCCTCCCTGGTGGCGATGCGATGGCTGGACAAGCGGTCGTGGACCAGGGCCACCCAATTGTTGATCGACGGGCGGGAAAGACGATTTCGGGAACTGGTCGCCGAATCCGATTGGTTTAGCACGGAGCCCGGCATGCGGGAGCGGGAAATCCAGCGCTTCCGCGCCAATTACGTAGAGCGCTCCAAACGGCATGTCGCCTTCTGGAACGCCGTCCTGGGCGATACCCTGCCCGACCAGCTGATGCATGCTTCGCTCCATTATGTTTCCTGCGGAGCTGATGACGAATCCTACGACCTGTCCATTGCCTTGCCCGAACTGTTTATGCAGGTCGCGGTGGTGGAGAACATCAGTGAGGCGCCTATCCGCTTAGATACCTTTGTCTACAAGCAGCTATCCGAGAGAAAATTGCAGGGTGAACCGGTCGTACAAGCTGAGCTCGAAAAGGCCGAATTGCGCAAGGGCCACCTTTTTCCGCAAGAGCAGCTGGCGCCCGGCGAGAAGCTGGCCATTCCACAGTATTTTTACGCCCAGGCGAGCCAGTGGGCCTACATGGACCCCGAGGGAGCCCAATATGCAGGTATTGAAGACCCTCGTTTCATACAGGATCCGAAGCGAAAAAAGAGGGCCTATGCCTTTGGGCCGGCCTTTCAGGTGAGATCGGTGCTGCTTGGGCCCGAACTGTTCGCTTTCCGCTCGTTCGACCGGGATAAACTGGTGATCCGGGACGGGGCCGAGGTGGGCAGTTGCCCCTATGCCTACACGCGTGCGGAGGGTGAGTCGCCCTGGATCCTTCAGGGGCACCTGATATACGGACGAAACCGGGCTTCCCGGGCCGGTGAGGATACGCTCCTGCTGGAGCCCTTTGACGGGCAACTCCTGATCAGGGAAAAGGACCCGGAAACCTCCTACCTGCAATACACCTACCTGGCCGTGCAGCGGGCCAACGGCCATTGGGAAAATTTCGAGCCTTCTCATCGCCTGCTGCAGTCCGGCCATTCGGGCTATTTCACGATGGAGCAGGGCGATTCCATTCCGTTGCATTTTCCCGGCTTCCGGGCCCAGGCGGGCGATGTCTATCACCTGATCCATGCCGGGTATTACCTGCCCTATGAGCCGGACTATGACTATCGCCTGCAGCGAATGGCTCAGCGAGTCCTTGGCAGGGCTGGTTCCGGCGATTAGCGAAGGATCCTTCTTCGGAGGACCTGCCTTCCCCAGAGGGGATATTCATAGGTTTTTTGGCCGGAAAGCCCACCCTACGATGATCCTGCGTTATCTTAGAGGAATACATCAGACAAAGCCTCTTTGCCCATGCCCAATCGCCGACTGGCCGCCATCATGTTTGCCGATATCGCGGGGTACACCGCTATGATGCAGCACAACGAACAAATGGGGCTGGCCCGTGTGCAACGGTTTGTAGAGGTCGTAAGAGCCCGGGTGGATGCCCATAGCGGCGAGGTGGTAGACGTTCGAGGCGACGGAAGCCTTTGCGTGTTTCCCTCCGCAGTCGATGCCCTGTATTGTGCCAAGGCCATACAGCAGGAGCTGCAGGCCGAACCGAGCGTGCCCCTTCGCATCGGTATTCACCTGGGTGACATTGTCGTGCAGGACGGCACGGTTTACGGGGATGGGGTCAACCTGGCTTCCCGTGTAGAATCCATCGCTGTGCCCGGCTCGGTCTTGCTCACCGAGCAGGTGGCCGCCCAACTGAAAAGCCATCCGGAACTCCCTCTGCGTTCAATGGGAAAATTTCACTTCAAGAACGTGGAAGAACCCATGGAGGTCCTGGCGTTGGCCAACGACGGGCTGGCCGTACCCTTGCGCAGCCAGCTGAAAGGCAAGTTGGAAAAGCCTGCCCGGAAAAGGTGGGTGCTTCCCGCAGCAGGGGCCTTGCTGGTTCTGGTGCTGGGCGTGATTTGGTGGATGAACAGGGAAGGAAACTTCCTTCGCGAATCCATACCGGAGGCCTTGCGCACAGAGCGCATTGCCGTAATGACCTTTGAGAATCAGACCGCCGATGTGCAGCTCGATGCCTTCGGTCGAATGATTTCGGACTGGCTCACCAAAGGGCTGATGGATACGGAGGAAGCTCAGGTGGTGAGCGCGGCCAACATTCAGGCTCAGGTCCAATTGGCGGGGATCCGCAATCTGGACCGGCCGGAATCTGCTGTAGAGCTTGGCAAAACGACGGGTATCGGGGTGGTGATCGGAGGCAATTATTACCTGCTGCGCGATTCCCTGTTCATCCATGCCCGTATCCTCAATGCAACGGATGGCACCTACCTGAAAGTGCTGGACCTGAGCGGACCCCGCGACCAGCTTTTACCCCTGCTGGATGAGTTGACCCAGCAGGTGCTCGGCTATTGGGCCGTAAAGGAACAAGAGCGTTTCCAGCAAAATCCACCTACGCTGGAGGCCTATCGCGCGTATACTCGTTCGAAGGTCTATTACATATCGGATCCGTCTCGTGCCGAGGATCTGCTCCGGCAGGCTTTTCGTCTGGACTCCACCTTTTTTGAGCCGCTCTTTGAGCTGAACGGATTGTATGCCAAGGAGGGGCAGGATAGTCTGAGGGAGGTCACCCTGACTTTGCTCGAGGAGCGCCAGTCCGATTTCACCCGCTGGGAGCAGTTGCGCTATTTGGAACTCAAGGCCCGGGAACGCCGCGACTGGCTGGAGGCCGGTGAACTGGCCGAGCAATTGTTTCGCCTGGATCCCAGCGACCTGCGGGCAAATGCGCGGGCCGTGAGCCATTACAACCGGATCAACTACCCCGGGCGCGCACGGGTTCTGATCGACGATGTAGATCCGCGCTTTCTGCCGGCCAAAGAGGCCTATGAGATCAGTTGGAGCGAGGTCAATGAAGCTTTTACCTGTTTTCGTTTGAGCCGCTACCCGGATGTCGTTGCTCTGGCTTCTGCCTATGATTTTCCCAAAACGCCGGATGCCCTGGCCGTCATGCATCTCAAATCCCTGGTGCGCATGGGAAAAACGGACTCGCTAGGGGTGGTCTTCCGCAGCTATGTGGAGAAGGGCACGTACTCCACTTCAGGAGCGCCGAGTCCGCTCGGGATCCTCTACACCCTGCTCTGCGATGCGCTTTGGCTATACGGCGATGCCGGCCTGTTGAAGCGATTCGCCGGGGACTTCAAAGCCTGGGTCCTGCAGCATCCCGATGCGCCGGGATACAAGCGCGATCTGGGCTACGCCCATTTTTTCCTGGAAGAATATCCGCTTGCGCTCGCTCAATGGGAAGCGGAGGAGGTCTACGATGAATCGGTGCCGGGGTGGATGCGTTATCCGCTGGACATCGAGCACCTGAGTCGATTGGGCTTTACCTATGCGACGCTGGGCGATACCGCCCGGGCAAAGGCCCAAATCGAACGCATACGCAGCCATCCGGACAGCTTTGCCGGGCTGAAAGGGGTGCAATTGTATTACCAGGCCCGTATCCTGGCCGCCCTGGGGCAAGATGCGGAGGCCGTAGCTTCCCTCGAAAAAGCCGTTCGGGAAGGCTATTCTTTTTTCCGGCCGGCTGTTTTCGATACAGATCCGTTCCTCAAGCCGCTGCAGGGGTACCAGCCTTTTGAGAGATTGATTGCGCCGAAGGGCTGAGTGCAGGTCCCTCTCGCTTTTTCGGCTCTGCCGGAACGCATAACAACCTGCTTCCGGAGGGTGCTCTTGCACCAAGGTGCCGGAGGGCTTCCCTGCGAGGCCGGTAGATGATGAGGAAATTGCCGCCGGCTGCCATTATGAAAAACGTATCGAAGACTAACAGTCCTGTATGACCGGTCAGGCTGCCGCCCGGGGCGGGTAGCAGCCCCAGTACAATGGATGGCATGATGGCTCAGGTAATGTAGGGCCTCACCTCCAGCGGTTCGCTGCAATGGCAGTAGGCCGTCAGCTTTTTCCACAAAAAGCCAAAGCGGATGGACCGGAAACCGCGTTTGGCAAAAGCCGCCCAGAAAATGCCGTGGATGGCTTCGTGGGCGACGATGACCTCGGTCAGTGCGGTGTGCACTTCCCAATCTGAAAAAGAAGAGCCAGTGGCTCCGGAATCGAAGCGGACGCCCCCAGCAGGCAAAACGGCAGGCTGTTCAAAGCAGGGACCGGCAGCAGGATATACAGGCCGAATGCATTGGCCCAGACCAGGTGACGGTAAGCTTTTCTCTTTGAGAACGTGAGGTCGGTGTTGGAGTAGTCGCTAACCCGGAAAATGCACAGCATTTTCCGCCTCTTGGGCGGACGAATTGTAAAACTCTGATCGTCAATGCGTTATCAGGGTTTTTTGATTGTAATCACTTATTTGATATGTACCCAAATGTGAGATATACCCGTTGCGAAATGGTTTGGGAGTTTTCACTACCCCAAACCCTGCGCAATGGGGAATGCTGATCCATGACGATCCTACGGATGTCAGGACAGGGTGCGAAATGGTTCCCAAACCATTTCGTCGTCAGTATGGCAACATTTTACAATTGTCAGGGTTAGACAGATTTTAAGCTTCTAAATATCAACATGTTATTAAATGGGAGAGCATTTTAGTTGCGTGAATTCATGCATAAGCCGGGCTAAATTGCTGAATGGCACAATCTCACGTTTGATAGGTATTTGGGTTTTCCATGCCGGTAAAAGGAGTGTGGGGTGAAAATAGTTCGGGCCTGCTTTTTCCGAAGAATGCCGGACAAGCACCTTTGAATTGGCCTTTTCTCCAAGTAAAAAGGGCTGGCGGTAGGCCATTTGTTTGCTCACTTGACCACGTCCACCTTTCTTCCCAGCGCCGCTTGCACTAGTTCGGGATTCAGATCATTTCCCCCTACCCAGATCTTCTCCAGCCGCCGGAATTCGCCAGGGGCCACCGGAAAGCTCGACAGCTCGTTGTGGAGCAGGGACAGTTCCCGCAAGCGGGGCAACCGGCGCACCGCCACCGGCAATTCCGTCAGCATGCAATGTTCCAGCGACAGGCTGCGGATGGAGGCCGGCAGGTCGCGCAGGTCGCGGCCGCTGAGGTCGACCCAGTCCAGAATCAGCACTTGGAGTTTATGGGCTCCAGGCTGGAAGGTGAGCTCCGGCAGGGGGTTATCGCCGAGGTTGAGTTCTCGCAGGTTGCGGTAGGAGGCATCGAGGCGGAAGACCGCCAGATCGTTGCCGTAGAGGTTCAGCACCTGTAGCTTGGGAGCCTCGCGCGCCAGGCCGGGCACCCGTTGCAGGTAGTTGCCGTCCAGGGTCAGGACTTCCAGGTAGCGCAACCGCAAGGAAGAATCCACTGCACGGATGCGATTGCGGCCGAGGTGGAGATAGCGTAGCAGTGGAAGTTGCGCCAGGGTGGAATCGAGTTCTTCCAGTACATTGTCGCGCAGCCAGAGTTCTTCCAGGGAGGCTGCAGCTTTGCCCAGGCGTTGAAAATCGATGGCCCGTATCCGGTTGCCACTCAACTCCAGGAAAATCAGCTTGCTTAGTTTTCCGAGCTGGTCGTTCACCTCCCGAAGGTTATTGTCGGACAACTTAAGGGCTTCCAGATTGGGGAACCGGCTTAGGTATTCCGGAATAGAGTCCAGCCCTCGCCCCGACAAGTCGAGTCTGTACACCCGGTCAGGGCTGCGAAAGGCCTCGTCCAGGTCGGTTATCCATTCTTCGCGGTTGCGGTCGAATTGGGCATGGCTCGAAAGAGCCGTGACAGACAACAGGAGTACAGCCAGAATTGCGTCTTTCATCTCTACCGTGTGTTTGACGACAAACCGTTCCTAATGATATCAATTTTCCACTTTCTTTTTAGTTGAGTTGGACTTCATATTAAATTTGCGCATATTGAAAAGGAGAGTTTAGGAAAGCTGTTATTCCCTGGCGGACCGTTCATGGGGATCCTGCCCCGGAATTTTTTTTAATAAAAATCCATTCGCGATGAAAAAAATCAATGTGTTCTTGTTCGTTTGCGCGGTCGTTCTTACCCTTTGGCCGTATCCCACCGATGTGCAGGCCTGTTCGCGCATTGTTTACCTGGGGCCTGATGAGACGGTCATCACGGCCCGGTCCATGGACTGGAAAGAGGATATCAGAAGTAATATCTGGGTTTTCCCCCGAGGCATGGAGCGGAAGAGTAAGTCTGGGCCAAATTCCATGAGCTGGACCTCCAAATACGGTTCCGTAACCGTATCGGGCTACGAGGCGGCGACCACGGACGGCATGAACGAAGAAGGCCTGGTCGCCAATTTGCTGTGGCTGGCCGAGTCGGAATATCCGCCTGTGGTCTCCGGAAAAAAGACACTCGCCATCTCGCTTTGGGCGCAATACGTGCTCGACAATTTTGCCACCGTGGCCGAGGCGGTGAAGGCCCTGGAGCGCGAAGACTTTTTGGTGGTCACCGCGGAAACACCGGGGGGGACCGGCATCGGTCTGGCCACCCTGCATCTGTCCATTTCCGATGCTTCCGGGGATAGTGCCATATTCGAGTACATCGGCGGCAAACTGGTTATCCACCACGGTCGCGAATATCAGGTGATGACCAATTCGCCCACTTTCGATAAGCAACTGGCCTTGTACGATTACTGGAAGCAGATCGGGGGTACCACCATGCTCCCGGGCACCAACCGGGCTGCCGACCGCTTTGCGCGGGCTTCCTTCTATGTACAGGCTATTCCACAGACCGACAATACCCGGGTGGCACTGGCCTCTATGTTCGGAGTGATCCGCAACGTATCCGTTCCCCTGGGTATTTCCACGCCCGGCCAGCCCAACATTTCCAGTACACAGTGGCGCACCGTTTCCGATCACAAAAACCGGGTGTATTACTACGAGAGCGCCTTGTCGCCCAATGTGTTCTGGCTGGATCTCAAAGAGATCGATTTTTCACCCAAGGCCAAGGTGAAAAAACTGTCCGTGATCAATCAGGAAGTGTATGCCGGCAATGCAGCGGATGAGCTGGTGGTGGCCAGGCCCTTCGAGTTTATGGGCCTGGAGTAGGCCGGTGCTCGTTCGGGAAGCATGAAAGCACAATGCAAGGCATTCATGGCAGGAATGCCTGTTCTTGGATAAATGACTGTAACGAAAGCAAGACTATGCCGGTGTCGAAGGTTAACCTGTCCGAAAAGCTGAAGGCGTTTCACGATTACTGGTCGCCCAGGATCGTGGGGGAGCTCAACGGGCAACAGGTCAAGCTGGCCAAGTTCAAAGGGGAATTCCTCAAGCACAAGCACGAGGCGGAAGACGAGCTTTTTCTCGTGCTGGAGGGTAAGCTGTTTATCGAGTTGGCCGAGCAGACCCTGGAGCTGAATCCGGGTGAGTTTACCATCATTCCCCGTGGGGTGGAACACAAACCCTTCGCTCCTGAGGAAACGAGCGTGCTGCTTTTCGAGCCGGCCGGCACACTCAATACCGGCGATCAGCAGAACGAGCGGACGGTCTCCCAGCCCGAGAAGCTGTAAGCCATGAAGATCGCATTGGTGCAGTTCCGGCCGGCCAAAGGGGATCTGCCGGATAACCTGTCCCGCCATCTTCGCCTGGCTGAGCAGCTCGCCGAGGCCGGCGCCGACGCCGTCTTTTTTCCCGAACTGTCGCTGAGCGGGTACGAGCCGGCTCTGGCCGAAGATCTGGCTTCCGCTCCGGACGATCCCCGGCTGGAAGCCTTCCAGCATCTGGCCGATACGCGCCAACTCAGCCTGGGGGTGGGCCTCTCCCTACGCACGGGCGGTGCCGTGCGCATCGGCATGTTGTTTTTTCAGCCGGGGCAGGCCCGGACCGCCTACGCCAAGCAGCACCTTCATCCGGATGAACGCCCCTATTTTCAGGAGGGCGACCGGCAGATACTCTTCTCCGTCAGTGGGCTGGCCATCGCCCCGGCCATCTGCTATGAAAGCCTGCAGCCCGAACATGCCGAACGGGCCGTGGAGTCGGGTGCCCGGGCCTATCTGGCCAGCGTGGCCAAGCCCCGGGCCAAGATGGAGGCGGCCTACCGGCACTATGCCGTCTTGGCCAGGCGCTTTTCCATGCCCGTCTTTCTGGTGAATGCCGTAGGGCCTTGCGACGATTTCACGGCGGCCGGCGGCAGCGCCGTCTGGACCGCCGGTGGCTGCCCGGCCGGGTCGTTGGACGGGCAGCGGGAGGGATGGCTTTTGGTTGATCCGGAAACGGGATCCGTGGAGCAGAAGACCGGATTATGACCATGAGCAAGCTTTTGCGGGCAATTGGCCGAATGATTTTCCCCGAAGCCGCTGCTCGTGGTGAAAAGTATGGTTTTCCGCCTGCAAGGCTCACCCTCCCCGGGCCAGAGCAGGCGGTATGCCGGAATGCATTTCGGTATCTTGGGAAGTCCCGGGAAAGGGAATACACCTGATGCATGGAAAACGGAATGATGACCATACTCGTCGTAGGGGCGACCGGCGCCACCGGCCGGCTGCTGGTTCGCGAGCTGTTGCAGCGCGGGCATACTGTGCGGGCCATCGCGCGCTCGCCGGAAAAACTGACCGGATTTCTGGGCGGGGATCCGGAGCAGCTGGATCTGCTGCAGGCCAGCTTGCAGGACCTTAGCCATGAAGAAATGGTCCGGCAGGTGGCAGGTTGCCAGGCCGTAGCCTCCTGCCTGGGGCACAATCTCAGTTGGAAAGGCGTTTACGGCCCCCCTCGCCGGCTGGTGACCGATGCGGCCCGCCGCCTGTGTGAGGCGATTCGGGCCAGTGCGCCGGCACAGCCGGTGAAGTACGTACTCATGAACTCCGCCGGGGTGCGCAATCGCGACCTGGACGAGCCCGCTACGGCCGGCGAACGAATCGCCACCGGGCTGCTGCGCCTGCTGTTGCCGCCCCATGTGGACAACGAGCAGGCCGCCGATTACCTGCGCACCCGGGTTGGGCAGGACGATCCGCATATCGAGTGGGTGGCCGTCCGCCCGGACGGTCTGATCGACGAAGAAAGGGTGACCGACTACCACATCCATCCCTCGCCCACGCGCAGCGCCCTGTTCGACCCGGGAAAGACCAGCCGTATCAACGTCGCTCACTTCATGGCCGACCTGATCACCGATCCCGCGCTCTGGAATCGCTGGGCAGGGCAGATGCCGGTGCTATACAATACGGATATAGAAAAGGCCTGATCCACTAAGGCTTTTCCAACTAAGTACAATCTCAAAAGTACTGAAGGAGTGATCCCGTATGCAATCAACCACTCCCACACTCAAACTCAAACGCACACTGCAAAACCGAAGGTTTTGCATTTAGGTCCAAATCTAAAAACCCGTATGCCATGCATTTAGGAGCTTTTTCCATCCGTCTCAGCGTGAAGGATCTGGGCGCATCCAAAGCGTTTTACGAAAAGCTCGGCTTTTCAGTTTTGGGCGGAGATGAGGCCGGCAAGTACCTGATCATGAAAAACGGCAATGCCCTCATCGGATTATTCCAGGGTATGTTTGACGGGAACATCCCCCCTTCCATCCCGGCTGGGATGAGGAGGCGCAGCCCCTGGCTGCCTTCGAGGATGTGCGGTCCATACAGCGCCGGCTCAAGGCAGAGGGGATAAAACCGGAACAGGAAGCCGACGAGAACGCTGGCGGCCCGGACAGCCTGGTCGTTGTGGATCCGGACGGCATTGGCATTGCCGTCCGGATCGATCAGCACCTGTAGCACTCCATAACCGGAACGAGCGGGTTCAGCACGGAGGTCGAAGGTACGGCTCCACATTGCGCAGTTGCCGGACGGCTAAACCGGGCTGTCCCCCGGCCGATCGCCATGGGGTAATCCTGCTTCTCTACTTACCCCCGGATCGCCCATCTATTGAACGACAATCTGCCGTACCAACAGGCTGCCGTCTTGCATGTGGATCTTCAATCCGTACAGTCCGGGAGGCATGCCATCCAGCGAGAGGCTACCCTCGGAAGCGTGCATCTCGATCCAAGCTCTGCGCCGGCCGTTCAGATCCACAAACCGAACCGCCCGGATGGGGGCATTGGCCTGCAGGTGCAAGGTAGCCCGGGCCGGATTGGGGAAAATGTGCACATCGGCACTTTCTCGAAACCCTTCCTGAATGGAAACAACCTCATCACAGCGTGTAAATGGCTGAAAAAAGGCCCAAAGTTCCGCACTGGCCTGGATGTCCTCATTCGTCTCTCCGGCGATGAGCTCATAGGCCGGCAGTTCAACGCCCGGCCAGGTGTGGCCGCCTCCGTTGATCCGGAAGAGCCGCACATCGGCTTCGCAGGCACAGTCGATGCGGTCGAAGCGGGTAGCGGTGCAGTTGTCTTCGGGCACAAGGTCGGGCAGGTCTGTGGGGGGCAGGCTGGTTTGGCAGCCGTTGTTGGCCGACCAGAAATCAAAAAGGCTGTCCGCGGCCACTACCGGCAATACCGGCCCGTTCATAGGCCCGCCCTCGTAAGGCACAAAGGGATCGGCCGTACCCATCAGGAGCAACATGGGTATGGGCTGGCCGGGCTTACATCGGGCGTAGAGGCTGGTGTCCATGGTACAGCCCAGGGAGGCCATGGCCGCAAAGCGCTCCGGTGCTTCACAGGCCATGCGCTGCGTCATGAAACCGCCATTGGAAAAGCCGTTGAGGTAGATCCGGCTCGTGTCGATAGCATGTGCGGCAATGAGCGTATCCAGCAGGCTGAGGAGAAAGCCCACATCGTCGATGCCGTCGAGGTCGGCCTGCGTGCCGCGGCCGTCGGCCCAGGCAAAGCCGCCCAGGGGCAGGGCGGTATAGCCCTGGGGATAGGCCACCAGAAAGCCGTGCTGGTCCGCTACGGGATTGAGTTGGGTGAAATGGATCGCACTGGCTGCTGAGCCACCACCCCCGTGCAGGGTGAGCACCAGGGGCAGTTGGCCCAGGGTGTCGGCGCCGGGCGGGCGGTGAAGGATGTATTGCCGGCTGAGGCCGCCGTGCCGGATGCTGTCCGGCAGATCGGTTTGTCCGTGAACAACACTTGCCAAGGCCAGCCCCAGGAAGAAAACGCAGTTTCGGTTGAGCATGGAAGGCCGCTTTTCCAATGAGATGGAAAAGCGGCCTCGAGGTTTAAGAGCCCCTGCTTTGCGGGTTCAGAACGCGAGAGCAACTCAAGATACTTCTACACTCTGTTCTTTGTTCGCCGGCACCGCTTCCAGCGCTTGCTCCAGATCGGCGATGAGGTCCTGGTCGTGTTCCACACCTATGCTCAGGCGCACCAGGCCTTCGGTGATGCCGATGGCTTCCTGCTGTTCCCGCGGAATGCCGGCATGGGTCATCGTCGCCGGGTGCTGGGCCAGGGATTCGGTGCTGCCCAGGCTCACGGCCAACTTGATCAGGCCAAGCTGGTTGAGAAAGGAAAAGGCTTCGGCTTCTCCTCCGTGCAGTTCGAAGGCGATCATCGCGCCGGGCGACCGGCTTTGGCGTTTGAAGATCGTGTATTGCTCACCGTCTGCCTCCGTGAGCAGGCCGGGATAATAGATGGTCTTGATCTTGGGGTGCTTGTGCAGAAAGCGAGCCACCTGCTGTGCATTTTCGGCTTGTTGCTGCATGCGGACTTTGAGGGTCTCCAGGCTGCGCATCAGGAGCCAGGCCGTCCAGGGGCCGGCCATATTGCCGAGGAAGGTGCGCAAGGTTTTTACCCGGTGAATGAGGTCGTGGCTGCCGAGTACGGCCCCGGCGATCACATCGCTGTGGCCGCCGATGTATTTGGTAGCCGAGTAGATCACCAGATCGGCCCCATGCTCCATGGGGTGTTGCCACAGCGGACCCAGGTACGTATTGTCCACGGCGAATAGTACGCGGCGTTCGGGCCGGCTGAAGTGCTCGGCCAGGCGATGCATGGCCTGCAGGTCGATCATGGTATTGGTGGGATTGGCCGGCGTTTCTACGTAGATCATGGCCAGGCGATCGGCCAGGCCGGACGCTTCCAGTTTTTCTTTCAGCTCTTCGGCTGTAGTGTGCGCTTCAAAAAGCATCACCTTGACTCCGAATTTGGGCAAAACCTCATGAATGAAATGCTCCGTTCCGCCGTATACCGGACTGCTGTACAAGAGCACATCGCCGGGTGCCAGAAACTCAAAAAGGGTCGTGCTGATGGCCGACATGCCGCTTTCGAATACGGCGGCTTCCTCAGCGCCGTCCCAAAGGCAGAGGCGATTCTCCAGGATCTCCAGGTCGGGATTGTTGAGGCGGCTGTAAATCAATCCCAGCTTTTCGCCTCGTTCGGCCTCCCGCAGGTCGTAGGCCAACTCGAAAAAGGCCTTGCCTTCCTCAGCGGATTCAAAAACGAAGGTCGAGGTCTGAAAAATGGGGCATTTGATGGCGCCTTCCGACCATTTCGGCTTATAGCCGTAAGACATCATCAAGCTTTCGGGGCGGTACTTGCGATCCATGGCTTTTTCTATAAAACTCATGCTTTTCGGACGATCCTCCTATGATGAATGTCGCCTCGAGGAAATATTTCTGTTATCTTGGTAAAGTCAGAAAAACCGGTTTCCCAAAGCTGATATCCCCCTATGGCCGCCGAAAAATTTTCCCCCGCCCGTCAGCCGGACGCCATTGATTTGCGCATCCTGGATCTGTTGCAGGAAAATGCCAAGTGGACCAACAAGGAGATTGCCGCCAGCCTGGGCATGAGCATTACCCCTGTGTACGAGCGCATCAAGCGGCTCGAGCAGGAGGGCTACATCGAGCGATACGTGACCATACTCAATCGCGAAAAACTGGGGCGGCGCCTGGTGGCCTATTGCAACGTTTCCCTGAAAGAACACTCCAAGCCCCTGATCCAGCAGTTTGAAAAAGAGGTGCAGAGCCTGGAGGAGGTGCAGGAGTGCTTTCACGTGGCCGGCCAGTTCGATTACCTCCTAAAAGTCATTACGGCCAATATGGACAGCTACCAGGATTTCATCGTCAACCGCTTGGCCGCACTGGATAACATCCGGCAGGTTCAAAGCTCCTTCATTCTCACCGAGGTGAAAAAAAGCTGGAAAATGCCACTGGGGCATTGATTGGGCCGGGCTCTTCAGATGTTGGTCTGGGTGGGATCGTGCGGGGTGGTCGGGTCTTCCTTCCGGTGAGCGGCTACGGCATCCTGAATGTAGAGAAACTGGTTGTCGCGGCCGATCGCCTCCATGAGGCCGTGCCGCTTTAAGAGGTCCCGGACCGGGCCGGTGGCCCCGGACAGCGCGAAACGCAACTGTCGCCCTTGCACGTAATCCATTACGTCGGCCAGCGCTTTGGCTCCGGTCGAATCCATATCGGGCATGGCGGATGCATCGAGCACGAGCATGTCCAGGTCGCGGGGCTCCTGCTCCGTCAAACGGATCAGCCGGTCCTTGAAATAGCTCGCGTTGCCGAAGTACAAGGGGGCGTCAAAACGCACGATCAGCAGGCCGTCGTGCTGTACGGCCTGCTCAAAACGGCGAACATTGCGATAATAGGTCGTACCGGGCAGGCGACCCAAAACGGCCATATTCGGCTTGCTCTGGCGGTAGATCATCAGAGCCAGGGACAGCACGACCCCCACCGCAATGCCCACCTGAATACCCAACAAGAGGGTCGCGGTAAAGGTGGCGGCAAAGGTGAGGAAGTCGCGCCGGTCGGTGCGCCACAAGTAGCGCATCTCTTCCAGGTCGACCAGGCTTACCACGGCCATCATGATGATGGCTCCCAGGACCGCTTTGGGCAGAAAGTAGAATAGGGGCGTGAAGAACAACAGGATCAGGGTTAGCAGGGCCGCTGCCACCAGGGAGGAGAGGGCTGTTTTGGCCCCAGCTTGTTCATTGACTGCCGATCGGGTAAAGCTGCCCGTGGTGGGAAAGGCGCTGAAGAGCGCTCCGCCGATCTTGCTTATACCCAGGGCGAGCAATTCCTGATTGGGCCGGATGCTGTAGTTGGAATGGCGGCGCTGAATGGCTTTGGCAATAGCCAGGGACTCGATAAAGCTGATGAGGGTAATGGTGAGGCCGAGCGGTAGAAGCCGCACAACCTCCCGGTAATCGAGCATCGGCCAGGCGAATGGGGGCAACCCCTTGGGTACGGCCCCCACAATGGCCAGGCCTGCCTGGAGGTCGAGGCGCCCCAGCCACGTAACGACCGTTCCCAGCATAACGGCCACCAGGGCGGCCGGAATCGACTTTCGCCAGCGGCGCAGACCTACCATGAGGGCTATGCTGACCAGGCCGACGACCAGGGTCGGCCCGTGGACGTCTCCGCGACTTTGCCAGAACTGGGGCAGCAACTCGGGAATTCGTCCGCTGGTGGTGATCTCCAGCCCCAGCAAGTGCTTGAGCTGACTGAAGCCGATAATGAAAGCTGCCGCCGAGGTAAAGCCCGTCAGCACCGGGTTGGATAGAAAGTTGACCAGAAAGCCAAGGCGGAACAAGCCCAACAGGATCTGCAGTAGCCCGGCGATGAGCCCGGCCCCGATGGCCAGGGCGATGTACTCGCCGCTACCGGCCTCCGCAAGCGGGCTCAGGCCTGTGAAAACCAAGAGGGATACCAGGGCCGTAGGGCCTACGGACAAGTGCATGGAGGTACCGAAAAAGGCGTACAAAACCAGAGGGGCCAGGCTTGCGTAAAGCCCGTAGATAGGGGGCATACCCGCCAGCAGGGCATAGGCCATACCCTGTGGAATGAGCATGACACCCACCGTGAGGCCCGCCTGCAGGTCGGCGATCCCGTATTTGCGTTTGTAGGCGGGCAACCAGGACGATATGGGGATGAGGGAACCCCAGTTCATGCCGGCAAAGATACCGAAGCCCCGGGGAATGCTCAGTGATCGGCAGCACCGGGTTCGCCGACAAAACGGGTTTTGCGTTTGACCTTCGGC
Source organism: uncultured Saprospiraceae bacterium (assembly GCA_964595955.1). Classification (GTDB taxonomy): domain Bacteria; phylum Bacteroidota; class Bacteroidia; order Chitinophagales; family Saprospiraceae; genus JAJDFU01. The sequence continues at coordinate 22,244 of CAZQSF010000055.1, forward strand.
TCAAAGCCGCGCCGGGTGCAATATTGCTGGTGGCGTTCTTCAGCCTCCCAGAAGCGATCTGCCGGACTCAGTTCCGTAAGGGGCTGTAAGCCTCGCTGCGTCAGCATCTCGAGCAGAGCCTGAGCGACCTCTCGCTGGGCCTCGGACGTGAAAAAGATAGCGGAGCGATATGGGCTGGGACGCGGGGCGGTAGGATCGTGGATTTCGAAAAAAAAGCGGGCCAGTTCCGCAAAGGAGATCTCGGCAGGGTCAAAAACCACCTCAACGGTTTCCGCATGGCCGGTGGTTTTGGTGCAGACCTGCCGGTAGGTCGGATTCGGGCTATGGCCGCCCGCGTAGCCCACCCGGGTAGCCAGGACGCCATCCAGGCGGCTGAAGGCGTATTCCTTACTCCAGAAGCAGCCGGAAGCAAAATAAGCTGTTTCAGCCATGGTGGACGTATCGTTTCAGCAGGTGGGCCGGTTCGGTCAAACGAGGTCTTTCTCGCGGAGGATCTTGCGGGCTTCTTCGGCCTTTTCGGCCGGGGTGTAGAGTTCGGCCTGCCCGATGCTGGGAATGGCCGAATCGGGTTTGCCCACCACCAGGCTCTCGATGCCGTGTTGCTTCAGTACGTCGTCAGCAATGCGGGCCTGGTACTCTTCGGTAGCGGCAAAGACTTTCACCCATCCTTCTTTCATGGCGGATTCGTTTTTTTCTTGCAATCGTTCGCTAAAAGTAAACCCAAACCACAAAACTACCAATAATACCGTTTCAAGTATGAAATGACCTAGAAGTTATTTCATACTTGAAGCGGTATTCACGGATTTCAGGATAAAATAGGTCTTGGTAGAAAGGTCATTTTATCCTGAAATCCGTATAAGCTCAAAAGAAAAAACCCAGGATGGCGGTAAAGGTGGTCGTCTCGCGGTTGCCGCGGAACAATCCGGCCCGGAAGGAAATCAGGTCGATTGGGTTGAGAAAGAAACCGCCTCCGTAGCCGAAGTGCCAGTTGCCGGCCGGCGTGCCGGGCATCCAAACCCGCCCGTAGTCCAGGCCGAGGGTGAGCCCGCCGGCGAGAGGAAGGAGCCGGTTCTCCCACCGGAAGAGCTCATATTCCAAGCCCAGGTTGTGAAAGAAGGCGGTACGACCGGAAAAGCGGTCGCGGCGAAAGCCTCTGATGTTGACGTTTGGCCCCAGGCCTCCGAGCGTAGCCGCATGATAGAACTCAAACTCATCGGGCTGGGCAAAGAGGTGCATGCCGCCGATGCGAGTGCCGAAGATGAGACTCCGGGCTGCGTCCAACGGGAAGTAAAAGGATAGGTGGAGGTTTAGGTAGGGGTAATTTCGCTGGGGGCGTTCGAGCTGAAAACGCCATCCGGCATCCAGGAAAACGCTCATCCCCTGGGTGCGAAAAACTTCGCTGTCGAAGTTGTCGTATTGGATGAATAGGCGAGGACCGAGGAAGGTTTTGTTGCCGAAGGTGTTCGGGCCCAGTTCCTCGGCTACTTCGTCGATAAAGCGGTCGCCGGTAGAGGAAACCTGTATGGCCTCAAGCCAGGGGCCGAAGGCGATCAGGCTGCTGGTGTTTCGCTGATTCATCAGGGCGGGGAAAAGCAGGATCTTGCGCATGCGCACCCGGTTGTAATCCAGGCCCCGCTCTTCCTCGAAATTGGGGGTATCGTTGCCGAAACCATAGAAGTTGTTGGCATACAGAGGGTTGGAAAAGTAGAAATCGAAGAAGAACTCCCATTTGCCCAGCACATCCACCAGGGTGGCCCGGTATCTGCCCAGGAAGCCGTTGGTCCTAAACGCGTAGCGCATTTCCAGGATCTGCCGGGTGGCAAAGGGCTCTTTTTTGAAGCCGTAGGTTTTGAGGTCGGCCGAAAAGCCCAGAAAGACGCCATCGTCCGGGTTGAATCCCCCATCCGGAAGGAGGGTAAGGCGGTGGTAGGCGTAGTCGTGCCCCAGTGGATTGTAGCTGAGCAGGCTGGGATCGTCGGACCTGATGAGGCGGGTTTCCCGGCTCGGACTCAGCGACATCGCTTCCCCTTCGAAATCGTAGTACCGGTTGCTTTTTTTCCATCCCCGGTTGCGCGACGCGTCTCGCAGGGTATCCGGTCCCAGCCCACCGATCAGGCGCAGCGTGCTGCCTTTGCGGCGGCTGTACCCCTTCAGCTCAAAGCGGTCGGCACCGTCCATTCCGAAAAGGCGGATCTCCCGGGTTTCCTCCGCCCGGAAGGTGCGCTCGTATTGCAACCGGGCCTTTTGTCCAGCATCGGTGAGTTGCCAGACCCGGACCCGGGTGCGGCCGTCCAGCAGGCGCTCGATTTCGAAGCCGTCCTTTTGCAGACTTCCCTTGACATCCACCAGGCGGGAGATGTGCTCGTAAAAGCGTTGTGCAATCTTCAGGCTGTTGTCGCGTCGGCTTTTGAGGTTGTTTACTACATCGGGACTTTGCTCCTGCACGTAAGGGCGCCAGGCCTCCGCAAAAGCCCGGTCGATCACCGAGTCGGTCAGGCTTTGCTGCAAGTGGAGGGCCTCGGCTTTCATTTCCGGCCACTCCAGTTCGGTGAGAAAGGTGCGGTCGAAATCCAGGGCGCTGTAGCAGGACCACCGGATGTGGTTGGGAATGGTGGGCCCGTAGGTGCCGAATTGTTTGGCCGGCCCGACCAGGAAGCGCACCAAGCCCATGTAAATGCCCTCAAAGCGACTGAAGGCCTGATCGCGATCGCGCGGTATGGGGCGGTACCAGGTCTGGCTGTCGGTGGGCAGCTCGGCCCATCGCCACTGATCGGCATCCCGGTCCCAGTCGCCGATCAGGAGGTCGAAAAGGCGGGCCCGGGCGAGGGCTTTCTGATCGAGTAGGGCGGGCTCGCCTGAGGTCAGCCGGTCGTACAGGGTTTCGGTGCCCACAATGTTGGGCGCATTAGCGAAAAAGGGCGCATCCCCCCAATTCCCGTCCGGACGTTCTTCCACCAGATATACTCCGTTGCCCAAGGAGGTGTTGTGCGGCGCCAGGCCGGGTTGCCTGGGTACAAAATAGAGCCTGGGGTTGGTATGCAGGATGCCTGCAGCCTCGCAAAGCCCGGAAATGGGCAGGGCTCCAAACGGATGAATGCCGCTGAACTGATCCTGCAACACGCTTAGTGCAAAGGACTTGTTGAAGGGATAGGGAAGGGTTCGGCTCGGGTCTTTTTCCACGCTTCGCATGATGTACTCCTGCCCGTTCTGCGTCCTGAGCTTGAGGGTGTTGGTCGTATATCCGCCGCCCCGCTGAAGGGGCGTCACCCCCCCGCGAAACCGGTACAGGTCCAACATGGGAAAGCTCATGGGTTCTTGTTAGAGCGTTCGATAGTTTTTTCCCCAGAGCCAATTGCCGAGGCGGGAATGACTGAAATCATAAGCGCTGATGGGCTGACGAAACAGTCGGGTTCCGCTTTCATATAGCGGATAGGTTGGCTCCGCCTCGCGTTTGAGGTAGGGTAGGGGGGCTTTGATCTTTTCCCGGAATACGACGCGTCCGCCCGGGTTCTTGTCGTCCGGCACCCGGAAGGCGAGCCAGACGGCGCCTCCTTTCAGGAACAGGAGTTCGGCGAAACCCCGATGGCCGTACCCGAAACGGGTACCCCGGTCTCGGTGCAGCGGATCTTGCCTAACCGCCGAGCCACTTCCGATAAAATGTTGCTCTTCGGCTTCGAAGTATTGCAGCCCGTGCTCATGAGCGGCGGCGAAAAGAAAGGGACCGTTTTCGCGGGCCAGGGGGATGAGCATTTGGTACAGATCCCGATAGCGATAGTAGGCCAGGTCTTGTGGTCCCCCGATGGTGGAGCGGTACAGCGGGTAGAGCGAGCCCGCAAACGGAAGGGGGATCCACAGGTTTTTGTTGAGTTCGGTCAAGGGGAAAAGGTGGGTTTTTAAGGGGAAGGCGCCGCCGTAAGCTCCACTGGATTGCAGGGGGTGGTGCATGGCGAGGAGTATATTCTTTCCGCGGCTATTTTTCAGGGTCTCCTCCAGCCGAATAGAGAGGCCCTGGCGACTTTTGACCTCACAACCGCTGTTGATGCGGTATTTGTCTTTCCAGTCGGTCAGCCACCATGGGCTGTCCAGGAGCAGGATGCTGAGGTTGGGCGTGACCTCCACCTCCTTCAAATCGCCACAACCCGGTCGGGTAAATGCGATGCGGTGCCCGGGCAGCTGCGTTCGGATGAACCGGTGCAGGCTATCCAGCCCCGCTATGCCGTAGGACCAGTCCCGCTCTCCGTGAACGACGAGGATCTGACCCGAAAAGCTTCGGGCAGCGTCCAGCATTTTTTGAAGCCCCCTGCTCTGTCCGGTTTTTGCCGGTTTCTCTCCCCGGCCGGCAACCAGATCCCCCAACAGCAACAGGCTGCTCGCAGATGGGGCCGCCTTCAGGTGGTGCTCCAGCATGTCGATGACGGGAAAACTGTCCGGGGCAGGATCGCTGCCCAGGTCGCCCAGAAGGAATAGCCGGTGGACAATGGAATCTTCCGGCGGGGCGGGCTGCCGGGCCCATTGGCGGACGGAGGTATGATAGTGCGGCCGGTAGTTGGCGCAAGAGTGAAAAAAAAGAAAGGGAGAACCCAGCCAGAGAAGGGTGGGGATGAAAAGCCGGCCAATTCGCAATAACTGGGTCACAGGATGGCTCGTTGGGTTGAATGTGCCAAACGACACGCAGGTAGACCTTTCGAGGAAAGAACGGCCGGTTTACCAAACCTGTCTACCCACGAACGGAGCGGATGTATTTTCATGCTAAATGAACGAAGCAAACCTCAGGTCCGTCCAAGATTCCCCGGTGTTCTCAGCCGGGAAGCTCACAACTTTTTCGCCTTTCGGGCTATGGCCCCAGGCCTTACTTCTTATCGGTGGAGTAATACCATTTTAAATTGAAGATGGCGTATAAAGAAACTGGTCTATTTTTCGTCTAATCAAGGCATGAGCGAGCGAAGGCTCGTGAACCGCGAAGCGGGAGGGCTGGCCTGGCATAGCCTGAGCTACGGCGAGGATTTTTAACGAAGAGTAGGCGAAAAAGAGGCGGGTTTCATGCGTCATTCTCATTTTAAAATGGT
>CAZQSF010000056.1:0-26515 GCA_964595955.1 uncultured Saprospiraceae bacterium
ACCGTGAACAATGACGATAAATGGCTGAAAGCACCTTTATTTTCAAGCTCTCATGCCGGGGGCTTCGATGCAGATATCCGAAGGATCATCCGTAATACCCGGACCGTGGCAAAGTTTTTGATGCCCGGATTTGGGTACAGACAATAGGGGCAGCCAATGAGCCCCTTGCTTATAATTAGTTGGTGCTCAATATTTTACAATTCATCAGCCCTTTGGGCGGAACGTTCAGTGACATTTCCGGCTTGGCCGGGATCAGCTCACCGAAACGGCGTAGGAGGAGAAGAAGCTGCGCCAGCGCATTTGCAGCACGCCCAGCACGGCTTCCTGAATGATGTTCTTGGACATCTTGGAAGTGCCCTCTACCCGGTCGGTAAAGGTGATGGGTACTTCCTTGATCCGAAAGCCCAGTTGCCAGGCTGCGTACTTCATCTCAATCTGAAAGGCATAGCCCACGAAGGAGATCTTGTCCAGATCGATGGTCTCGAGCACTTTTCGGCGGTAGCATACAAATCCGGCGGTGGGGTCTTTGACGGGCATCCAGGTAATGAGGCGCACGTAGAGAGAGGCGCCATAGGACAGCAAAATGCGAAGGAAAGGCCAGTTGTCCAGCCGGCCGCCCCGCACGTAGCGCGAACCTACGCTCAGGTCGGCTTTTTCCAGGCAGGCAGCGCGCAGACGCGAGAGATCATCGGGATTGTGGGAGAAGTCGGCATCCATTTCGAGCAGAAATTCATAGCCGTGTTCCAGCCCCCAGCGAAAGCCGGTGATATAGGCCGTACCCAGTCCCAGCTTGCCCGAGCGTTCGAGCAGGAACAATTGCCCGGGATGCTGGTTCTGAAGGTCCTTGACCAGCTCCGCCGTACCGTCGGGTGAGCCGTCGTCCACCACCAGAACATGGAGAGGTACATCCTGTGCAAAAACGGCACGAACGATCCGGGTGATGTTTTCTCGCTCATTGTATGTAGGGATAATGACCAGACTATCCGAGCGCTCTACTTCCATTCACTTGCTATAAAAAGAGGGTCAAATATAGTCTTATTTTTCCTTTGCGGCCAAAGCCGCCGTCTGCCGGCTGAGCTGTAACGCGACGGACATCCCGCCCTCGTGAAGGACCTTATCTTTGAGCCGGAATGACGCACCTGTTTCGCACCGCCTTTTTCCTCCTCATCCTGGGTAGTACCCAGGCTCAGGGGCCCGTCAGTGGTTTCATGCCGGGGGCCCGATCCACCGATCTGGCCTTGAGCTATGGATACGATGCCTATCGGACCTATGTTTTCGGATCTGAGCCTCGCGCACAGGCCGTAAGCACCCAGTCGATGAACCTGTTTGCCGAACACGGATTCTCCCGCGATTTCAGCCTGCTTGTCAATCTGCCTTTTCTGTGGATCGATCCGACGAACCGGGGCCTGCAGGACGGCAGCCTTTACCTCAAATACCGCAACCTCTACCGGCGGCGGACCTCCGGAAGCTGGAATCTCATTACCGGGCTTGGGCTCACGTTTCCCCTGTCCAACTACCCGGTAGATACAGAAACCCCTATCGGTCAAAAGGCCGTCTTCTTCCACGGACGCCTCACCGCTCAGTACCGCTTTGATCACGGTCTTTTTTTCATGGGGCAAACCGGCGTGGATTTCCGTTTGCTGCCGGAAGCTCTCTTTGCCCTTCCCCTTCAATTTCGGATGGGCTATGGATACGGTCGATTTTACGGCGATATCTGGCTGGAATTTCTGCGGAGCCTCAATGCAGGGGTGGATGAAGACATACAGGGTGGAGCAGGTTCGAGTTGGGTGCGGGTTGGAGCCACCCTATATGTGGAACTGCTCAAAAATCTGGGGCTCGTGGGCCAATGGGCTTCTTTTTTGCGAGGAGAAAACATAGGACTCTCTACCCGTTTCGGGCTGGGCTTGGTCGTCAAGCTGAGACCCCGCACCTAAACCAGGTCCCGCTCACTCCATTTTTTCTGGGGTTCCTTCAGCTCCAGCTCTTCTTCGGTTTCGGCATCGCCCAGGGGCAATTGTTTATATTCCTCATCCACTGCATCATCTTGCAATACGAAGGTAGCGAGGAAGTGAAAGAAAAGCCCGATCCCCCACCCCAGCATGGGCCAATAGAACCACCAGCTTCCGGGAGCGGTGAACAAATTCAGAAAGAAGAAAAAGGCGCCCATCGCCAGATAAACTGCAAAGTGGCGGTAAAAATCCTGAGGAGTGCTTTTCTCTCCAGGCTTGCGACCGTGGCGTTTTCGACAGCGGCCTCTGTGGTGTTTCGATTTCATATCCATAAAATACGAAATGCAGGCATGTGCTGCAAGGGCTGCTAGATGAAGCGTGGAAAAAGCCTAACGAACCGGCCATAAAACCCGACGAAGCACCGCGCCGAACCAGGCGGCCAGGCCCGCCAGAAGGCCTCCTGCAGCAGCCGTAAGGGCCAAAAGGGCCGGCCGGTTCACGTCTCCCAGCAGTTGCCCCATCTTACGGCTCAGAATGCCTGTATTGCGGAGATCGAGATACAAGGCCAACCCGCCCCACAGCAGCGCACCTGCCAAAAGGCCGAGACTGAAAGCTCGTCGCTCAGAGGCCAGGAAAAAGAAGGCGGCCAACAGGGCGGCCAACAGGTGGGTCCACCAGGGAGAAATCCACTGAAGTGCAAACCCCAACAAGAGGAAGACGAGAAGAAAGGCAAGTGCACGCATCATTTTTCGGAGCTTTTAAACTGCCAAAAGGCCAGGGCCGTGGGTGCCAGATCGGAAAAGGTAGCCGGGAAGCGCAAGCGATAGTACCTTCCGCTCGCCCAGTCCCGAACCTGGCTGGCATAGAATGGACTGCCGGGATTTCCGGAGGCCCCGCCGGGAAACACCCCCCATGCCTGAGGTGGGTCGCCGAGCTCGACCACCATCCGCCAGGAGGGGCCGTGGCCGGAACGCACCGCATTGGGGGCCTGGGAATAGCCCCCTGTATTCACCTCACCGGTAGAAAAGGCGCGAATGCGGAGCAAATGCTTGATCTCGAGATTGTTGTACCGGCTCCAGTGCCACTCCTCGGACAGCAAGGGTTTCCACCAATCGCGGAAAGCTTCCCGAAAAGCCCAGGAAACCACGCTGTCGGCATTTTCGAGCTGTTGGGTTTCGGCCACGTCAAAAATCGGATGGTCGTTCTGGGAGGCCAGCAATTCCAGGAAGCGCCATTTCTCGGGAAACAGAACTGTTCCGTATTCCGAGGCTTCGTAGAGCTCGTCGAAGGTCCGCCGAAAGCAGCGCTGATACCACTCTTCAAAAAAGATCGGCATCTGATCGGAGGCGTCGAAACTGTGATCCCACTGGCGAAAAAACTCCAGAAATTCGATCTGGGCCAGGCTCAGGTTGCCGGTGTCCAGGCGAGCCAGCAAAAGGGGAACCGCTTCGACCGCAAACAGGCTGTGGTTGTCCAATTGCAGTTCCATGACCTCCCGGGCGGTCCAGGCCGTGGCGGTATCCAGCCGGTCGTTGATGTACCGCCCGCGATAGTCATCGAAGCGGCCGTTGTAGTAGTAGGGATAGTCGGGCGCCGTGGAGCGCTGATTGGCAGAGGCCACAAAGCCCCGGGCCGGGTTGATGACCCGCGGCTTGTGCTCCTGGGGGATGTAGCCCTGCCAGCCGTTGGCCGTCGCGCGGCCGTCCTGAACGTAGCGCCCCTGCTCCTCGTATTTGAGGGGAAAGCGGCCGTTTACGAACTGTGCGATCGTACCCGCCCGATCGGCAAAAACAAAATTCTGGGCGGGGTTGTCAAATCCGATCAGCGCTTTCGACAGCTCGTCTACGCTTTCGGCTTTCATAAACCGGAGAAAGGTCCCCAACTCGTAGAAAGGCTTTTCCGGTGTAGGCTCGTTGGCGATCCAATGCATGGCCAGATCCTGCCGGGGGTCTTCCTTGTCTTCGTAGATGAGAGGCCCCCAGTGCGTGTGAACGAGGGTGTCCAGCATGGGCTCGCTGCGGCCTCGGACCCGAAAGGTATCGACCGAAACCGTCGCTTTTCGATGCTGACCGTCCAGCCAGTAGATCAGCCCTTTTTTATCCACCCAATCGATGCGATACCAGTCCAGTACATCCTGCCCTACATTGGTCATGCCCCAGGCCACCTGCTCGTTGAACCCGATAATGATCCCGGGAAGGCCCGGCACCGTTACGCCGTAGGCATTGAATTGGGGACAATGCAGGTGAAATTCCTGCCAAATGCTGGGAAGGGAGAGCGGAAGGTGCGGATCATTCGCCAAAAGGGGGCGGCCCGACTGGGTCTTCTCGCCGCTGATCGCCCAGTTGTTGCTGCCGGCAAATCGTGGAGGCTGCTCCAGAAGATCGTGCTGAAAGCTCAGTTGAGCCGGAAAGAGGCTGTCCGGCAAACGCACGGTAAGAGGCTCAAAGGGCCAGTCTACCGAGGAGGGAATGACAGGCGATTGCCTGGGGTTGTGTTCGGGAAAAAGAAAGTCAAAGGTTTCCTCGCCAAGCAGCCGGAGGGTGTTGGTAGCCTCTACGTCCTTGTTGCGCTGGTTGAGGGTCTGTACCATGGACTTGTACACCCAAGCCGAGTGGAGAGGCGACCAGGCTTCCGGCTCGATGGCCAATAGTTTGTACTCCAGCGGAAAGGAGGCCGGGCGAAGCTGTGCGAGGTAGGCATTCACCCCGGCGCTGTAAGCCTCCAGCAAGCTGAATTCGCCTTCATTGGTTTGCCAGGCTTTCAAAACTTCGCGGGCAGACCGGGCCAGACCCAGGCGGCGTTGGGTTTTATCGTGATCGAGGGCTACCTCCCCCAGCACTTCCGACAGGCGCCCCGAGGTATTGCGAGCGGTGAGTTCCATCTGCCAAAGGCGAAAGCAGGCGCTGAGGTAGCCCTGTACGAAAAAGAGGTCGCCGGGGTTCGCGGCAAACAAATGGGGAACCATGCGGTCGTCGAAATAGACGTGAACAGGCTGCTCCAGGGCGTCCATAACCCACTCCTGATCGGCGGGCCCGTCAGCGGGCTCGGCTTGTTGCCAGAATCCCTCGAAGGGAGAAAGCAGCCGTCCCATGGGGGGAAGACTGGAACCGAAAGGCCGGTAGCTATTGCCTATCCAGACCACTGCCCCCAGCAGGAGTGCACCGGCAACCAACTTTATCCATTGCATCTTGTTCCGAGCTTGTTCATTTAAAAAGATTATAGCAATGGTACAAAAGTTTTTGGGGGTATGCCTCCTCCTCGGCTTGTGGAGTTGCCGGGCCGATGCTCCCCCCGACCAGACCCAAGCCTCCCGCTTTCGCACCTCTTCCCCTTCCCATTTGTATTTCAAAAATACGCGCAGTTTTTATTATGCCCAGTCCCGTTGGAAGGACACCCGCATGGACCGCTATCTCCTCCGGGCCCTGGAGGCACCTGACCGCCGGCCGCTGATTATTCCCGTGATTCTGGACAATTGGATGGAAGACGAAGCCTATCTGTTCTTCGAAGCTCCGCCGGGCCATCTGCTGGACAGCTGCCGGATAAGCTGGAGACCGGAGGAAAGCCGGGAAGCGCAGGGGACCTACCGCCTCCGCGAACCGACCCCGGCCGGATACAGCCGCCTGGCTCTCGATCTCTATGGAAGCCTGCGGAAAGGGCATTCGCTGGAAATCCAAAACCCCGACAGCACCTTTAGTCCGCTGTTTGCCGATTCCGGACAGCGCACGGCTTTTTTTACGGTGCTCCGGGATTACTTCAAACTGATCGACGCCCAGTAAGACCCGCTCTTCAGGCAGGAAAGCTGTTACCAGACATTTGACCGCAAAAATTGGGGAAGAGCATTGTTATTTAGGCCAAAACAGGTTATACTTGTAAGGTACCTAAAAGTAGTTTTTGTGTTTATTTGTTTGGGTTAGAGACCCTTGCTTCTCCGGAGCAAGGGTTTTTTATGCCCCGGCACTAACGAGAACAGCCCCGAAAGAAATTCTTTCGAGGCTGCTGATGAGCCTGTTGCAGACTCCAACTATTTCATTTCGTACTTACTGGCCTTTCTGGCTGAACGGATTGTTTTCCTTTACCGGTACACCTTCGGGTTCGGGAGCCGGCTTTTTCACCTCGCCGGTGATCGTCAGAACTTTGGTAGCGGGCTCACCATTGGTGGTGAGGGTCACCGTTTTGCGGAATTTGCCGATGCGCTTGGTGTCATACCGCACCTTGATCTCGGCACTTTCACCCGGAGCAATGGGCTCCGTAGGATAGGTGGGAACCGTACAACCGCAGGAACCCCGGGCCGATTTGATGATGAGGGGCTCGGTGCCTTCATTGGTAAAATTGAACACCCGGTAGGGATCGGAATTTTGCTCGATAACTCCATAGTCCATGGTCTCGGCTTCGAATACCATCACCGGGCCGTCAGCGGCCTGAGCTTCTTGTTCAACATCCAGGCTGCGATACTCGCCTTCGTATCCTTTGGTTTGCTGAGCCGTGGCCAGGCTGACCATCAGGCTAGACAGAAAAAGGAGCGTGAAAAGTTTTTTCATCTTGTATTTGTGTTTGTATGAATCTAATTGGCAAAAACAAAAATAGGTTCAGTCGTTCCAATAAAAAAGTATTCCCTACCGGAATTGGTTAATGAGTTGTTAAACCCAAATGTGCCGGCCAAGGCATTGGGTCAGCTGGCCAATGCAGCTTAGGAGCGTGCATTCCGAGGAAAAGCCAACCCCTTGGCAGTCAGTGCAAACCCCAAGGAAACCAAGCTTTTGCGGCAAATTTTTTGTAGTTTTACCTATGCCCTGAATTACCTATCAAAATATTATTTGGTTTTACGCTCATTTCCTAACCAAATTATTTACTGAATTGCCCATGCTAGAGCACACCACCGTCCTGGAAGCCATAAGTACCAAAGAAAATGCAGAAACCGGCCTTACGCACCAGGAAATCGTACGGGATTTCGAGATCTGCTGCATCAGCCGGGAAGCGTCTTTGCTAGCCCGAAAAGAGGTGCTTACCGGTAAGGCCAAGTTCGGCATCATCGGCGACGGAAAAGAGGTTCCCCAGGTCGCCATGGCGCGGGCCTTCCAAAAAGGGGATTTTCGCTCGGGTTACTATCGCGATCAGACGCTTATGTTCGCACTCGGGCTCTCCAGCGTAGAAGACTTTTTTGCACAGCTCTATGCCGATTCCGAAAACGACCCCTTTTCCAAGGGCCGCCAGATGAACAGCCACTACGCCACTCCTCTTCTGGATGAGCAGGGCCAGTGGCTACCTCATGTCGAGCACTACAACGTATCCGCCGATATTTCCAGCACGGCCGGCCAGATGGCCCGTTCGCTCGGCCTGGCCCTTGCCTCCAAAAAGTACCGGGAAAAAGAAGAGGAATCCTCCTTTTCCAGGAAAGGGAACGAAGTTTGCTTTTGTACCATCGGCGATGCCAGTACGTCCGAAGGCATCTTCTGGGAAACCCTGAATGCCGCCGGCGTTCAGGGGGTGCCCCTGTCCATTTCCGTCTGGGACGACGGTTACGGCATTTCCGTACCTATCGAATACCAAACGACGAAAGGAAGTATTTCCGAGGTGCTCAAAGGCTTCGAACTGGATGAGAACGGCAAGGGGATTCAAATCTACGTAGAGAAGGGCTGGGACTACCCGGCCATGGTCCGATTGTACCGGGAGTCCACCGAAACCACTCGCCGCACCCACATCCCTGCGCTGCTCCATATTAAGGAGCTCACCCAACCGCAGGGCCACTCCACCTCCGGCTCCCATGAGCGTTACAAAAGCGAGGAACGCCTCGCCTGGGAACGCGACCACGATTGCATCGATCGCATGGCTCAGTGGATGGTGGCCTCAGGCATCGCCACGGACGAACAGATTGAAGACATAAAGAAACAGGCAAAAAAAGCGGTCAAACAAGCCCGCGACCGGGCCTGGAAAGCCTTCAACAACCCTACCAAGAACCGCTGGAACCAGCTCAAGGCGATCGTGGAGGAACTCGCCGGACAGTCGGACGGCCTGGACGAACTGCGCACCGAGCTGGGCCGGCTGATGAATCCCCTCATCAGCGAAGTGCTCCAACTGGCCCGCCGCGCCCAATACCTCACAGCCGGCCAGGACAGCCCGGCGCGCGAAAACCTGATCCGTTGGATTCGGGAGGTCAATGAAATGGGCGCCGAGCGCTACCACACCTACCTCTACAGCCGGTCCGACCAAGCCGCGCTGAAAGTCCCCGTTGTTCCGGCCCGGTACGACGAAGACGCCCCTTTGAAAAACGGTTTTGAGATCCTGAATGCCTTTTTCGATAAGGCGATGGAAAAGCATCCCGAACTCTATGCCTTCGGTGAGGACCTCGGCCAGATCGGAGGGGTAAATCAAGGATTTGCAGGCCTGCAGAAAAAGTACGGTGAGCAGCGCATTTTTGACACCGGCATACGCGAATGGACCATCATGGGACAAGCGATCGGCATGGCCATGCGCGGCCTTCGCCCCATAGCCGAGATCCAGTATCTGGATTACCTCATTTACGGCCTGGAACCGCTTACCGACGACCTGGCCACCCTTCAATGGCGAAGCGGAGGCATGCAAAAAGCACCGGCGATCGTGCGCACCCGCGGCCACCGGCTGGAGGGGATCTGGCATGCCGGTTCTCCATTGGGTATGATCGTAAACAGCCTGCGCGGAATGTACGTCCTGGTGCCTCGCAACATGACCCAGGCGGCCGGTCTGTACAATACGATGCTCCAAAGCGACGACCCCGCCCTGCTGATCGAATGCCTAAACGGCTACCGTCTCAAGGAGCCCATGCCCAACAACCTGGGCGAATTCACCGTGCCGCTGGGGGTTCCCGAAGTATTGCGCGAGGGAGATGATCTAACACTGGTGACCTATGGCTCCTGCGTGCGCGTGGCCGAAGCAGCCATCGAATGGCTCGCCAAGCGCGGAATCTCCGTTGAGCTCATCGATGTACAGACCCTGCTTCCTTTCGATCTGGAGCACCGCATTGTAGAGTCGCTTAAGAAAACCAACCGCGTCCTCTTCCTCGATGAAGATTTCCCGGGCGGTGCAACGGCCTTCATGATGCGCAAGGTGCTGGAAGTGCAGGGCGGTTATCGCTATTTAGACTCCCCGCCGACCACGCTCACGGCACATGAACATCGGCCCCCTTACGGTTCGGATGGCGATTATTTTTCCAAGCCCAATCCGGAGGATGTATTCGAAGCCGTCTATGAGCTCATGCGCGAAGCCCGGCCGGCGGATTTTCCCGCCATTTAGCCCCCGGGAAAAACCCATCGGGGCTTTCGCCCTCTCTTACCCTGCCGCTCTCAAAGAAGCGCGCCCGGTCTTCTAAGGACGGACAAGCTGCACGGGCAGGGCTTCGACGCGATTTCCCCTGAGATCATACAGGCGGCCCCAGTACAATCCCGATGGCAGAGAACTCACATCTACGCGCCACTGCTGAGTGCCGGCACTCCAAGAGCCCAGGTCGAGCTGGCGGAGCTTGCGCCCGAGGGGGTCGAGGAGGTCGAAACGCAGATCGGCTTCCCGTTCCAGGTTCACCCGAATTTGGATACTGGCAGTAGCGGGATTCGGAAAAATCGCAAAATCCAGGCCGGCGGAGGCGTCCAGACCTTCGACTCGGCTGGTGCGATCTGAAATGCATATTTCCAGCGACCACTTCCGCAGCCCGCCGATGGTGCCGTCATCCTGAATGATGAGCGACCAGGTGCCTTGGGCGTTCAGTCCGTCAAATGGATGAAGGGAACCAGTAGGCTTCAGCGTATTGCCGCGGTTGAGGGGGCAATCCGAGCTTCGAAGCTCGGCCTCTTCATCCAGGTCGATCAGAAAGGTGCCTGCAGAGGTACACTCGGGCCGGAGAAGTTCCACTTCGGTGCCATCCGGGCCGCGCAGCAGGAAGGTGAGCTCGCTCAGGTTCGGGGCATAGGAGCCGTCCAGCCCGCGCAGGTTTACATCTCGAATGATCAGGCTGTCCGGCACTTCGATATCGGACTGGATGAAGTCGGTCGCACTGCTGAAGGTAATGGGGACGTCTTCGGCATCATAGGTAAAACACTGGTGCGCTTCTGTCGTAAAGCTGCCCGCCGCGGAAGGGCCTTCCCCACAGGCATCGCTTTGCCCGGCAACCGACCAGTAATAGGTGGTGTTCGGCTGAAGGATGCCCCGGGGGTCGAACGAGTTGCCGTCATTTTCTTCCTCGAGCAAAATGGGGTCTTCAAAATCGGGATTGTCCGCCAAAATCACTCGATAGGTTTCGGCATTAGCCGCAGGCATCCAGTCCAGCGTAGTCAGAGTAGATACCTCTACGGCACCGGGACTCGGACTTTGCACATCCGGAGTTCCCAGGGGGGCATTCAGAGGCAGAGCCACGGCCAGAGATTCAGAACCGGTTGGAGAGCTGAGGGTAAGGTCGAAGGAAAGAGCACCCGGGGGAAGATCGCCCAGCCCGGTAAGAATGAGCTGTACCGTATCGGTTTCGCTTACGGAAGCGGGCTGGAATGAAGCCGAAACCGCATCGGGCAGGCCGTCAGCCGCAAAGGAAATAGGGTCCGAGAACCCGCCAAAAGTGCTCACATACAAGGGGATGCG
Source organism: uncultured Saprospiraceae bacterium (assembly GCA_964595955.1). Taxonomy (GTDB): domain Bacteria; phylum Bacteroidota; class Bacteroidia; order Chitinophagales; family Saprospiraceae; genus JAJDFU01. The sequence continues at coordinate 10,548 of CAZQSF010000056.1, forward strand.
CACCTCATCTGCTCCGCAGGTTGTGGACGCATTTTCCACATCGGCATGGCTGAGAAAGCCCGGGCCAGAAGGGGGTTCAATGCTGATGGGCGCCTGGTTTATGTTGAAAAACACGTTTGGGTATCCCTTGACCTTCACCCGTCCTGTGAACGAATCGTCCAGCTCGGGTACCCGAATGAGATGACTGCCGTCATTGGGCGTCTTTTCGGCAAGGACGACGGGATAGGTAAAACCCCCGTCCAGCGACAGAAAGATGGATACCGAGTCGGCACTGACGGGAGGTTCATCGGTGTCGGCTACATCCCAGGTGACGGTGTAAAAAGCTCCTCCCTGCCAATTGGTTGGCGCATCCTGTGAAGTCACCTCAAAAGGTCCGGCCAGGTCGGATACGGAAAACGTCAACTCTTCCCAGTCCATCCCTCCCCTATTGTCGCGCACCGAGAGGCGAAACGTGAGTCCGCGGCTATAGGTGGGTAAAATTTCGCCCAGGGTTTGGGTCTCATTGAGAATATCGTTTATGCGGGGAAACACCCGGAAGGTATCCGGGGTGGGTTTGAAGGAGCGGAAAATGGGGGCATTGCCGATCGGATTGTTGGGCGTGGTGCTCGGCCCCAGATCATACTGCTCCCAGCAATAGGTCAGGGAATCCCCTTCCAGATCGGTAGCCGTTCCGCTCAGCTCAAAGGGAGTGGAGAAAGGGATAACCCAGCCGCCCGTATCAATTCGGATCTGAGGGGGCGTGTTGCCTGTCGGCTGGATCTGTGCACAACCATTGCCGCCGCCGAAGACCGTGAAATCGATCATCTCCTGCAGGGAGTGCACGTGAAAATAATCGTCGCTGTTGTTCTGAAGGTTGGGCGCACAAATACCGGCGTATCCCATGATGGTCGATGCACTGCCCGGTTCGAAGGCCGCACTGCTCACCCGGTTACAGGAATTGTTCTGGGTGTGGTTGCCGCCGTATTGGTGCCCCAATTCGTGTGACACATAGTCGATGTCGAAAGGATCCCCTTCGGGTACCTGGAGGGAGGTATATCCCCGGGCCTTCCGGTCGAAATCGCATACCGAGCGAAGCGAAGCGACCCCACCGCCGCCCCGGTCGAACACATGACCGATGTCGTAGTTTTGACTGCCGATATTCTGATCAACCACATTCTGGTTCTGATTGATCTCGTTGCCGTTGGTAAAGGGGTCCGTGGCGGCATCTGTAAAAATGATGAGGTCATTGTTCTCCACGAGAACCATCCGAAGAGCCATGTCGCGTTCATATACTCCATTCACACGGTTCATCGTCGTGGCAATGGCCGCGAGCGCCCCGTCGACCGTACCGCCGTGATATTGGGTGTATTCACCGGTTGCGGAAACGGCCAGCCGGTACACGCGCAATTCGTCGCCGATGGGCGTAGGCCCGCGCCGGGTACCGCGTTCCTCCAAGGACGGCACCGGATCGCCGCTCAGGCTACAGCGAAAAGAACCGGCCTTCGGTGCGGGCAATTGATTGCGAAAGTAGGCGATGTGGGGGCTTCCCAGTTCGGGTTCGATGGGATCAATGTACCAGCTGCCCGAAGGATCGAGTACCATGGCGTGGAACCCTCGCGGGGTGGCATCCACCCGAACCCGGGCAGAAGGACGCCCTGCTACATAGCCGGCGTAGGTGCGAATGGATGGGTAACGCAGCTGCAGGGCCGGCGCCATCACGGGTACTTCCCAGAGCTGCACCCGTACAGCTCGTCCCTCCGGATCGGGCAGGGAAAAGGCGAGTCCTTCCGGGTTTTGCCGCTCGGCCGGTGCGCTTTTTAACTGGCTGAGCAAGGAGGAGGCATCGGGTTGAAATGCATAATAGGAAAAAGGGCGAATCGAACTGCCCTCCAAGCTTCGGAGGTTTAGTGGATTCCAGTACATGGATTGCGCTGTAAGGAGGGCAGTTGAAAAACAAAACACCAGCAGGGAAAACAGCTTTTTCATGGGGGTTAATTTGATGGGATTGTAAAAATGCGGATTCGAAGGGAGTTCATCGCAATCCCGGCGACAAGAATTTTCAGAAATGTCAAGCAGCAGCCGTTTGTATTCGCCCCTCTGCGAATGGTGAGACACCTGGCCGCTGGCCAAGCCAAAATCGCAAATGAAAAGACCGCTTCGTCGGAAGCGGTCTTTTCGATAGCGCTCGATTTAAGTCCGGGCGCGGGATATTTGCGTTGGGCAGCACGAGGCTTCTATTTCGCCGCCATAGTCGTTTTAGGACCGGCTTCGATCACCTCTTGGCTGGCTTTATTCGCAAAGGTCTCAAAATTCGACTTGAAGGAGGCCGCCAGATTCTGTGCTTTGCCGTCGTAGGCCTGCTTATTTTCCCAGGTATTGCGTGGATTGAGGATCTCATCCGGCACATTGGGGCAAGTCGTGGGCATGCGAAGGCCGAAGATCTCGTGGGTTTCGTACGGCACCTCGTCCAATTCGCCGCGCAGAGCAGCGTGGATCATCGCCCGGGTATAGCGCAGCTTGATGCGGCTTCCCACACCGAAGCCGCCACCTGTCCATCCGGTGTTCACCAACCAGACATTGGTGTTATACGCCTCCATCTTCTCGCCGAGCATGTCGGCATATTTGGTGGGATGCAGCAGCATAAACGGCGAGCCGAAGCAGGCGGAGAAGGTGGCCTCGGGATCCACCACCCCGGCCTCGGTGCCGGCCACCTTGGCCGTATAGCCCGAGATGAAGTAATACATGGCCTGCTCTTTGGTCAGCGTGGAAATCGGAGGCAGCACCCCGAAGGCGTCGGCCGTGAGAAAAAATATGTTTTTGGGGTGTTCGCCGACCGAAGGAACCAGGGCATTCTCAATGTGATAAATGGGGTACGAGACCCGGGTGTTTTCCGTAATCTCTTTGTTGGCGAAGTCCACTTTACGCGTGTTCTCATAGAACTTAATGTTCTCCAGAATGGCGCCGTGCTTGATCGCCCGGTAAATTTCCGGCTCGCTCTCTTCGCTGAGGTTTATGGTCTTGGCATAGCAACCGCCTTCGAAATTGAAAACCCCCTCAGGCGACCAGCCGTGCTCGTCATCCCCGATCAGGGCGCGTTCCGGATCGGCCGAGAGGGTGGTTTTACCCGTGCCCGACAAGCCGAAGAAAATGGCGACATCCCCTTTCTGGCCCTGGTTGGCTGAGCAGTGCATGGCCAAAACATTGTGCTCTGTTGGCAGAATGAAGTTGAGCGAGGAAAAAACGCCCTTTTTGATTTCGCCCGTATAGCCCGAGCCGCCTACAATGGCGACTTTCTTGGAAAAGTTGAGGATGGAAAAATTGCTTTGCCGGGTACCGTCCACTTCGGGATCGGCCAAAAAGCCCGGAGCGCACACCACGACCCAATCGGGCTCGAAGGAGCGCAACTCGTCTTCCTCCGGCCGGAGAAACATGTTGTAGCCGAAGGCATTGCTCCAGGGATACTCCGTCACCAGGCGGATGTTGACCCGATAGTTGGGATCCGCACATACGTAAGCATCCCGAACAAAAGCATCCTTGCCATCGAAATAGCCGGTGATCTTTTTGTACAGCGCATCAAACTTATCCGAATCGAAGGGAATGTTGATAGGGCCCCAGTCTACCCGGTTTTCGGTCACCTCATCGCGGACGATGAAGCGATCCTTAGGTGAGCGTCCCGTAAACTTTCCCGTACTGACAGACAGGGCACCGGTGTCGGAAATGACACCCTGGCCTCTTTTGACGGTCTCCTCGGTAAGTTCTTCCGGACTCAGGTTCCAGTATTCCTGGCGCACTCCGGTAATGCCCAGGTCCTGAAGATTAGCTTGTGGATTTTTGATTCCGAATTTTAACATCGGTTTACGTCTTTGGTCAAGGATTTTTGAAAGCGAGGGGAAAGCCTGTTTTCTCCCCCATTTCAGGCGCCAAGGTAGCACTTTATTTCGGCCCGGCCCATGATACCAAAGGGCCATCCTCCGGACTCAAAAGGTGATTTTTATCATATTTTCTCCAGTTCGAGCACCACGTCGTCCTGCTCGACCAGGGTCTTTTCGCCGAGAACGACCTGGAGCACGCGCCCGCGGTAGGGCGCGGTAATGGTGCTTTCCATTTTCATGGCCTCGATGACGAACAGCGGCTCGTTGGCTTCCACTTCCTGGCCTTTTGTGACCAATATGCGGGAGAGGTTGCCCGGCAGGGGCGAGCCGATCTCACTGTCCTTGTCCACCTTCTTATTGCGCTTGACCTCCGTGGTCAGGTGAGCATCCTGCACGGGAATCGAGCGGGTCTGTCCATTGAGTTGGAAAAATACCAGACGTGTTCCCAACTCATCCGGCTCGGTCATATTGAGGTATTGCACCAGCACGTTCTTGCCCCGATCCAGTTCCACCATAATCTCTTCATTGGACTCCAGCCCGAAGAAAAAAGCCGGCGTAGGAAGATTGCGCACCTCCCCGAAGGATTCGGAATGCTCGCGAAACTCGCGATAGACCTTGGGGTAAAGCTTGTAGGAAAGAAAATCATGGGTTCCGAGCTCTTCGCCAAATTCGTCCCGGAACCGGGGCAGTTCCACATCAAAATCCACCGGCTCCAGGTGGGCATTGGGCCGATCGGTATAGGGCTCCTCTCCTTTGAGCACCAGCTCCTGCATGCGCCGGGGGAATCCCCCCTTGATCTGCCCCAGATCGCCGCGCATCAGGGCCTTTACGCTGTCCGGGAAGGAGAGGTCCCGGCCGCGCTCCAGCACCTCTTCGGCCGTAAGCCGGTTGGAGGTCATAAACATGGCCAGGTCACCCACCACCTTGGAGGAAGGGGTCACCTTGATGAGGTCGCCCAGCAATTGATTGGCCAGGCGATAATTTTTCTTGATGGTCTCGAACTGATCCTCCAGGCCCAGGGCCCGGGCCTGGGGACGCAGGTTGGAATACTGGCCTCCGGGAATTTCGTGCTCGTATACTTCAGCCGTCCCGGCCCGCAGTTCCGTTTCGAACGGGTAATAGTATTCCCGCACAGCCTCCCAATAATGGGAAAACGGGTTGAGCTGTTGCAGGTCCAGCTCGTTTTCTCGCTCATGACCTTGCAGCATGGCAACCACGGAATTGAAGTTGGGCTGGGAGGTCAGGCCGGACATGGAGCTGATGGCAACATCCACTACATCCACACCGGCCTCAATCGCTCGCATGTACGTGGCCGCCTGGATAGAGGAGGTATCGTGGGTATGCAGGTGAATGGGCACGGATACGGTATTCTTCAGCCCTTCGATCAGCATCTCGGCGGCCTGCGGCTTGAGCAGGCCGGCCATGTCCTTGATGGCGATGATGTGGGCGCCCTCGCCTTCCAACTGCCTGGCCAGCTCCAGGTAGTATTCGAGGTCGAACTTGCTGCGCCCGGGATCGGAAATGTCGCCGGTATAGCACAGGCAGGCCTCAGCTATGGATGGGGTGCGCTCCCGGACGGTGCGAATGCTGGTGCGCATGGCTTCTACCCAATTGAGGGAATCGAAGATGCGGAAGATGTCGATACCGGTCTCGGCCGCCTGCTCCACAAACTTCTCGATCAGGTTGTCCGGATAGGCGGTATATCCCACGGCATTGGAGCCCCGCAACAGCATTTGCAGGCAGATGTTGGGCATGGCCTCCCGAAGCAGCCGCAACCGCTCCCAGGGACACTCTTTCAGAAAACGCAGGGCTACGTCGAAGGTGGCGCCGCCCCATACTTCCATGGAGAACACATCGCCCCCGTGATGGCGGGCAAAGGATTCGGCCACCTGCAACATATCGCGGGTGCGCATGCGGGTAGCCAGGAGCGACTGGTGCGCGTCCCGGAAGGTCGTGTCTGTGTATTGAATGGCGCGTTCTTCACTCAGCCAGCGCGCCAGTCCTTCGGGGCCCAGTTCGCGAAGCCGGTCTTTCGACCCCCTGGGATAGGGCGTCAGGGGATCGAATTCGGGTACCACCGGCTCGCGAAACCTCCGGTTGGGATCTACGAATTTTACATCCGGGTGACCGTTAACGATGACCTCGGCCAGGTAGCGCAGCATTTTGGTGCCGCGGTCGCGCCAGCGGGGCGGTTCGAGCAGCTCGGGCTGGTTTTGAATAAAACCCACCGTGGCCATTCCCTGCTGGAAGGTGGGATGCTGCAACAGGTTGAGCAAAAAGCCGATGTTGGTCTTTACGCCCCGGATGCGAAACTCGCGCAACGCCCGGTGCAATCGCTGGGAGGCTCCCGGCAGGGTGCGGCCCCAGGCGGTGACCTTCACCAGAAGGCTGTCGAAAAACGGAGAGATCACAGCCCCGGGAAAGGCACTGCCGGCATCGAGGCGAATGCCCATTCCGCTGGCGCTTCGGTAAGCGATCAGCGTACCGTAGTCCGGCTTGAAATCGTTGGAGGGATCTTCCGTTGTGATGCGGCATTGGATGGCAAAACCGGACAATTCCACATCGCTCTGGCTGCCGATGCGCAGGCGGGGATCGTCGAGCGGATAGCCCATGGCAATGAGAAACTGGCTGCGCACGATATCGATGCCCGTCACCTCCTCCGTAATGGTGTGCTCCACCTGGATGCGCGGGTTGACCTCGATGAAGTAAATCCGCTCTTCAGCATCTAACAGAAACTCCACGGTGCCGGCATGGCTGTATTGCACCGCCCGGCAAAGGCGCAGGGCGTAGTCGTACAACTGCTGTTTGGTCTCCGTGCGTATGGATGGGCAGGGAGCGACTTCCACAACCTTTTGAAACCGGCGCTGCACCGAACAATCCCGCTCGTACAAATGGACCAGCTTTCCGTACCGGTCTCCCAGGATCTGCACTTCGATGTGCTTGGGGTTCTCGATAAACTTTTCCAGGAAGACTGTATCATCGCCAAAGGCTTTACCGGCTTCGCTCTTCGCCTCGGGCAGGGCGGCGCGAAGCTGGTCGTCGGTTCGCACCACCCGCATGCCGCGCCCGCCCCCACCGGAAGCCGCCTTCAGGATGACCGGATAGCCGATGCGATGGGCTTCGGCCAAAGCGACATCCACCGAATCCAGGGGCTCCCGGCTGTCCTCTATCAGGGGAATGTCGAGCTCGCGAGCCAAGGTTTTAGCGGACACCTTGTCGCCCAGGCGCTCCATCGTTTCGGGACTGGGGCCGACAAAAACAATGCCCTCTTCCCGGCACCGACTGGCAAAGGCGACATTTTCCGATAAAAAGCCGTAGCCGGGATGGATGGCATCCACCCCATTTCGCTTGGCTACGCGTAAAATCGCTTCGATATCCAGGTACGGCTTGAGCGGATCTCGTTCGCCTCCCACCTGGTAGGCTTCATCGGCTTTGTATCGGTGCAGCGAATAGCGGTCTTCCCAGGTGTAAATGGCTACGGTTCGGAGTTTGAGTTCACTGGCGGCACGAAGAACGCGGATCGCGATCTCACCTCGGTTGGCCACCAGGATCTTCTTAAAGGGTCGGATGTCTACGCTCATGCAGGGGTGGGATTTGGGCAAAATATACAACTTTGACCGATAGAATTTGTACACCGATAAAAACCCGAACGCTATGCCGACACGAGCTGCTCTGGTGACCGGTGCCAACCGCGGCATCGGACTGGAAATCGCCCGCCAGCTGGGCCTGGCCGGCTTTCAGGTGACCGGCACCAGCCGCGATCCGGAGAAGGGAGAAGCTGCCCGGCTCGCCCTGCAGGAAAAGGGAGTCACCGTTTCTTTCCTTGCGCTGGATCTGCAGGACCGGCAGAGCATCGCTACCTTACCCGACCGGCTGCCCTTCTCCGGTCCCTTGGATGTACTGGTTCACAATGCGGCCGTCATGCCGGACAGCGGCGATACCAGCCGGGTAGACCTGGCAAGCATGGATAAAACCCTGCAAACGAATGTGCTGGGACCGCTGCAATTGAGCCAGGTGTTGTTGCCCCGGCTGAAACAATCGGCGGACGCGCGCATCATTCACCTGAGCAGTGAAATGGGAGCCCTCAGCAGCATGGGTAGCGGCTGGGCAGCGTACCGCCTGTCCAAAACGGCCCTCAACGGGCTCACGGCCGTCATGGCCGAGGACCTCCGGCCCTTCGGAATACGGGTTTTTTCCATGTGCCCGGGCTGGGTACACACGGAAATGGGGGGCCGGAGCGCCCCGCGCAGCCCGGCCCAGGGCGCCGACACGGCCGTCTGGCTGGCCACCGCGCAGGAGGCCCCCAGCGGAATGTTTTTCCGGGATCGGGAGGTCATCCCCTGGTAGAGGGAGCGGAGAGCTGGCGCTACGCGCCCGTCTGCCAATGCCCCAACCAGCGCGGATAAGACATGATGCGAAGCGCTGAGATCGCAGATGCCGGCAACTCCTGCAGCGCGGGCTCTACGACGAGCCGTGCAGCCCGAAGGGCGGCCTGAGAAGCATCGGGGCCAAGGGGAAAGGCTTCCAGGCTCAACGACCAATGGATTTGCTTCTCCACCTCCAGCTCAGACAGCTCGCACTGTACTCTGGCCGGCCCGTCCTCTTCCGCCGAGAGGTAAAAAAGCCAACGGCACTTTTCAACCTCGAGCCACTGGCGCGGCCGTACGCCTGCCCATTGATCCAGCAAAGGCTCCAGATGTGCTTGCTCCAGCGACCATTTTTCCCAGGATTCCAGATGTTGCTCATCCAGAAAGGCCGACAAACGGAAGGTCCGCTCTTTCGGCTGGATTAAAGCCTTCACCTCCAGCTTGCCCTCCCGCATTTTTACGCCCACCGTACGCGCGTGGGGAAACAGCAAATAGGTATCGGTGCGGGCGGGTTCCCGGCGGGCCTGCTTCTGCATCCACAAATGGACCAGATTGCCGGGTGGCTCGCCGGAGCCAAAGCACCGCCATTCCACACTGCCGTAGAATTGGGCATCCGGGATCAAGGTAAAACACTTAAACAGGCAGCCGACATCTTCGCCCAATCTTTATGCCCGGTAAAGCGGTGAGACTCCGGGCCGACCTGAACCAGTACGGGCATTTTCTCTCCCTGCTGGAGCAGCATTTTGAATTGGGAGTACGGCAGGGAAAGACTGTTGCGGCTGTACCAATCCCCTTTTTCCTGTTCGATATAAAACAGCTGAATGGCCTCGCCGGGTATAGCAAAGACCTGGGTGCCCAGTTGCACGGAGTCGAGATCCCGGATCGGATCTTTGCTTTTCAGCGTAAAGTTCATCACCACCAAGCTATCCGTGGTCGATGGATAGCGGTAATCGTTGTAGGTGAAATCCGCTTCCAACTGCACCTTGGTGCCCTGAGATTTAAACTCCAGAGGCTTTACAAAATAAAGATTCACACTGTCTCGATAGAGCACCTTCATATATTTATCCGTAGACTGCCCGATGGCAGTACCGGAAAAGAGCATCATGAGGATGAGCGGGTAGAGCTTCATCGATCCGTAATTTGATCCAGAGGGAAAGGTAGGGATTTTCCGTAAGGTACCTTCTGGAGGTGAAAAAGAAAAGAGGAGCCTCGCCGGGGCAAAGCTCCTCTTTAGTTCAGAGTTTATGCGAAAATGGATTATTCGCCGTAAACGTAGATTTCGTAAGTCTGGTAAACGCCGATAATGCTAGTCACCTTGTAGTCTACATGCGAAATGCGGGAGATTCCTGCTTTCCGCGCTGCAGAGTTGATAGAAGCATCACCGGTAGCCACGATGCCCAAGATGGCAGTAGCCTGGCCCGTTCCTACCTTGGAACCTACCGCATTAGCGGTAGCATCCAGGCCGTAGTCAGCATCTGTGTAGATCACACCGGGCAGCGGAACGACCGCACAGCCGGCAAAGAAAGTCCCGATCGCCGCGATAAGTAGCAGTTTTTTCATCACAAAGGATTTTAAAAATGATAAACTTGGCCAAATATATAAAACTCTACCTTGCGGCAAACCGGCATGGAAAAAAATTATCTTTTTTGTCATTTAAGGCCGGGGCCCGAACAGGTATTGAAAACCCAGGCCGATCCAGATGCGGTCCGCTTCGCCCATCACGAAACGGACCTCGGCGGGAATGCTCATCTGATCGTTAATCAGGAACTCACTGCCCAGGCCGGCATTTACCCCGAAATCCGTATCGCCGTCTCCCTCATCGACAGTTTGGAAGAGCAGATTGATGCCGGCCAAGGGATACGCCTGAAAGTTTTCGCTGATGGGAAAAAGGTAGTGTGCGTCGAAACTCAGTTCGAAAAAGGAAGTGTTTTCGTTGGGGTCCAGAAAAAAGGCAAAGGTACCGGCGGCGCGCCAGTTTTCGGTGAACTGGTATCCGCCGCGGGCTCAGATGGCCTCGCTGAGGCCGGCCGTATGGCCCGGGCCGGCTGAAATGAAGGCCTGTCCCCGGGCCAGGGTCGACAAGCTGACCAGGACAAGCAGGCTGAGTACAAATTTGAAAAGTCGCATAGCTATGGATTTTGAAGTGTAGAAAAACGAAGGAATTTTTCGCAAAATCAACCCGGATTATTCATGGATTACCGTGAATAATCCGGCTTGATATCAGGAACCCAATGGACCTCTACCTCGTCTGGCCGGGTGGAAGGCTCCTGAGCAGGCCTTGTACCGATCTCGCTATTCTTTCGGTTTTCCGCCCGGAAGGGATCAGGCGAGCAGGTATTCCAGTTCTTCCCTGGAGAAGACCGGCCGCCGGCTCCGTTCGAGAATATCTTCGGCCAGTTGGGTTTTCCGCTCCTGCAGGCGCAGGATCTTCTCCTCCAGGCTGTCGCGGGTGATGAACTTGAAGGCAAACACCCTTTTATCCTGCCCGATGCGGTGAGCCCGCGCAATGGCCTGTTTTTCAATGAACGGGTTCCACCAGGGATCCAGAATGAAAATGTAGTCGGCAGCCGTGAGATTGAGCCCGGTGCCGCCGGCCTTGATGGAGATGAGAAAGGACTGAAGTTCGGGATCGCGCTGGAAGCGCTTGACCTGGGCTTCCCGCTCCTTGGGCGTCGTACTGCCGCTCAGCCAGGCATAGGGCAGTTGCTCGCGATCGAACGCCTGGCCGAACAGCTCCAGATAGCTCACCAGGGAGCTGAAGAACAGCGCCTTATGCCCGCTTTTGCGCACCTGCTCCCAATGGTCGAGCACATCGTTGAACTTCCCGCTTTCGCGCTTGTACTCGGGCTTGGCCAGCACCGGGTGATTGACGAGCTGACGCAAGCGGGTAAGGGTCTTGACCACAATAGCCCGGTATTGAAAATCGCCCTCCTTGTAGTTGTTGAGCAAATAATTACGAGCCGCTGACTTTTCCCGTTCGTACAGTTTCTTCTGCTCGCCGGTCATCTCGCACCAGAAGATCTGCGTGCTCAATTCCGGCAAGTCGCGAGCCACTTCCTCCTTGGTGCGGCGAAGCAGGTAGGGGGCCACCATGCGGCGCAAGCGCTCTTTCTTGGCTTCGTCCTGCATCTTCTCCACCGGGTTGATGAACTCGCGCTTGAAAAATGCAAAGTTGCCCAGCAAGTCGGGATTGATGAACTGCATCTGCGACCACAGGTCGGACAGCGAATTCTCGATGGGGGTGCCGCTCAGCGAGATCTTGTGCCGGCCTTCAAAGCGATTGATGGCTTTAAAGACCTTGCTGTTGCGGTTTTTGATCTGCTGGCTCTCATCCAGCACGATGTACTCGAAAGCCATCTGCTCGAGCAGATCGGCATCGCGCAGCACAGTCTGATAGGTAGAAAGAATGACGTCCCAGCGCTGAAGCAGGCGCACCTCTTTGGTTCGCTTGGTGCCCACATGCGCATAGACTTGCAGCATGGGAGCGAACTTGCGAAGTTCTTCCTGCCAGTTGAACACCAGCGAGGCCGGCAGCACGATCAGTGCCTGAAGGGGTTGGAGCTCCTTCAGATCCTGGCCCTGCTGAAACAGGTCGAGCTGGGTCGGAGCCGGCTCCGACGGGCTTTCTTCCCGGGCTGCATCGCGGATCTTGCGCTCTTTGGCATAGAGGAGAGCACCAATGGTCTGCAGGGTTTTACCCAGCCCCATGTCGTCGGCCAGGCATCCGCCCAATTGATTGTGATAGAGATTGACCAGCCACCGTATGCCTTCCAACTGGTAGGGGCGCAGCTCCGCTTTGAGGTGGGGAGAAGGCTGATAATCCAGTCCCAGGGGTTGCTGCAGCGGATCGGATTCGGCAAGCCCCAGCTCCTGCAGCAGCATGTATTGGTTCTTTGCCAGTCGCAAATGCCCGTGTTGCTGTTTGGCGAAGGAAAGCACCTCCTGAAAGCGACTCATCCATTCCTCAGGGATGAGGAACAAGCTGCCGTCCGGCAGGGGAAACAATCGCTTGCCTTCCCGGATAAAGCGGGCAATTTTGAGAAAGGGAATGGTAAAGTCTCCCAGCACGACCTGTCCCTTCAGGTCAAACCAATCGTTTTCTTCCTGGGCACTCAACTGCAGACGAGGCACTTCCAGTTGCACCTCCTGATCCTCTACCCGGGGGGGCTCAAGCGAAAAGCCCAAATCCAGGATTTGCGCTCGCTTTTCGGCCAGCCATTCCAGGATCTGCCAGCCCGTTTGCCTCTCACCGGCCGGGAGCCGGAAAACCCGGCCGTCGGGCTCCAGCCCAAGCTCGGTCAGCCGGTTCAGCCAGGCCCGTTCGGCCTCCGGATCCCGGCTGATCTGCAGGATCCGAACATCTTCTTCGTCCTGGAAGAGCAGCCGGCTGCGTTGGGCTCGCTTTTCGTGCCACTCAAAGAGGGTGTGCTCGTAGTCCATCTCTACAAGCAGCCCCCAATCGTCGCGCAGAAAATCCTGAACCGGACGAAGCCGGCAGCCCGCCAGGCGGCTGTGCTGCAAGATGTCGAAGCCTTCCGCTTCCACCTCCACCTTTTCGGCCACTTTCATGATGAAGCGCTCAAAATAGGTGCGCACGGATTTCTGCGGGATGCGCACTTCGTCCTTGTCCTGAAAGGGTTTTACCGTGTTGCCGTTGATGTGCTGCAGGCGATAGAGCTGGTAATCCACAAAGACCCAACCGGGATCATTGGTGATGGGGTGCACCGCCTTGCTGCTAACCGGCCAGGGGCCCTGGCCGTTTGCCAATTGCAAGCGGTAGCGAACGCCCACCTCCGTCTTCTTGAAAAAGAGCAGGGGCTCCAATGGTTTGGGTTGGTAGTGGACCAGGAGGTCGTTGACCAGCACTTTGCGTTCGGCATCCCAGCTGAGCAGAAAGCCATTTTCTGTGATCAGGCGCAACCATTCGGACAGATTGCGGTCGATAAAGGGCTCGATGAGTTTGCGCTTGTCGCGATCGGCCCACAAGGTTTCAATCGGCGTAACCCTGCGCTTGGAAGTGCTGAAGTTTTCCGATAGCGCCTTGGGCTGGAGCCGTTCGGTGAGCTCAAACAGCCGGTCCAGCACCTCGCTCCCCGGCAAATCGTAGGCGCCGATGGTTTCCGGCAGCGCCCGCTGCTGAATATGAGCCGGCAGGCCCTCTTTGTCCAGGCGCACGACGAAGGCTGTAGGCAGGTACAAGTCCCGGGCGTGTTCCCAGAGGTTGAAAACGATCTGATATTGAGTTCTCGTTGAAACCGCGAGATGCATAATTTTCCCTTAGAAGGCCAAGAATAAAAAATTCATGGTACCTGTATGTTAAGTAGACGTTTTATTTGACAGTTCGGCGATCTTACCAACCAGCACCTGGGCGTGGCGAGCTTTGGCTTCGTGCGACCAACCGGCTATGTGCGGACTAAGCACGACCTGCTCCATGCGGCGCAGCCGCTGAAAGGGTTCGGGCAAGCCGTCCAAGCCGAGATTTGCAAACGACATTTCCTCGTATTCGATCACGTCCAGGGCGGCGCCGGCTACCCGCCCGTCCTCGAGGCGTTCCACCAGATCGGCCGTGTGCAAAACAGTACCCCGGGCTGTGTTGACCAGGAATACCGGATGGGCAAAAGCGTCCAGGAAGGCACCATCGATAAAGTAATGATTGGACGCCATGTAGGGAATGTGAATGCTGAGGATCTGACTCTCCGCTTGCAAGGTGGGCAAGTCCACGGCTTCGGCATAGGCATCGCCGTAATCGGTCTTGTATTTGTCGTAGGCGATCGCGCGCACCTCAAACCCCTTAAGCCGGCGGGCAAAGGCGGTGCCCATATTGCCGTAGCCCAAGATGCCGACGGTCTTTCCTTTGAGCTCGGTCCCGCGATTGGGTTCGCGCAACCACTGCCCGGCACGAACCTGGCGGTCTGCCAGGGCCAGTTTGTTGAGCAGCATGAGCAAGAGTCCCACCGTGTGCTCGGCTACCGTATCGCGACTGCCTTCCGGTGAGGTGAGCACCGCAATGCCCCGGGCCGCACAGGCTTCCATATCGATGTGTTCTGTACCGACCCCCACGCGGGCAACGAACCGGAGCTGCGGGGCGTGGTCCAGCAAATCTTCATCCACCGGGGTGCGACTGCGCACGACCAGGCCCTGGGCTTGGCACAATGCATGCTTCAGCACAGGCCGGTCGCTGTCGTAGTGCAGGTCGCACACATGGCCCTGTTTCCGGAGCCAGTCGGCCAAAAACGGATGGGCGGAATCCGCAAATACAATACGCATGAAAAAGACCCGAATTTGATGAACGGGCTAATATGCGACAGCCGGCATGCATCTGCAAGCGCTTTACAAAAGCTTTACACGACAAAAAAATCCCGGCCGTGATGGACCGGGATTACAACTCGTACTACCTGAGAGCCTTAACCTTATTTGTTGGGCTGAGGCGTAAGGCGCAGGTAGTCCTTGAGTTTCTTAAAGCCTTTGGCAAATTTGCTCTTGGCATCTTCATCGCTCACAGCCGGCGATATGACCACATCCTCACCATCTACCCAATCGACCGGGGTGGCTACGCTGTAGTTATCCGTGAGTTGGAGCGAATCGATCACGCGCAGGATCTCGTTGAAGTTGCGGCCGGTACTGGGCGGATAGGTCAGGGTGAGTCTGATCTTTTTGTTGGGATCGACCACAAACACCGTGCGCACGGTGAACTTGTCGTCCGCATTGGGGTGGATCATATCGTACAGCTCGGCTACGTGCCGGTCTTCGTCAGCGATGATCGGGAAGTTCATCGTCACGTTTTGCGTCTCCTCGATATCGCTGATCCACTTTTTGTGGTCTTCCAGCGGGTCTACACTCAGGGCGATCACCTTGGCATTGCGCCTGGCAAACTCCTCCTTCAGGGCAGCCGTGCGGCCCAGCTCTGTGGTACACACGGGGGTGAAGTCGGCCGGGTGTGAGTACAGCACGCCCCAGCTGTCGCCCAGCCATTCGTGAAAATCAATTTCTCCTTCGGTGGTTTTGGCCTTAAAATTGGGGGCCTTATCTCCTAATCTCAATGACATAATGTATGGCGTTTTATGGTTTAAAAAAGCAGGTTTCGAGACATGGCTCTTCCGGCAGGCAGCCCCGGTAAAAAGCAAGGATCGAGTCTGTTTCCCGAATTAGAGAGCCAGGTACAATTTGGTGATTTTTTTTGAATTTCCTGAACTAAGGGCTCCCTCGAGCCGGCTGTTCGGGACAGGCGTTCGAGGACCGGAAGCAGATTGAGTCCTAAGCTTCAACACGAACTGCACAGCGGAGGTTTTTAACCGTGGATACGGGGTGGAGGGAAACATCCCCCGGACACCGAATGCGCCCATCAAAACGCATTCGGGAATGGATCCGGGGTTTCCCTATTTCCCCCGGGTAGGATTATCAGGACCCGGCAGGCATCGCAAAGATGAATCGCAGCGTCTTGTTGCCCATGGATCCGTCGATCCAGAGAAGGTTCTGATGGGGCGCTCTGTAAGTCAGCTTTGGCCGGTGGTTGGACCAGCCATTTTTCAAACCTGCAGAGCTTTTTCCAAAAAGTACACTTCTCGTCGACTAAGGCCCTTAGAGCTTGTTGGGATTTCGCTTTTGAAGCGAACGCAGCCAAATTTTATTCTGAGCAAGGCACTCTGAGGGAGCAACTGCAGCAAGGGGGCCCTTCCCCTTGCTTTGTTAAGCTAAGTGACCGAAGAGTAACGTAGCTCAGGAGAAAATTTGGCAAGAACAGCCCAAAGGG
>CAZQSF010000057.1:0-26463 GCA_964595955.1 uncultured Saprospiraceae bacterium
AGTATTATCCTGACGATCCTGCGGATGTCAGCACTAAAGACCCTGACATAAGTGGTTGAAAACAAGTGTGTTTTCAGCCACTTATCGTCATTATTCACGGTAATCCGTGAATAATCCGGCTTAGCGCGAAAGGAGCCGGCGAAGCGTTTCCGCTGCTTTTTCCAATTCCGTTTCGGTGTTGTAGTAATGCGGAGAAAAGCGAAGCGCCCATTGCACGCCCTGTGCATCCAGGGTGTAGCGGGCGTATTCCCCATAGGCTATGGAGGCATGGATCTGCTCCTCCCGGAGCTTTTGGAGGATCTGAGGGGTGGCGGAATCTAATTGAACCGCTACAATACCGGCCAGTTCCTCGCCCTTGTCCAGGATGCGAACCCCCGGCAATTCCCCGAGGAGCTTCCGGAGTCGGTCGGCCAAGCTTTTTACGCGCGTTTCAATGGCCGGTACTCCTACTTCATGGGCATAGGCCAGCGCTTCAGCAGCTCCCAGGACCAGCGCATAGGATCGCTCCCAAAGCTCGAATCGGCGCGCATCCGGGGCGGGTTGAAAACGATCTGTCGCTTCCCAGCGGGCGCTGTGCAGGTCGAGGTACAAAGGAGCCAGCTCGCTGCCCAGTACCCGGTCTGAGGTATACAAAAAACCCGCCCCTCGCGGGCCGCGCAGAAACTTCCGGAAGGTAGCGGAAAAGAAATCACAGCCCAGGCCGGGCAGGTCCAGGGCGAGTTGGCCGGCAGCCTGGCATCCGTCCACCAGATACCAGCTCCCGGCCTCCCGGCACAGGCGGCCGATCTCGGCCACCGGTTGCACCAGGCCGGTATGTGAGGGTACGTGGGTAACCACGACGAGGCTGGGCCGGTGGGTTTGGATCAGGCGTTGAAGGTCGTCGAGGTCTACGCCTCCGCCCTCCCGGTCGCGTGCTGCGATCACTTGCAGCCCGAAGCGCCGGGCGGCCTGGAGCAAAGCGATCTGGTTGGAGGTGTAATCGTGGCGGGTGGTGAGCCATACATCGCCCGCTTGCACGGGTATACTACTCAACGCTTTGTTGAATGCGTCGGTAGCGGAGGAACAAAAGGCGTATTGGTCGGGTCGGCCACCGAAGAGGGTGGCCAGCCGGGTGAAAAAACCACCGATCTCCTCGCGGCGGGCAGCTGCCGTTTCGTAGCCGCCCTGGGCAGCCTCCTGTTCGAGATAATCCAGCATTACGTTCAGCACCGGCCTGGGCATCAGGCTGGCCCCGGCATTGTTGAGGTGGACGAGCTGGGCGGTGGAAGGGCTGTCGGCTCGAAGGGCTCGCAGGTGTTCGGGGGAAAAGGGCATGGCGAAGTGGGGTGAATGCATTAGAAACGGGGCTCTTCCCGAAGGTCGCTGTTGATGATTTTGATCACCATTGCAGTCTTGAGCGCTCCTTCCATAACGGGCTTCATTTCGCGGGTGAGCACGGCCATCAGTTGATCGTAGGGGCCGAAGATGCGCGTGCTCATGGAGTTGGTGCGCACCTCTAGCTCCGGATGGTTGCGCAAGCGCTTTATGAAGTCGACAATGGGGGCGGCATAGTCCGGGCTGAGGGGATACATGCTTATTTCGACAGATGCGTGCATGGGGTCGGATTTTGAGGGCGAAGGTAAGCTATGGCGGGCGCTTGGGCACAGGATTTCACACCCGCTTTGAAATCGCTATTTTTGTACTCAGGCCGAAAACGATTAATTTGTACAGCGGTAGATGGCCGATTAACGGCTCGATGGCCCAAACACGAGAAACACTATAAAGCTACCATGGCAAAACGCAAACGGAAGAAGAAAGGGCAGCTTTCCCTTCGCTTGGGTTTGAACGACGAGCGCATTCCCAAGTTGATCGGTACGATTTGCCTGTTCTTCGCCTTGATCTTTTTCCTGTCCTTCCTGTCCTATCTCTTCACCTGGCGTATCGATCAGGATAAAGTAACCAACTTCGACTGGGCCTTTTTCTGGTCGCAGGACTTTCAGGTGGCCAATTGGTTGGGCCGGTTCGGGGCCCTGGTCTCGCACTTTTTCTTCTACAACGGTTTTGGCCTGCCTTCGTTTCTGGTCATTTTCATGCTGGGGGTGCTCGGCGTTTCCCTCATTCGTCGAACGCCCTTATCGACCTACGTGCCTACGCTGGGGCGCACCTTTGTCGCGATGCTCATCCTTTCCGTATTCCTGCATTTCATTTTCCAGTCGTCGGGCTTCCCCTGGGGCGGGGCCTTCGGTGAACTGGTGAGCGACTGGTTGCAATCCTTCCTGGGGCAGGTGGGCTTCATTTTGTTTTTCATGCTGCTCATCATTGCGACTATCGTCTGGATGGTCAACCCCAACTTCCGCGAACTCACGCCCGAAAAAGCCTGGAAAGAGACGCAGGGCTATCTGGGCGAGCGGTTGCAGAGCGCCTTGCCGGGGGGTGGCCGCAGCAAGCCCAAAACCAAAGCAGTGGAAAGCCTGGACCGGGTCAAAGCCCTGGAAGCCAGGGATGAAGAACGACTCGAAGAAAGCTCCGCCTCTACAACGGTAGATCTGGATACGGCCCGGGATGAACGCCAGCTGACGATAGAGGAAGCCAATCAGCTTGCGTTCGATCTGGAAACCGAAAACCGCCCTCCGAAGCCGCCCTCGCCTCCGGCCAGCCCGAACCTGGATATCCAACAACCCCAGGTCGAGGAGCCGGGCCCCTCGGGCATTCACACCAACCCGGTGCTTCGGCAGGAAGGCAATGTAAACCACACCGAACCTTACGACCCCACCCTGGAGCTGAGCACCTACGAGCACCCGGTGCTCAACCTGCTTAAGGACTATTCCGATCAAAAGGTGGAGATCGACCGGGCCGAACTGGAAGCCAATAAGGACCAGATCATCGAAACCCTGCTTCACTACAAGATCGAGATCGTGAAGATCCGGGCCACCATCGGTCCCACGGTCACCTTATATGAGATCATTCCCGCACCCGGGGTGCGCATCTCGAAGATCAAGAACCTGGAGGACGACATTGCCCTCAGCCTGGCCGCATTGGGCATTCGGATCATTGCGCCGATTCCCGGCAAAGGGACCATAGGCATCGAGGTGCCCAACAAGAAAAAACAGATCGTCAGCATGCGGGAGGTGCTGGCTTCCGAAAAGTTCAAGCGGGCCAAAATGGACTTGCCGATAGCCCTCGGCAAGACCATCAATAACGAGGTATTCGTGGCCGACCTGGCCAAGATGCCTCACTTACTCATGGCCGGAGCCACCGGGCAGGGGAAATCGGTGGGGATCAATGCCATCATCATGTCCTTGCTGTACAAAAAGCACCCTTCCCAGCTCAAGTTGGTGCTCATCGACCCCAAAAAAGTGGAGCTCTTTCCCTACAGCAAGCTCGAGCACCACTTTCTAACCTATCTGCCCGATCAGCCGGAACCCATTACGACCGAGACCAACCGGGTGGTCTACACACTCAACAGCCTGTGCATCGAGATGGACCAGCGCTACAACCTGCTCAAAAAGGCTCATGCCCGGAACATCCGCGAATACAATGAGAAATTTGTTCAGCGACGGCTCAATCCCGAAAAGGGCCACCGGTTTTTACCGTTCATCGTATTGATCATCGACGAGTTTGCCGACCTCATTATGACAGCCGGCAAGGAGATCGAGCTACCCATCGGCCGGCTGGCCCAGCTGGCGCGGGCTGTGGGTATACACCTCATCATTGCCACTCAGCGGCCTTCGGTCAACATCATTACCGGGGTGATCAAGGCCAACTTTCCAGCTCGCATTGCCTACAAAGTATCCGCCAAGGTGGATTCCCGGACCATTCTCGATGCCGGCGGAGCCGAGCAACTCATCGGCCGGGGCGATATGCTGCTGAATGTGGGCGGCGAAATGCTGCGTCTGCAATGTGCTTTTGTGGATACGCCGGAGGTGGAAAACGTCATCGACTTCATCGGCAATCAACCCGGTTACTCTGAGCCCTACCTGTTGCCCGAATTTCACGGCGACGACGAGGAGATTCAGGGTGCCGGCGGGCTGAAATATTCCGAGCTGGACGAGATGTTTGAAGATGCAGCCCGCCTGATCGTGTCCAACCAACACGGATCGACCTCTATGATCCAGCGCCGGCTCAAGCTCGGCTACAACCGGGCCGGCCGCATCATGGACCAGCTGGAGGCTATGGGCATTGTCGGCCCGGCCGAAGGCAGCAAAGCCCGCGAAGTGCTGGTCTACGACGAGATCGAACTGGAAAAATACCTGGACGACCTCCGCAGCCGCAATTAGGTCAATTGGCGTCGATCACATCACCCACACCGCTGATATTCACATCCAGTTGGGGGGTGCCCCGGTAAAAGACGGTGCCTTGTCCGCTGATGTTGACCCGAAGCAGATCGCGAACGAATACCTCGGCGCTGCCCGATCCGATGATGGACAGGTCGGCTTCCAGCACGTCCAGATCAAAGGCATTGAGGTTTCCGGCCCCGCTGAGGTCGAATTCCAGGAAATCCGCCAGTCCTTCCAATCGATAATTGCCGGCGCCCGAGATCGAGGCACGGACCGTCTGGGCCTCGACCGCTATATCCATCTGGCCCTGGCCGGTGATGCTCATCTCCAGTTGATCGGTCAGCAGTGCGGTTTCGCTGAACACGTCACCGGCGCCCGTAATGGCCAGCAGGCGATAGCTGGGCAGGGTGGCGACGATGCGCAACTGGCTCAGGTCTTGGATACAGCCGGGTATGCGAATCCGCCAGATGCCGTTGGCTACGTCCTCATCCAGCAGGCCGACAATGTTTTGGGGCCCTTCGACAAGGATCTGCTGAACGGGCCCTTGCCGGAGGATCAGCTGAGCGGGCAGTTCGAGTTCCAGGCCCTGCAGGGGGGGCAGAAAGAGCTGTTCGGTAACGATGGTCGTGCTGGCCCGGATGCAGTTATCATCGTCGTCCAGGTCGCAGGAGAAGAGCCCGAGTGCGAGCAGCAGGACCGGGAGCCAGGGGCGGAGGATTTTCATATTGCGGTTGAGCTGGGTTTCAAAATTCGATGCGGTAGTTGAATACGGGTAGCAGCCCCGTTTGGTAAAAGGTCTCGATCTGTTCGTCTCCCTCGTCGTAATACTGCACATATACATTCTGCCGGTTGGTTACATTCTGGATGTCCAGCAGAAAAGCGTGGGTGACCTTTTTGCCGATCAGGCGATAGCTGAGGCCAATATCAAAGCGGTAATAGGTGCCGCTGCGCTCCTCGAAGGGGCGATCCTCAAAATACACGGCCTCGCCTTCCTCGATGCTTCGCTCCAGGTCGATCGGAGTGAAGCGGTTGCCCCCCGATAATATGGAGCGTATATTAATACCAAAGATATCCCGTTTTTTTCTTCCCACTTTAAATTCCTTGCCGGCCAGCGCATTGAGCTGAAACCGGCCGTTGAAGCGGGTGTGGTACCAATTGCCGTCAATGGGTCGGTATCGGGAATCAAAAATGGAGCCGGTCAGTAGAAAATAATATTGCCGGGCAAAGAATTTTTCCAGCGTGAGATCCAGCCCCAGATTGCGGCCCAGGCCGTCGTTGCTCGCATTTTCCACACCAATGACATCCCAGACGCTGCTGCTGTTCAGAATGGAAGCCGTGCTTCCGGGAATATTTTTGACCGGGATGTCGAAAAGGTGCTGGAAGTACAGCTCGGCCTTGAGCCGCAGGTCGGTCGCGATGAGGAAGTCGTATCCCAGTACGGCATGCAGCGACTTGGTGAGTTCCAGGTGGCGAGCCTGCGGGTGGACAGTGCCGTCGGGAAAGCGACCGTCGAAGAGGTAAATCGCCAGGTTTTCCATCTTGCTGTGCAGGCCCACGGCCGCACTCAGCTTGTGGCGGGGGTGAAGCCCCCATTGAATCCCCAGGCGGGGCTCCCAGCTATCGCTGCCGTTCAACCCCAGGCGGGAATAGTGCATGCCGGCCAGAAAGGTCCAGTCTTGGTTTGCCCGCCATTTCCACTGCGCGAAAGTCTGAAGCAGGGTGGTGTGTCCGTCGTTGTCGAAAAAGCGCTGCAACGCTTCCTCCTCGCGTTCGTCGTAGGTGAAATGGAAGGTGAGGTACTGAAAAATGGCACCGGCCCGCAGGGATTGGCCTTTGCCCAATTTGAGATTGTAGGTGCTGCTGGCCCGGATCGCATTCTGGGTATAGCGGCTGAGCGATTCGCGAACCGGTTGGTATTCCAGGGAATCGAGCGAAAAGTCTTCGTATTCGCCCCGGTTGTACGACGCGGCCACCACGGTGTGCAGGTAGCTTTTGTCGGTCAGCAGCAGGCGGTGGGTCAGCCCGGCCGTACCTGCGATTTGGCGCTCTTCGAAACCCCAGTTGTCGTATTCTGTTTCCCAGGCATTTCGGTCGGACTCGGGCTCAAAAAAAGCGCGGTTCTTGCCGCCCAGGCCAAACAGGGCGAAGGTACCCGCTTTCCGGGTGGGGAAATTGAGCTTGAAGGAGAGATCCTGGTATTCGGGCACAACATCGCCGGCCGGATTGACGCCCAAAGCCTGCAGGGCGGCAAGGGTGGAGTACCGGTAATTGACGAGGTAGGAGGCGCGATGCTTCTTGGTAAAGGGTCCTTCGGCGGCCGCCTCCAGTCCCAGTGCGCCTACCATAAAGGCGTATTCGCGCTGTTCGTTGTTGCCGTTGCGCATGTTGAGGTCGAATACACCGGCCAGAGCGTTGCCGAACTCAGCCGGGAAGGCTCCGGTGTAGAAGTCGGAATTGGACAAGATCGAGCTGCTCAGCATGCTGATTGCCCCACCGGAATTGCCGAGGGCACCGAAATGGTTGGGGTTGGGGATTTCGATACCCTCCAGGCGCCACAGGATCCCGGCAGGAGAATTGCCCCGGATCACGATCTCATTTTCCAGGTCGAATCCGCCGCCCGTACTCACGCCGGCGAAATTTTGGGCCATGCGGGAGGGGTCGAAATAGCTGCCGGCGTACCGGCTGGTTTCCTCCACCGAAAAAGAGCGGGCGCTTACCACGGCCATCTCGTTCAGGGGTTCGGTTTTGTCCGGCTCGGCGATTACCACCACCTCATCCATGGCAACGGCCGCTTCGGTGAGTTCGATCTTGAGCACGAGTTCCTTGCCCGAGGTGAGCAGCAGGTCGCGGTAGTGTGCGGGCTCGTAGCCGAGGTAGGTGATCCGAATCTGTATGCGGCCCACCGGAAGGTCTTCCAGGCGGAAATACCCGGATTCATCGGTGATGGTACCGGCCAGGAGAGCCGTGTCGAACACGGCGATATTGGCACCGAGCAGGGGCATGTGCGATTCCTGATCGATGACGGTGCCGCGAAGCGTCTGGGTTTGTGCCCAGGCCGAAAAGGCCGGGATCAAAGCCAGGGCGGCCAGCGCGAAACGAAGCATAATGGAATGCGGTTTTAGGGGTTGACAATGGGCCGATCAATACCCCCGGCTAAAGCTGCCGAAGCGCATGGTAACGGCAGCGGTCCAGCCGCGGAAATCGCTGTTTCGAAATCCCGTTTCTTCATCGACCCCGCTCACCACCCGATAGCCCGCTGTGCCGACCAGGCGCCACCACCGGGTCAGGTTGATCTCGGCACCGAGTTCGGGGGTAAAGACAAAGATCTTGTCCACGCTCTCGTAGGTCTGATTCGGATCGTCGAATTGGATGTTTACGGCTCCCCAGCCCAGGCGCATGCTGGCATAAGGATGTACGATCTTATTGGAGGCATAGGTATATCCAAACCAAAGACCACCATGCGCGATATCGAGCTGCTCTACCTGATCGGGATCATCGATGAGTTCGCCGAGGTCGAGTCCGGCCATGCCGTAGCCGCCGAAGAAAAAGTCGTCGACTACCACGCCGCCGCCCACGCCGGCCGAGTGGCGGGGTTCACTTCCCAGGCCGAATTCGAAGAAAGGAGCCCCGAAGCCGCCGACGAAGCGCGCGTTTCGAAAAAGGGTTTCCTGTTGTTCTGCCTGGCCCAGGGCCAGGGAGGCGAGCAGGAGAAGCCCGCCCCCAACGATCAATCGTTTCATAGGTCCAGTGATTTTAAATGAACAAATGGCGAAAAGGGAATAGCTATGCTGAGGACGAAAGGGTTTGGGGTAGTGAAAAACTCCCAAATCCCTTCGCAACGGGTACAATCCGGAAAACGCTTTGAATTTTCCGGGCTACGGGCTAAAATCGAAGGCCTCCGGTGAAGCCTATCCACATACTTGTGCTCAGGTCGTCCTGGCTTTTTTGAAAAAAGGTATACGGCGGAATATTGGATTGATACTCTCCGCTTTCGGCATCCCGACGGCGGGAGAGGAAGAGGTTGTATACCGGTCCGGCGAAAAAATGCACGTGGCGCCCGATGCGCAAATCAGCGGTCGCCCGCACCTGGCCGAGCAAATTGAGCTGGCGGGTCCAGCCCTCTTCCTCGTTGACGTGCATGGCTACGGCTTCGAGATTGAGTAGCCAGCGGTCACTCAGCAGGACAGCAGTACCGAGGCCGTAACCCAGCGCCCAGGAAACGGCGGTGGTGTTCTGTACCGGCCCGGGGGCATCGTCCCAGCGAATGCCCAGGTGAAGAATATTGTATAGCCGATGAGCTCCGAACTTGAAGCCCAGGTTGCCGTAGAAGGCCTCGCTGGTTGCGAGCTCCACGCGATTATAGCCCTTGCGGATGATATTGATCAGCCCAATGGGTACGCCCCGCACGGTATCTGCCACATTGATGAGGCTGAGCTGGAAGCCGTTCACGCGCTTGGCCTTGTTGAACAGCAGGCTCATCTGGCCCCATTCCACGTCTTCGGCCCGGTTGAAGAGCAAGGCCCCCTGAGATTTGGCACCTTCGCCGCTCACGTTAAACAGGCCGGCCAGCTGTACGGCATCGGTTTTGCCGTTGCTTATGTTGAACAAACCGGCGGCCTGTGCACCTGTGAGGTCCTCATTGGCCAGATTGAACAGGCCGGCCAGTTGTACGGCTTCGGCTTTGCCGCTGAGGTTGAACAAGCCGGCCAGTTGCAGCCCGGTTACCTTGCCTTCGGCCAGGTTGAACAGGCCGGCCAGCTGCGTGCCCGTCACATCGCCCCCGATGGTATTGCCCAGGCCGGCCAGTTGGAGGCCGCGCATATCGGCTCGCACCGAATTGCCCAGGCCGCCGACTTCGAGCCCGTCGACGCCCCCGTTGCTGCCCCACAGGAGGTTAAACGAAAGGTTGTTGGTCAGTTCCTGGCTGCGCGACAGATTGGTGCCCACAAAAGGCAGCAGGGATACCTGTGCCAGCCGGTCGCCGGAATCTTGCTCCCGAGCAGCTTGCAAAGCGTCCAGGGAGGGCGTGTAAGCGCCCAGATGTGCAGGCGGATGGCTGCGGCCGCCCGGCAATTCTCCAACGACTTTCCCCTGCAGGGGAGACATGGCATACAGCTGGCGGCGCGCTTCCTGAAGCCGGCTCCTGGGTATGGGTTCGCGGTACAAGGGGCTGGACTGGCGGGGTTTTGACCGGCGAGGCTGCAGCGTGCTCAGTTGTTCAGATTCCGGTTTTCCGGGCTTCAGCACGATACATCCGTTTAGTTCCTGATATTCGACTCGGCTTCCGGCCAGGAGTTTATCCAAGACTTTCTCCAGGGGGCTTTCGCTTAGGCGAAGTTCGATCCGTTTGCCGGTGGGCACGAAATAGCTGCTGTACACGAAAGAGATGCCGTACTCCGATGCCAACTCCTGGAGGGCCTGCCCCAGGGTAGCGGACCGGCCGCTCAGGCTGACTCGCTCGGAGAGCAGTTGGCCCCGGCCCAGCAGGCTGCACAGCAGCAAGGCCAGTACGGGCAGCCATTTAACAAGGGCTTTGGATGTTGAAAAACAGGGTTTTGGGCCCGAATCAAGGCAAAGGGGTGCGGGATGGCCGCAAGTGCGGCGAGAAGATCCAATGCAGAGCAGGTCCAAAAGACCGTTTTGACGATCAAAGGGTACGATGGAGATGGCTTCTCGTGTATGTCGCTGCATCTGCATGGTGAATCCTTGCTAATTTATCGGCATCCTTCCCCGCTAATGACCCAGGTATCTCCCTCCCGTTGCACCTTGGCCCCGGTGGCCAGGGCGAAGGTGGTGAGGATGGTTTCCAACTCCTGGTCTTTGTAATTGCCGTTCAACGGGCAGCGGCCCAGAAGCTCGTTTTCCAATTCAATCGGTGCGTTGTAGAAGCGCTCCAGTTCGGGTATCGCTTTCTCCAGTGGAATGCCGTCAAACTGAAATTGCCCCGTATGCCAGCTCAGGGCATTCCCCAGCCCCTGAGATTGCCGGCGTAGCGTTTGGGTGGTTCGCTGATACACGGAGGCCTTTCCCGCTGTCAGCAGGAGGGTGTCTTCAGCCGCGCGCACGGATACTCGCCCCGAATTCACGGACACCCGCTCCTCGTTTTCCCGGGGATAAGCCCGCACATTGAAGCTGGTACCAAGGACAGTGATCCGGCTGTTGGGAGCCTGTACGGTGAAGGGGCGCTCTTCGTCCCGGACTACTTCGAAGTAGGCTTCTCCGCTGAGCCGGACGCTTCGCTGCCCAAACTCCGCCGGATAACTTATGCGGGACGCTGCGTTCAGCCAAACGACGGACCCGTCGGGCAGCCGGTGCTCTGTTTTTTCCCCGGGGCCTGTACGGACGATCTTCGGTTCGGCCCTTTGGGGCTCAGGCGTCCAGAGCCAAAGGGAGATACCCAGGAGCAAAACCACAGCTGCTGCTGCGGCCCACAGGCTGTAGCGGATCTTGCGGGGCAGGTTGCGTTTTTGCCCTCCGGCCGAGCCCGACCCGGGTAGTTCGTCCAGGCGCCGGTCCAGGCGCTGCCAGGCAGCCGGTACATCGGCCTGGAAGTCTTCGTCCCTGATGTCCGTTTCCCACAGCTTTTTCACTTCATTGAAAAAAGCCCGCTGCTCGGGCCGCTCGTCCAGCCAACGCTCCAGCGCGTCCCGTTCCGCAGGACTGCTGTTGCCGCTCAGATAGCTGGCAATGCGCTCGAGCCATTGGTCTTGTGTATTCATCATGTATCTGCTAGATGCGAGAGAAAGCCGGATACCCCCAAGCTATACTTTGAAATTTCACAAAAAAACGTGCAGATAGGCCGCCAGGCGGTGCCGAAGGTGCTTCAGCGCTTTGCCCATCTGGTTTTCCACCGTTTTAACCGAGATGTCCAACTGCTGGGCGATCTCTTTGTAGCTGAGTTCTTCGAAACGGCTCAGCTGGAAAATGGTGCGGCATCGAGGAGGGAGCTCGTGAATGGCCATGCGCAACTGGTGTTCCAATTCGCTCTGGAGCAGGCGTTCCTCGGCATCGTCCGAAGGAGGGGCAGCGAGCCTGGGAAAGGAATCGTCCTGAATGTGGTTTCGCTGGCGGCGCAGGTAAGCCAGCGCTTCGTTGACCGCCATGCGCCGCAAATAGGCCGGCAGGGAGGACTTTACGGCTAGGGATTCCCGTTTCACCCAAAAGCGGAGAAAGACCTCCTGGGCCAGGTCCTCAACCGTAGCCGGATCGGAGACAAAACGCCTTATCGTCCGGCATACGGGCAGGTATTCCCGCTCGAAAAGCTCCTTGAGCGCTTCCCGTTCGCCGGCCTGGATGCGTTGGAATAAAGGGTTTGGCGTGTCTTCCGTCATGTGCTTTCTTCTCCGCTTTAACCCTTAAATTAGCAGCATTGAGGGGATAAATCCAGCCTGGATTCGACCAATATCCCGCTTGAATGGACAAGCATTCCCCCAAAGCTTTCTTATTTTTCGGCTATGCGTTACCACACCTGGCGAATTGCACTCGTCATCATGTTCTTGCTTCTGGGAATCCTGCTGCACGTGCAGGCCGGGCTGGAAGCCGCCTGGTATCTATATGCCGGGGCTTTTTTGCTCGTGCTCACGTATTTCCTCTTCGGTACGGTTTGGGTAGCCTACCGCTTGCTCAATCAGGGAAAGGTCCTGGATGCGGAACAAACGCTGCTGCTGACTCGGTATCCGCAGTTTCTGCTGGGCCGCAACAAGACCTATTATCACTTTATCCGGGGGCTCATTCATCTGCAGCACAAAGAACTGGAAGCGGGGCAGGAGTCGCTGTCGCATGCCGTAGAGCGCGGGGGGCTGCGGGCCAGAGACCAGGCCCTGGCTCTCATCAATCTGGCTCATGTGGCCTTTATGCAGAAGGACTACGAGCGTTCGCGTGCCCGCATGCAGGATGTTCGCGCCATGCAGGTCGATGACCTGCTGGTAAAGCAGCAGTTGGAGGAACTGGAAAAAGCACTTTCCCAAACCGGCTGAGGCTCAACTCCCTGTCCGGTTCTGATGTTCAATGCCTACCTTTGCACAAATTCGAATCTATGCTCTCCATCAATATTTATTTGCGCTTCGCGCTCATGGCCGTGCTTCTGATCGGCGGTACGGTCTTGGCTTTTCTGTTTGGTTTCTGGTACGCTTTTCCCCTGCTTCTTGCCGGCATTGCCCTTCTGGTGGGCTATGTGATGCTGGGCACGGTCCAGTCGGCTGCCCAGATCATGAACGCCACGGATTTTGAAGGGGCGGAAAAGCGCCTCAACCTCACCCTCACGCCCAAGCTGCTCTATCCGACCAACCGGGCTTACTATTATATGCTGAAGGGTTCTATTGCCCTGGCCAATCGCCAAACCGACGAAAGTGAGCAATGGCTGCGCAAAGCGCAGGAGGTGAAGATCCCTACGGACAACGAAAAGGCGATGCTGGAGATCCAACTGGGCAACATCATGGCCAGCAAAGGCAAATGGCAACAGGCGAAAAATCACCTTCGTGCGGCCAAACAAATGAAAGTCAGCGAACCGCAGATCAAAGAACAGATCAAGCAGTTTGAGAAAACCCTGCAGCAACAAAGTCAGATGCGCTCTGCGGCCCGGGGCCAGCAGGGCCAGACGATGCGCCCCGGCGGCAAACGTCGGCGGCCGAAGATCCGCTAGGGATAGGTTGCGGCAACGGAAGGCGTTCTTCCTTATAATCGATAGACCTCATCAGGACGAAGCTGTATTTCGATCTCGTGGCCTGACAGGTTTTTCCCAGGTGGGTTGTCGATGAATAACAACCCGCCAATTACAGGTATCAAAGCGATCAGCAACACGCGCAGTACCGGTAATACCCAGGTAACGTAAAAGGTGATGATCTCTCCTCCGACCAAGGCCCAGGTAAAGAAAGTGACTGGAGTAACCAGGATCATGACAAAAAGCAGCAGCAAGAAGATCAAAAAAGCCAGGCCCAATACGATTGTCAGCACCAAAAAGAAAACTTTCCATCCGCTGGGTTTCTCCGGTCTGACCTTGATCCACTTGATCTGATCGTAGGGTATAGACTCTTGCCAAACGGCGACGGCCTGCCGGTCGATGGCGTTCGCGGTGCCTTTAAATTTTCGCTTATTCTTCTGTTTTCCGATCACCCAATCGCCTTCGCGTATCGTGAGGACCACCTTTCCCTTTTTATTGAGCAGTTTGATCCGGGGCACAAAGGCTGAGTCGGCGGCGGGCATTGCCCTGAGCGGGGAAGGGGAGATCGCGAATAAGAGGATACACAACAGAGGTATCTGGAAATACATGGGTTGGTGATCGATTTGAAAAACTGTCGAACAAAAAACGAATGGATTTGCCCGAATGCTGCTTTCGAATCCCCAGGCTAGCCATACAATTTTTCTACATTTAAGAGCGCTTTATGAAGGCGTAAATCATTACCTATCACCCCACATATCTATGACCCATGGCAAAAATTGACGTTCTCGTAGAAATGAAGCGGCAGCAGTCCGAAGCGTTTCAGCTGCATGCTTCCAGCCTGGAGTCTGCTGCGCAGGCTGCCCGGGAATCCGAAAAGATGCTGGCTGACCTGGCTGGCTACGGATTGGAAGTTACGGGCGAATTCGCCCCCATTCCCATGTTCGGCGAACCCAAAGAGCTGGAGATCAAAGGCTTTTTAGAATTTCGGAGCCGTTCGGCAAATGCCGATGTGCTGGCCGATTCTATGGTCATCCCCTGCCAGGTGGAGCAGTCCAAAATAGAGGAATTGCGGTCGCGTGCAGACGTAGTGGTCTGGCCCAATTCCCGGCTGACGCTGTTTGAAGACGAGGCGGAAATTCCCCATGCGCACATTCTGGGGGAAGACTGGGAGCCCGATGAACTCTTCGACCTGGCGGGATCATCCTCCGGGCTGGACTGCAGGCCATTCCGGCCGGGAGTTTCCCTGACTACCATTCGCCGGTTGCTGGGGGTTTCGAAATTTTGGAACGAAGGCTATCGAGGCCAGAATGTCGTGGTCGGCATTTTGGACGAGGGGGTCAACGGAGCGGTTTACCCGGTCGTGGGCGGTTTTTCGCGGCCGGATTCTTCCCGGCAGCCGGGTTCGGCATCCATTACCAGCCATGGCTCCATGTGTGCCGCAGGGGTGCTGCTGGCCGCCCCGGCAGCCAAGATTTACGATTACCCCTTTCTGGGCGTAGCGAACTCCGGGGGCATGCTCACCATGTTCCAGGCAGTGCTCAATCAGCGGCGTATGGACGGTACGCCCCACCTAACCAGCAACAGCTACGGTTTCGTCGGTCGTCCTTCCAAGGATATCTGGCCGAATCACGAGGTATGGGATATCAATCATCCGGTACATCGCAAGGTGCGCGAAGTCGTGGCTTCGGGAGCACCTGCCTTTTTTGCCGCCGGCAATTGTGGTGAAAATTGCCCCTCCAGCGTATGCCACTATTCCGGCATAGGCCCCGGGCAGTCCATTCACGCATCGAACAGCTTGGAAGAGGTCATTACCATTGCGGCGGTCAACAGCCGGCACGAACGCATCGGCTACTCTTCGCAGGGGCCCGGACAGTTTTTCCGTCAAAAACCCGATCTGGCTGCATACAGCCACTTTTTCGGCAATTTCGGCCCCGGCAGGCCCGGGGGTACGGCCCAAGCCTACGACAACGGCACTTCAGCCGCTACACCGGTAGCTGCCGGCTTGGGGGCCTTGTTGTTGAATGCTTTTCCCGATTTGAGCCCCGGCCGTCTCAAAGAGGTGCTGATCCAGTCTGCCATTGACATCGGCAAGCCCGGCTGGGACGGCCATACCGGTCACGGCGTGGTCAATGCAGCGGCAGCTTACAACTACCAGTACCGGGAGGTGCTGCGCGAAATGTGTAAAGACTTTAAAGGGTAAAGGCTATGGCTGCTATTCTGCGTTGGTTGCTCATTATCCGGCAAGAAACGGATCTCGACCTGCTGGCCGAAAAAATCCGGCATGCCGGCGGTGAACTGGACACGCTGCATCCGCCCATACCTATGGGGGATGGAGAGTGGTGTGTGCAAGCCAGCGGCCCGGAAGGATTTCCCCATGCCATCCGCAAGGCAGAGGGCGTGAAAGACGTGTATCCGGATTCCGAAATGCAGTTGTACTAAGCAATCCGGGGCCGCGAAGTTGGCCGATGTCAATCGGCTTTGCGGGCAATTACCACATAGCGCGTACTGGGGCAGGTATCGGCCCATTCGGGTATGGGCTGCAGGCTGTGGGCATCATAGAGATCTACCCCGCCGCCGAAGTAGCGTTCGAAGTAGGTGCGCACCCGGTGCAGGGGTGGCAGGAAGCGCTTGTGCTTGCCGGCATAGGTCACGCGCATGGGGCCCTCCAGGAAGCTGATGTTCAGGATCTCGCTTTCCTGGAACAGGCTGCCCTCCACTTCCACCAGGCGGGGCGTGCGCAGGGAGATGACCCGGCGATCCTCGGAATACATCACATTGGGGTACCAGCGGATGTGGTCGGGCGTGATGAAGTCGCCCACGAACCATCCGCCCGGCTTGAGGATGGCGGCCGTCTTGCGGATGGCCTCTTCGAGTTGCTGGTGGTTGATATAGTGAAATACGTTGAGGCCGCTGTAGGCGATGTCCCAGAGTTGCACAGCCGGATCGAGGGTGAGCACGTCGCCGGTTTCGGCCCGTATTCTTCGCGAGGCTTCCACTACCATGGCCTCGGAGATGTCCAGGCCGAAGAGCTGTTCGTGGGGGATGCCCAGCTCGCGGATCATCCAATCCTCCACCAGGCCGGTACCGCAGCCCAGCGACAGGAGCTCCATTTGATCCAGTTGAACCGGATACTCCCGGGCGAAAAACCACAGGTAGTTGCCCATAAAGCCGTTGAGGCAGGGCTTGCCGATGAGCTTGTCGTACAGCTCGGCGTATTGGTGGAAGGCATCTTCCGTGCTTTTTTCCTCCAGCAGCTCGTCCTGGAGGGCGGCCATTTCGCGCAATTCCCAGTTGAGGGCCCGCCAGTACACGGAATTGGACTGGTGGTTGTACTCGTCGGTGTGGGCTTCCAGGCAGCGCAGCAGGCGCTCGCGCTGGGCCGGCGCCTGCATATCGCCAATGATCTGGTCCAGGTTCTTGTCGCTTCGGTTGGGCAGGCCGGCGGCTTTCATGCGGCGCAGGCGGCGGACCAGCTCGATGAGGTGGCGCAGGCGGGTGGGAAAGTCGCCCCGTGGGCCGGGCTCCACGCGCTTGACGGCTTCCGGCGGCAGGGCAAAGAACACGCCTCCGTCCACCCGCTGGATGGTCTCGTTCTCCAGGTCGATGACGCGGGCATCGCCGGTCACATTGTCCACGTCCTCGGGCTCGCCGTACACGTGCAGGGTGAGGAAGGGCGTATCCGGGCTGGGGTTGCCCATCTGGTGGAGCAGGCTGTGGCTTACGCCGATGACCTCGCCGGGCTTCATCTGCCAGCGCGCCAGGGTGTAGATGCGGTCGTCTTCCAGGCGGAAGGTGGCGTGCTCGGCCGGGCCGAACACCTGCACGGCCCCCCATTGGGTGTAGCCGTGATCGTGGATGGTACTGAAGTCGCCGGGCTGCCAGCTCATCACCATGATCTCGAAATGGCCGCCCTTGTACACCAGCTTGCGGCCGTAACTGTCGGCGGGGGAGTGGTCCAGATCGGCCCAGGGAGCCAGGTCTTCTTCGTTCACCCGGGCCTCGAGCACCACCTTGCGCATTTCGGCCGGGCGCAGGTGGCGCTCCCGGCTCAGGGTCTCGGCGATGTGGCGAAGGGAAGGAGGAAGATGACGAATTTCCGAAGCAGTCAGGGGGGTGGACGATTGGAGCATGGGGTGGGGTGGTTAGACTGATAAATGGAGGAATACTCCTTTAAAGGCGATGCGAAAATCGGGATTTTCGATCATGTATACCAATGTTCATTCGAATGGACAGCACTGCCCGGGCGGCGTCTTATTCTACAATGGATTTTCGGACCTTCCGGTTTTGTGATGCGCATCACCGTGGAAAGAGATGAAGGGTGTGATCTTTGTGTTGCCTGAGGGCATAAAACCATTGTTATGAAAAAGAAAATTTCCTTTGGAGAACTGATCAAGGGCGAGCAGCCGGTACTGGTGGACTTCAGTGCGGAGTGGTGCGGTCCTTGCAAGGCTATGGCGCCCATCCTGCAGGAAGTGGCCGGCAAGGTCGGCGACAAGGCCCGCATCGTAAAGATCGACGTGGATGCCAATCCGGCCGTGGCTGCACAGATGCAGATTCAGGGTGTGCCTACCTTTGTGCTCTTTCAGAAGGGCGAAGTAAAGTGGCGCCAGTCGGGCATGCAGTCGGCCCACGTCCTTACCGACGTGATCGATCAGTATGCCAAGGCGTAATTGTTAAAAAATCGAAAATCGAACACGTATATGGAATTGATTAGCCAACCGCAAGGTTTCCTGGCTTTCTTGAGCCAACCGTGGCACTGGGCCGCTTCGGGCGCAGGTATTGCCCTAGTGGTATTCCTGCTCACCTGGATGGGCCGTAGCTTTGGGGTAAGCACCAGCTTCAAGGCCATTTGTGCTGCCGCCGGTGCCGGCAAGCGAAACGAATTTTTCAACATCAATCTCAAGGATGAGTTCTGGCGCCTCGCCTTTGTGCTGGGCGGCGTATTGGGCGGCTTTATCGGCGCGCACCTGCTCACCAGCCCCGAACCGGTGGCCATTTCCCAGTCCACGATCGAGTATCTGGCTTCCGTAGGGGTGGATTACCCAAGCTCGGATGCCCAAAATCTGGGCTTTGTGCCCACCAGCGTGTTCAACTTCGGCAGCCTGAAGGGCCTGCTCATGGCGTTGGCCGGGGGCTTTCTGGTAGGCTTCGGCGCCCGTTACGGCGACGGATGCACCTCCGGACACGCCATCTCGGGACTGGCGCATCTGCAGCTGCCCTCCCTGATCACCGTGATCGGTTTCTTCATCGGTGGCCTGTTCATGGCGCATCTGGTGCTGCCCTGGCTGCTGACGCTTTGAGGAAAACAGACCTGTTGAATTCATCCCAAACGAGAAAAGACACATGAAAAATATCAGTTTCTTCGCCGTCGGCATCCTGTTCGGCATCGTAATGACCAAGTCAGAAGCCATTTCCTGGTATCGCATCCAGGAGATGTTTCGCTTCGAGAGCTTTCACATGTACGGCATCATCGGAACCGCGGTGATCTTCAGTGCCCTTATCATATGGGCCATGAAAAAATTCAAGATGCGCACCCTGCGCGGTACGGAGGTGAGCTACACCCCCATGAAGCTCAGCCTGCCTCGCCACCTGCTGGCCGGCTCCATTTTCGGGCTTGGCTGGGCACTGGTGGGCTGTTGCCCGGGCCCCATGTACGTATTGTTGGGGCAGGGCTACTGGATCATCGGCTTGGTGATCGTGGGTGCCCTGCTGGGCACGTTTACCTACGGACAGATGCGCCAGCGTTTGCCGCATTAAGATAAGCTGTTTGTGCACGATGTGCACAATCGGGTGATTTTCAGGTTTCTGGCAGCTCCAAGTGAGCTGCCTTTTTATTTTCGCACGGACAGAGACCGCTTTGGGCGAATCCTTGTCTTCCTTTCAAACCACTTTGGAAAATGAAAATCTACGTTCTGAGTATTCTTTTCACCCTTTGGGGTATGGCGGCTGCCTTCGGCCAGAAAACCTTTTCCGACTGGCTCAAGCCGGGCGAGAACTTCGAGATCAAGCCCTTTGTGATGGCGCAATTCTGGTCCAGCTATTCCACGGGCCAGGAGCGCTATGTGGACAGCCTGGGGCGCTACGAGCCCATAGGCAACCGCTTCAATGTGATGATCCGGCGGGCGCGGCTGGGCTTCCGGGTGAAAGCTTACGAGAACTTCAAGTTCCTACTGGTGGGCGCCTACGACCAGCTGGGGCACGATGTGAATACCAGCCTGGTGGGCGGCCCCAACAACGGCTCGCTGCCCGAATTCGGCATTTGGGACGCGTTCCTGCAGTGGCGGGTGCTGCCGGGCCGCGAAGCCCTCCACCTCACGGTGGGCTATTTCCGGCCGCAGCTCAGCCGGGAGAGCATCACCTCGGGCTGGAGCGTCAACTCCATGGAGAAGTCCATGTCGCAGAACTACATCCGCCGCCATCTGGTGGGCTTCGGGCCGGGCCGGGCCGTGGGGATCAACCTGGGCGGGCTGCTGCCCACCGGCCGGGAAGGCCTTTCCTTTAACTACAATGTGGGCATCTTCACGCCTCAGTACCTCAACAACTTCAGCTTCGTGCTCGGCCAGCAGTTCAGCCCGCTCTATGTGGGGCGCGTGGTGGTCAACCTCGGCGAGGCGGAGCAGGAAAAATACAAGATCGCCTACGACATCAACTACTACAACCGGCGCAAGGGACTGAGCGTAGGGCTGGGCGGCTCCTGGCAGGGCGGCACCAATCTGTTTGAAAGCAGCTATGCCACCAGCGTGGACTTCCTCTTCAACTGGGGCCCGCTCAACCTGGACGGCGACTGGAATTTTATGTGGCGGCAAAACCAGCGGGATACAGGCAATGAGCAGATGCGCGACTTCACCTACTCCGCGAATACCGGCCACCTGCGGGCCGGCTACAACATCGTGCTCGGCAAGTTCTTCCTGGAGCCCAGCTTCATGCTGATGCAGTTCAACGGCGCCACCGACCGCCTGGGCCAGGAGGATGCCGCTGCCGTGCTGGCCTCTTCCGGCCGGGAGCGCACCTACGATGTGGGCCTGAACTGGTACCTCAACAAAAAGCGCCTCAAGCTCATGC
The DNA here is from genome assembly GCA_964595955.1 of uncultured Saprospiraceae bacterium. Classification (GTDB taxonomy): domain Bacteria; phylum Bacteroidota; class Bacteroidia; order Chitinophagales; family Saprospiraceae; genus JAJDFU01. Next base: position 19,978 of record CAZQSF010000057.1, read on the forward strand.
TGCACTACACCTGGCGCAGCGGCGATGCCGGTGCGGCCGGCGAGGGAGCCGTCGTCAACCAGTACTTTCTGCAGTCGGGCCTGGGGGCCATCCGGCGCGGCAACTGGATCGGCCTGGGGCTGCACGTGATCCTGTAGGAGGAAAGCGGCTTTGCCTCGAAGCGCAGGTTCAGGAGGCCGAGGATTCGATATCGCCTTGCGGCTTCTCTTCATCCGCATCTCTCACTTCCAATTCCCCCTTTGCATCGGTGAAAATAGTCACCTGGTGCAGGGAGTCCTTGAAGGTTTCGCCATAGATCTCCCACATGGTCATGAAGAGCGCGGCCAGGATGGGCCCGATGATGATGCCGGCCATGCCGAAGACGGCCAGCCCGCCCAGGGTGCCGAAGAAGATCATCAGGTCGGGCAGTTGGGCCTGCTTGCCCACCAGGCGGGGCCGGATGAGGTTGTCGATGTTGCCCACCACAATGCCGCCGAAGAGGGCCAGGCCGATGCCGGCAGCAGTGTCGCCCTGCAGGAGCAGGTAGATGCTGGCCGGCCCCCACACCAGGGCCGGGCCCAGGGCCGGGATGATCGATAATACGGCCATCAACACCCCCCAAAACAGGGTGTTGGGGATGCCTGCGATATACATGGCCACAGCGGCCAGCCCGCCCTGTATGGAGCCGATGATGAAGGTGCCTTTTAGCGTGGCGGCCGTCACCTTGGTGAATTTTTCCAGCAGCAGCTTTTCTTCCTCATCGCGCAGGGGCAGGTAATACAGGGCGGTCTCCAGATAGGATTTGCCGTTGATGAGAAAATAGAACATGGTGAACAGGAAAATGAAGGACAGGAAGAAAAACTGCAGGGTGCCGGTAGTGATGGAAGACAGGCCGTTGGCTACGAAAGAGCCAATGCCTTCAATGGCCGCTTGGATGCGGCTCACGAGTTCTTCCCGGTCGGGGAAGATTTCGTGTATGACCGGGATGGACTCCAGCCAGTCGATGTAGGTGTCCTTTTGGATAAAGGATTCCTGGGCCATGGGCCCAATGGTCTTGCTGGCATTCAGGGCCTGCTCCACCAAAATGGCGATGAAGCCGCCCAGCGGAATGAGGACGATCAGGATAAAAAGCAGCACCGTGATCAGGCTGGCCACGGTCTGTCGCCCGCTGAACCAGCGGACAAAACGGCGGTAGATCGGATAGAGCAGGCCGGAGAAAATGGCCGCCATAACGATGGCCATGAAAAAGCCGCGGATCATGGCAAAGAAAGCAAAGGTAACCAGGGCTACCAACAGCAGTACGGTGACTCGGGTAAATAGATCTCGATGCAAGGGTAGTGGTGTTTTAGTTTATGTTCTTTCAAAAAAAGAGCCGGCCTGAAGTCAACGGGCAATGTGGAATGCCCGATGTGGTAAGCCTAAAGCGGACAGCCAACAGCCTGATGCTACGCTTCTCCTGCAGGATTAGATCATAGATTCCGGTGCATAACATCGGCAAATAGCCGTTTAAAGATACAACAGTCATCCGATGACTGGATTATCGGGAATTAAAGGGGTTTTCCTGAGGGGCTTTATACCGGCCGGCCTTTGGGCCCAACAGCCCAAAATGTACCTCAAGGTATTCGCCGGGGGCAATTCCCACCGCTACGTGTACCGGGAGCGAGACGTGCAAAGCGATTTTTTCCCCGGCTGGCAGGGCGGTTTTGGCTTCCGGGTCTCGCGGCGACGGGCCTTTGCCGAGATGGATTTCAACTTCATTCGCTTTACGGCCCGCATCCCGGGCGAAGACCTCGATTTGGAAGACGACCTCCGCTTCAAGTTCAACTCCTTCGAACTTCCGCTGACGGCCGGCTGGATCCCCATCAAGGAACCTCTGGTGAAGTGGTACCTCTACAGCGGCCTGGTCAATCGCTTCAATGGTCGCATACGCGCCCGCTTCGAAGATGAAGAACTCGATTTCAAGCCCAAGGATGCGGGGCTGCCGGTTTACAACCTGGGCTTTCGCCTGGGCAGTCAGGTGGACGTGGCCATGCTCAATTTGGATTTCAGCTACACCATCAACCTCACTAACGGCGTGCGCGACGTGATACGCACCAATGTGCATGCCCTGCTCTTCAATGTGGGGTTTGTGTTTTAGGGTAGACGGATAGATGTTAGATAGTTAGACGTTAGATGAGTGGAGATAGCCAGCCATCGGATACATTGTCTGCAGCCAGCAGGCTCCGGGGCATCCGAAGATCTTCTTCTTTTCAATCTCCTTGCGCCAGCGAGAGGATGCGCTGGAGCGGGAGGTCCTTCATGCAGCGGAAATGGCCTTTTGGGCATTGCTCAAAGCCGATCTTGGAGCAGGGGCGGCAGTCGAGGTCGCTGACTTGCAGGGTGTGGTTGCGCCCGCCCTTTCGGCCGAAATAGGGGTACATGCCGAATTCGGGCACGGTATTGCCCCACAGGCTGATGATCTCCTTGCCGAAGGCGGCGGCGATGTGCATCAGGCCCGTATCGGGGGTGATCACCAGGCGGGCTTGTCGGATCAGGCTGGCCGAATGATGCAGGGACAGAGCGCCGCAGAAGTTGGCTGTGCCTTCCCCGGCCTCCCGGGCGATGCGTTCACCCAGTTCGGCTTCAGCCGGTCCGCCCATCAGGGCCACGGGTTCGCGCAGCTGGCGGCAGAGCTCGATGTACTGCTCCGCCGTCGGGCGCTTGGTGGGATGGGCCGCCGCCAGCACCACAGCCAGGTAGCCAAAGCCCGGCTCGCTTTCCGGCTCGCCTTTTTCCCGGAACAGCAGATGCGGTTCCACCTCCTCGCCGGGCGGAATGAAGTAGTCCAGCCCCTGCTCGTCGTTGATCACGCCCAGGTGGCGCACCGTGTCCAGGTAGCGGTCCACGATGTGTCGGTCGGGCAGGAGGTTCCATTTGAGGTTGACCAGCAGCCATTTTTCCAGGTTCAGCTTCTGGAAGGAAAAGCTGGGGCGGCGCAGCTGCCATTTGACCCGGGACGAGCGCAGGTTCTTGTGCAGGTCGATGACGAGGTCGAAGCGCTCGCGGCGCAGGGCAGGCATCACCTCGCCGAGCTTTTTTTCGAAGGTGTGCAATTCGTCCACGTAGGGGTTGGCCTCCAGCACCGGCTTGAAGGCGGCCTTGCACAGCACGTGCACCTCGGCGCCCAGCTGCTTTTTCAGGCCGCGGATCACCGGCGTGGTGAGCAGGATGTCGCCGATGGAGGAAAAGCGCAGGATGAGGACCTTAGTCTTCATGGATGGGGACGACTTGGATGTTTGTAAGCTCAATGCGGGAAAGCTCTTCCAGTTCACCTTGCTCGAACAGCCGGTCAAACTCCGCCACATCCCGCCGGTCGGTCCGGGGCTTGTAGTTGATGTAGTCGGCAAAGCGGATGCCGCCCACCTCGCGAATGTTGAACGCCTCCCGGAAGCGGGCCCCGCCGCCGTCGGTGAGGTAGTTGTAGGCCAGGTAGTCCAGGGTGTGACGATCGCGGTGAAACCAGTACGCGAAGGTATCCTCGTAGTCTTTACCACCGCCTTCCTGCCGAAACGTCACCCGGACCTTGTGGTAGGGCTCGTCTTCTACCTGAGCTTCACCCAGATAGACCGCTTGCACGGCCGGATCTTGCAGGAAGCAGGGCAGCAGCGCGAAGTAGATTACGGAGTTCACCGAATTGGCGTAGGCGCTGCTATCCTTGGGGCTTAGCTCTACTTCCCTGCCTTGGATCAGGCGGCGAAAGCCCTCGTTCGCGAGGATATCCCGAACGGTGTCTCCCTGTTCATTCAAGAATTGGCGTTCGTATTGAAAGAGTCCGCCGCGCCGAATGGCGATATACCGCCGGTTGCGGAAGGTAAATGCCACTTGTGCCCGATCCAGCTGCCTGCAGGCATGAGCCTCGAAGACCTGCTTGAAAAGCTTTTCTTCTACAGCCGTTCCCGACCCCGTTGCAGGGGGCTCCTTGGGCCGACAGGAGAAAATCGAGCAAAGGCCCAGGAAAACAAAGAGACGGGACATGGGCAGTTTGAAATTTGGTGTACGGGGTCAAATGTAGCATTCTTGCCAGGTTCCCGGAAAGATGGCTTCCGATTCGGTTGCCGCTGGCTCGCTACAGCTTACCGCACATGAGAAAAATGAACCTGATTCTTATTGGGCAAGAAAAAAATTGCCTATTTTTAGCGAAATGCGTTATTTTGAACGCATTGAACGATTTCCCCTCTCCCTTGAACAGAAGGAAACCATTTTCCTGATTTGCTGAGGCTATTCTAATCTTTTCCGGACTCTACTTCCCCCTTGGAGCTCTGTGTCCCCCGCACTGGCTGCCTCCTCAGCATATTTTTTTAATTACCATAACCAAAACCCAAATGTTATGATGGTTAATACATTCTTTACTCCTTTTTTGCGTGTTGGCATGGTCTTAGCTGCCGTTCTGATGATTCAGACGGCCTGGGCTCAGCCTGCCAACGACGACTGTTCGAATGCCACACCCATTGCCTGCGGCGATGTGGTGACGGGTTCGACGACAGGTGCGACGACGGACGGAGCGCCGTTTTGCGGTACGTCCAATACGGCGCCTGGTGTCTGGTATGAATTCACGGGCAACGGCGATTTCGTAAGCGTGAGTACCTGCGGATCGAGCTACGACACCAAGCTGACGGTGTACACCGGCAGCTGTGGCAGCTTCACTTGCGTAGGCGGTGACGACGACGACTTCACCTGCAGCGTGAGTTTGCTTCACTCGCTGGTTGAGTTCGCTTCCGTACCCGGCGAGACCTATTACATTCTGGTGCACGGCTTCGGCTCCAGCACGGGCACTTACGAGTTAAGCGTAGACTGCGTTTCGGGCCCTGAAAATGACCTGTGCTCCGATGCTTTGCCTATCGAATGCGGCGAGACGGTAAACGGCACGACGGTAAACGCCAGTAACGATGGAGCGCCCTTCTGCGGCACCTCCAACACGGCCCCCGGCGTATGGTACACCTTTGTGGGAACGGGCGGCGACGTGACGGCCAGCACCTGCGGTCCGGGCTTCGACACCAAACTGACGGTGTACACCGGCAGCTGTGGCAGCTTCACCTGTGTAGGCGGTGACGACGACGATCCTACCTGCTCCTTCAGTTCGCTGCGTTCGCGAGTGGATTTCACTTCGGTGGCCGGCGAAACGTATTACATCCTGGTGCACGGCTTCGGCTCCAGCTCCGGCAACTTCGAGCTGAGCATCACCTGTGCCGGTCCGGAGAATGACGACTGCTCAAATGCTGCACCCATTGCCTGCGGAGAGTCCGTATCCGGCTCTACCGATCTGGCAACGATCGATGATGCGCCCTTCTGCGGAACAGGTGTCACCAGCCCGGGTGTATGGTATGCCCTGGTGGGCGAAGGTGACGAAGTGACCGCATCACTTTGCGGGTCGGACTACGACACCAAGCTGAGCGTGTACACCGGCAGCTGCGGCGATCTGGTCTGTGTAGCCGGCAACGACGACTTCTGCGGCCTGCAGTCACAGGTAGGCTTTGTAGCCCTACCCGGCGAAACCTACTATATTCTGGTGCATGGCTTTGGTGGGGGCACCGGCGATTACAACCTCACCTTGGAGTGCTCGCCCATTTGTGATGTCAACATCGTTGGCTGCCCGGAAAACGTCACGGTATCGGCCATGCCCGGCGAATGTGGCGCCATGGTGGAATACGAGTTCCCCGAGCTGCTGCCCGATTGTAATATCGAATGGCTGCCCAATCGCGGTACCATCGGCTCCGGCGGGTTCTTCCCCGTGGGCATGACGGTGGAATCCTACAGCGTAGTAGACGACCAGGGCAATCGCACCAACTGCGGATTTGTCGTTATGGTAGAAGACAACGAAGCGCCTTCGATCACCTGTCCGACGGAAGTCACGGTATTCGAAGCGCGTCCGGGCACTTATGTCGCCTTCTGGGACGAGCCCATGGTCATGGACAATTGTGGTGCAGAGAACGTAACGGCTACGCCTTCTCAGCCCTCCGGCTCGCTTTTCCCGATTGGGAACAATACGGTAACCTACACGGCTACGGATGATGGAGGTAACAGCGTGAGCTGCAGCTTCTCCTTCGTAGTGGAGCCCTCGCAGTCCACCGCTATGCCCGGCGGAACTCCCGTGGTGGGCGAACTCGGCTTTGCCGGTACCGACTTGAGCCTGTTCCCCAATCCCACCGGCGGCCTGGTAACACTCAATATGGCCCAGCTTGAAGGCCTGCCCGCTACCATCGAGGTGGTCAACGCCTTGGGTGCTCGCGTGAGCCAGTTCCAATACATGGCAGCTGCCCCTCAGGAGCAACTGGACCTTTCCGGCCTGGCATCGGGTGTGTACATCGTGCGCATCGTTTCCAATGGCGAACTGAAATTGGCGGAGCGTCTTATCGTAAAGTAAGCGCCTAATCCGTTTTGAGCCGAACGGGCTGCTTTCCGTCGAAAGCAGCCCGTTTTTTTATGTGCGCCAGGCATGGCGCACGCCTAAGGGGTGCAAGTCCCGAGTCC
>CAZQSF010000058.1:0-26319 GCA_964595955.1 uncultured Saprospiraceae bacterium
GGCCGGCACTATTATATGCTCGATCAGCTGGATATACCCAACAAGCGCATCCGCCTGACGAAGTTTCCGCCGGATCATCGTCCGCTTGGGTATAAGGAAGGCTATTTTCTGAATATGGATTCCCTTCAGACGCTGCTGCAAAACTATTATCAGATTCTGAAAAATGTCCCTGTGGTAGCCTGGAATCCGGATCGCTATAAGCTGTTTTACTTCTGGGGTACCTGGTGTGGGCCCTGCATGGAGAAGCTTCCGCACTCGACCGCCTTGTACCAGAAGCTCACAGCGTCATCAAAACTAGACATGATCCCGGTGGCCTTGTTGTCTCCGCAAGAAAATATAGATTCCTTTCACTCCATGCTGAAGGAGCGAAAAATCCCGTTTGTGAACATCCTGCAGGGGAAGGAAGGAACGGGTTGGATCATCGATTTATTCAAGAACTACAGTTTCCCTAACTACATATTGATCGGTCCGGATGGCAAGGTGGTCTTTCGCGAAGGGGATATCGAGGAGGTGTACCGTCATTTGAGGAAACGGAAAATGCTGGAGGGGCAATGATGGGTTCATTGCATCAACATTCTCTAGCCATCCGATGACCGGAAAACGCGACTAGATCCCTCCGTCTAATTGTCTAAGGTCTAACCGTCTAACGTCTAACCTCTACCCTAAGGTGAGGTTGGGCATAGCCGATTTCGTCAGTCAGAGCCCAACCTCCCGGTAGAGGGTAGCAGGTAGAGGGTATAGGGACATCAGCATGTCTTATACGGTTTCAAGTATGAAATAACTTCCAGGTCATTTTATACTTGAAACGGTCTTACTACCATCTACCATCTACCATCTACAACGTGAGGCATTGATATTCTGCAACTTAGCGACTAGCTCAACCTCACGTTACCCTAATAATTCACCACCACCCCGGTGCGCAGGATGAAGCGCGAGCCGAAGTCGCTCTCATTGCCGATGACATTGTACAGCCCCATGATCTCGAAGCCGACGGGCCCCGGGCTCACGTAGCCGCCGCCCAGCCAGAGGTTGCTGCGGGCCAGCCGGGTGATGTCGATATCGTTTTCCACCGGATCGATGGTGTACTGCCAGGGGGCATCCAGGTATTCGTATTCGCCGTGGATGAACAGGCCCTGGAAGACATTGTAGCGGGCGAAGGCACCCACCCCCCAGGACAGCGGATTGGCCTTGAAGTTCTCGCCGCCCGGCAGCGCATTTTTGAAATTGAGATGCGTATAAATGAGTGTGGCTCTCGGGCCGATCGAAAAATTGGGAAAAACCTGATACCCCACGGTGGGGGCAATGCCGATGGTGAACTCATTGACCACATTGCTTCCCGAGAAGGACAGAATGAGCGGACTGCCCCACCAGATGCGCTCTTTGAAGGTGCGCTCTTCAAAGGGTTTGGTCTGCACGCGCTGGCGCTGAGTATTCTGGCCGGTATTGGGGGCCGTTCGGATCTGCGCTTGCAGGTGCGAAGCAGACCCCAGAAACAGAGTAAATGCGAAAACAAACAAAAATCTCATGCCCTCGTTTTAGGATGCAAGATAGGGAAGAAGCAGCGTTCGAGTGGCTGTGAAAGCGTTGCGGCCCTGTTAAAAAGCGTCAGCTTGCGGGCAAATTGCCCGGTAAGCTGCCAGATTGCTTGATCAATTGTTACTTTTGCACATACTGCATGAAGGAGCGCTCCCCCAGGCTACGAATCCGTCGCCTATATCCTGCATGCCCTTTACACTGCTGTTGAGAAGACCTCCAGAACGCTACATCTGCAAAACCGAAGCTCATGTTTCGTACGCTACCCGTTTTACTACTCCTGGCCCTGTCCAGCACACTCGACCTATCTGCCCAAACTCCATTATCCATAACCGGAACGCCCCGTCCGCTGCAGGATCGTGCCCTTGCTGACGAGCTCTATCGCTGGGAGTCCTACACCTTGCCCACAGCTCAGCTGGCCGAAGCCCTGCGCAAAGGCCAGACGCCGGTCCGCTTGCTGTTGGGTGCCGAACTCGATCTGACCCTCCAGCTCCAGCCTGCCCAGCTCACAGCTCCCGGCTACACCCTTCGCATCCAGACCGAAGACGGCCTGGTCGTTCAGCGTCCTAAAGAAAAAAAAGCTTTTAAGGGGCATGTGCTCGGCCGGGAGGACGATCGGGTGCGCCTAACCGTGGATGACGGTTTTGTGCTCGGTTACATCCAACGGGGCGCAAAGACCTACTACATCGAAACCGCCCGCCGTTTCATCCGCGACCGCGACTTGTACGATGTGGTTGTCGTCTATGAGGAAAGCGAGGTCAAGCCCAACCCCAACGCGAAATGCGCGGTGGCCGAACAAAACCGATTCCATCACTTCGGGCCTGGCCGGGAGCGCATGAGCGGGGGGTGTCAGTTGGTAGACATTGCTCTGGCAGCCGATTACGAGCTGGTCGACGAGCAAGGCTCCGTAACGGCTACGGAAAATGAAATCCTGGGCATCCTCAACGCCGTGCAGGGCAATTACGACGACGAATTTGCCGAGGAGATCCAGTTTCAGCTGCTCACCCAATTTATTTCCTCCTGCTCCACCTGTGATCCCTGGACCTCTTCCACGGATGTGGACGACTTGTTGCCCGATTTTCGATCCTGGGGCAACGGCGGCGGCTTCGGCACCACAGCCTTTGATGTCGCTTCGCTCTGGTCGGATCGCAACTTTGACGGAAGTACGATCGGTTATGCCTACGTAGGGGCCATCTGCAGCAGTGTGCGCTACAACATCAACCAACATTTCTCTAACAACCTCAACCTTCTTCGCGTTCTTCAGGCCCACGAGCTGGGCCACAACTTCAGTGCCCAGCACGATGCTTCCGGCTCGCCCTACATCATGGCACCGTCCGTGCAGAATACTTCGCAATGGTCGGCGGCCTCGGTCAACAGCATAAACAATCACGTCAACCAGGTAAGCGGCAACTGCCTCAGCGGATGCCTGCCGCCCGCACCTCCGGAGGCCAACATCGGCCTGTCGGCCACGGATGTGTGCGTGGGCAGTCAGGTTGCGTTCGTCGATCTTTCCACCGGAGGGACCCCCACCTCCTGGGACTGGTCTTTTCCCGGCGGAACGCCGTCCAGTTCCTCGCAACCCAACCCGGTCGTGACCTACAATGCACCGGGGGCTTATTCGGCCACGCTCACGGTTTCCAACGGCCAGGGCAGCACCACCGCCGTCCTGAATACCACCATCAACGTAAGCATCGGCAGCGGCACCAAATACCTGATGTACGAAACCTTTGAAAGCGGCTCGGGGCAGTGGAGCGTCAATAATCCCGATGGAGAGGAGACCTGGGTAGCCGCCACCATCGGGGGCACCAGCCTGGGCGACGGCGCCGTGATGGTTCAAAATTATTCTTACAACGGAAACGGGGCCAAGGACGACCTCATCTCTCCGCCCCTCAACCTCAGCGGAGAAAGCAGTGTAACCCTGGAGGTGGACTACGCCTATCGTCGCTACAACAGCACCTATCAGGACGAGCTTCGCATATTCGCATCCCAAAACGGAGGCAATTCATTCCCTTTCCTGCTGTTCGAAGGGGTAGAGAACGGTTCCGGCAATTTCGCTACCGAACCCGATGCCACCTCTGAATTCTTTCCGGCTGAGCCCAACGACTGGTGTTTCGGCTCCGACTTCGGAGCCGGGTGCATCACCCTGGATCTTTCCCAGTTCATCGGTTCCAATCCGGTTGTCATTAAAATTGAGAATACCAACGGCTTCGGGAATAACATGTTTATCGACGAGGTGCGCATCATCGGAAGCTGTGCCCCTCCCGATCCGCCCACGGCCCAGTTCTCGGCCGATGAACAGGTGGGCTGCGCTCCCCTGGTCGTCAATTTCACCGATCAGTCGACGGGAACCGTGACCGACTATCAGTGGTCCTTTCCGGGAGGCGACCCCTCCACTTCCTTTATTGCCAATCCCACCGTGGTGTACGACAACCCCGGCTTGTATTCCGTCAGCCTGATCGCTTCCAATGCGGCGGGCGCAGATGAGTTGACCATCGCTGATTTCGTCCAGGTGCTGGGCCCGCCGCAAGCCGGATTTTCCTTTGGGGTCAACGGCCTTACGGCTAACTTCACCAATACTTCTACCAATGCCGGCAGCTATGTTTGGGACTTCGGCGACGGCAATACCAGTACCTCCCCGGCTCCGAGCCACACCTATACCGACCCCGGCACCTACTCGGTAACCTTGACGGCGATCAATGATTGCGGGGAAAACAGTATTCAGCAAACCCTGACGGTCGTACCGCCGGTAGAGGCCAATTTCACGCTGAGCGATCCGGCAGATTGCGCACCCCAAACCGTTACATTCACCGACGCCTCTTCCGGAGACGTAATCTCCTGGGAATGGACTTTCGACGGCGGAAGCCCGGCGAATTCCACCGAACAGAACCCCAGTGTAACCTACAACGCCCCGGGCACCTACGACGTGACGCTGGTCGTGAGCGACGGCACCTTCAGCGATACCCTGCTCATGGAAGAAGCCGTAACGATCGCAGGGCCACCCTCGGCCTCGTTTACCACCGACTATACCGTGGGCAATACGTCAGCCGACTTCACCAGCAGCAGTCAGAATGCAGAGGTCTACAGCTGGGATTTCGGCAACGGTCAGACCGCCGATGGGCCGAATGCCGGCTTCGACTTCGGCGCGGACGGCACGTATACCGTCTTGCATATCGCCACCAATGCCTGTGGAAGCGATACGGCCATGCAAACCCTCACGGTGGTAACGGAGCCGACGGCCGGTTTCAGTGTCGACCTCCTTTCGGGCTGTGCGCCCACTCAGGTGCAATTTGAAAACCAGAGCAGCGACAACGCCACGTCCTTTTTGTGGAGCTTCCCCGGAGGAACACCGGCCAGCTCTACGGAGGAAAACCCCCAGGTCGTGTACGATCAACCGGGCACCTATTCGGTTACCCTGGAGGTTTCAAATGCCGCGGGTACCGACCTGATCACCCTGCCGGATGCCGTGGCTCTCGGCGACGGGCCGGATCCGGCCTTTACGTTCAGCAACGATCCGGGCCAGACCCTGGTCGCCTTTTCGAACAACAGCCAAAACGCCGACAGCTACCTTTGGGACTTCGCGGGCCTGGGCAGCAGTACCGAGGTCGATCCCAGTTTCAACTTTCCCGGGGCCGGCACCTATACGGTCGCTCTTACCGCTACCAATGGCTGCGGCAGCAACACTTTCATGCTGAGTGTGGACATCGTGCTGCCGCCTTCCGCCGACTTCGACGCCGATGCTTCTTCCGGCTGCGCGCCCCTTACGGTCGCTTTCACGGATCAATCGGGTGGAAACGCCACCGGCTGGAGCTGGTCCTTTCCCGGCGGCACACCGGCCGGCTCGGATGAGCCCAACCCCGTCGTTACCTATGAAACGCCCGGCACCTATGAGGTGCAACTGATCGCAAGCAATGCAGCCGGTCAGGATACACTCGTACTCGAGGACCTCATCCAGGTGGATGGCCCCCCCGAGGCGGCCTTCTCTCCATTGAATACGCTGGGCGAAACCGCGGTGGATTTTGCCAATGCCAGCACCGGGGCTACCGACTACATCTGGGACTTTGCCGGCTTGGGAAGCAGTTCGGAGGCTGAACCGAGTTTCGATTTCCCCGGCGACGGAGACTATCCCGTGCAATTGGTTGCGCTAAACCCCTGCGGATCGGATACCCTGATCCAAACGGTGACGCTGGTGACGGTTCCCGAAGCCGGCTTTACCAGCAGCAATGCATCGGGCTGTGCCCCCCTGGCCGTGCAGTTCTCGGATCAATCCAGCGACAACGCTACGAGCTGGACCTGGTCGTTCCCCGGCGGAACGCCGGCGAGCTCGAACCAGCCCAGTCCGACCGTCAATTACAATCAGCCCGGGGTCTACGATGTGCAGCTCATTGTGAGCAATGCAGCCGGTGCCGACACCTTGCTGCAAACGGCCTGGGTAGACGTGCTGGACCTGCCCTCGGCCGACTTCAGTTTTGTCCAGAACGGCACAGTCGTCCAGTTCAGCAACGCGTCCGCTTCCGGCACGAGCTTCCTCTGGGACTTTGGCGACGGAACCACCTCCACGGAAGAAGAACCCGTGCACAATTACGAAGAGGAGGGCGATTACGCCCTTAGTCTGACGGTGAGCAATGCCTGTGGAAGCGATACGGCGATCGATTCGTTAAGCGTGCTCTTTTCGCTGCCGACTGCCGATTTCACGGCAGATGCCACAACCGGCTGTGCGCCTTTGACGGTTGCGTTTTTCAACGCTTCCTCTGCCGATACCGAAAGCGTGGAATGGACCTTTGAAGGAGGGGCCCCGGCTACTTCAACCTCCTTCAGCCCGGTCGTGATCTTCAATGAGCCGGGCACGTTTACCGTCACCTTGAAGGCGAGCAATAGTTCCGGCTCGTCTACGGTAAGCAAAATGGATTACATCCAGGTGAACCCTCAGCCTGAAGCAAGTTTCACCGTGGATGCCAACGGCCCTACGGTACAGTTTGCCAACACCTCCTCCCTGGCCGACAGCTATTTGTGGCTTTTCGGCGACGGCGACAGCTCTACTGCCGTTTTCCCGCAACACACCTACACGGGGCCCGGGCCTTTTGATGTGATGCTCATCGCCTTCAATGCCTGCGGGCAGGATACGGCGGTTCAGCAGCTCAACCTGAGCGGCAGCGCTCCGCAGGCAGGCTTCGGCCTGGCTGGCGAGGTGGGCTGTGCCCCGGCCAGCATTCAGTTTCTGGACGAGAGCCAGGGGCCGGTAGAAAGCTGGTCCTGGACCTTTGCGGGTGCAGATCCGGCTGCTTCCACAGAAAGCGATCCGCTGGTTGCCTTTCCGGAGCCCGGCCTGTATCCGGTTTCGCTTACGGTTCAGAATGCCTGGGGCAGCAGTACCTTCACGGACACCCTGGAAGTGCTGGGCCTTCCGTTGAGCGCTTTCAACTACAGCGCGGACGGGCTGGAGGTGCAATTTTTCAACCAGAGTTCCGGGGGTAGCCTGTCGTTCGATTGGCGCTTCGGCGACGGCAGCGGCAGCAGCCAGTTTGCCCCCCTGCATATTTATGCCGATGAAGGGCTGTACCCCGTGCAACTCATTGCGGGCAACGCCTGCGGCCTGGATACGCTTCGGCAGGATGTGGACCTGCGCACGGTAGCCACGTCCTCGGTGCAGGACGATTTTACAGCCCGTTTGTTCCCCAACCCCTCCGATGGCCGCTTCCGGCTGGAAGGGCAAGGCTGGGAAGGCGAACCGGAGGCCCAGCTGCGGCTACTCAACGCCCTGGGCCAGACGATGGCTCTGCAGCGGGCCGTTTTGGTGAACGGCACCTTACAGGAGGACCTGGACTGGAGCCACCTGCCTGCCGGATGGTATTTGCTGCAGCTCCGGGCCGGCAGCCGCCAGTGGCAAGGGCGGTTGTTGATCCAGCAGTAAACCGGAGACTCCCTCAAATTCCGCACAACCCTCGCATTTACAGGTCGGGATATGGCTAAGCGCCTGGAAATGTCTTACCTTTGAGGCTAATACCGTTTCAAGTATGAAATGACCTAGAAGTTATTTCATACTTGAAGCGGTATTCACGGTTTTCAGGATAAAATAGGTCTTGGTAAAAGGTCATTTTATCCTGAAAACCGTATAATTTGAGCGGAGAGCGAATGGTATGGTGTGGTTTTTCACACCTTCGGAATATTGTTTGGCGCTCCGGCCTCGCCATCGCCAAAACACCTTGCCCAAACCCCGGTTAGCCTGCCTGTCAGGTCAGACCAACCTGTTGTTTCCAGAACCGATTCAAGTCGCTTGATTACTAGAAAATGCACCGTTCCAACTGTTGAAAGGCATGAGACTGATTTGTACGCTACTTACGCTCCTGTACGGCATAGTGCTGTTCGCCCAGCCCTCGAATGACGATTGTACAACGGCCACGGTTATCAACCTCGCTTCCCCGGCACCTTGCCCCAGCTCCAACCCGGCCGTGACCATCGGCAACTACTCCAACATTGACGCCACGCCTACCTCGCCTTATCCCACCTTTACCGGCTGCAACAGCGGCGGATCAACTACGGGGCCGGCAGCGGAAGTTTGGTTCACCTTCACAGCCGTAGCCAACCAGACCCAGATCGCGGTCAACGGCCTGGGAAGTCCGCAGATCGTCGTGTACGAGAATGCCGATTGCAGTACCATTAATCCCATCGACTGCGCCAGTGGTACAGGCAGCGCCGGCCTGACGATCAACACCCTCGTGGGCAATACCTACTATCTCTTGGTCTCCGGCGGCGACGTCAATGACCAGGGCAACTTCTCGCTGAACATCACCTCGTTCAACAACTGCAATCCCTGCCTGAACGGCTCCGACTTTCAGGTGCTGCCTCCGCCGGTCAACGGCGTATACACGGCCGGCCAAACCGTACAGGTCTGCTACACCATCACCGAGTGGGATGTAACCGGTACCATTGAGTGGCTTCACTCAGTGGAGTTTCAATTCGGCCCCGGCTGGAACGTGAGCTCCATAACGCCCATTCCGCCCCCCAGTTGCGACGGGCAGGGGCAATGGCTCTTCCTGGGCAGCTGGACAAGTTCGAATACCGGGCAAGTCTTCGGGCCCGGTTTCGCCTACGACTCCGGGTTAGGCGGCGCTCTGGACGGCAACCCCGGCAATAACTGGGGAGACGGCGGGACCAACCCCTTCGACGGGACCGATTGTGCCGATATCGGCGGCGATGCCCCGGCGGTCAACTTTTGCGTGAACATTCAGGTCGCGGATTGCCCGCCCAACAACACCGGAGATAACCTGAACATCAACGTCAACGTATGGTCCGACGGCGATTCCGGATCCTGGACCCAGACCGGCTGCAATTCCGGCTCCGGGTTCAACTTTCTGGCTTCCGTCGTGTGCTGCGACGACCTGGAACCTCTGGTGATCGATCTGTTCGACGAAACCTGCCCGGGCTCATGCAACGGTTCGGTAACCTTCCAGGGCAACAATCCCAATGGTATGGGCGCCTGGAACTACCTGGTCCAGGATGCCGGAGGCTCGGTGGTCTTTCAGGAAAATGCTTCCAATCCGGGACCGGTCACCGTTACGGGCCTCTGCCCGGGAGCGTATACGATCACCGCCACAAATGTGGCAACCAACTGTACGCGGTCCACGAATATCGTGATCGGAAGTGCCGGGCCTCCGGACGCCCTGGCTTCGAACGATGGACCTGCCTGCCCGGGCAACCCGGTCAACCTCTCTGCCACGACCACTACGCCGGGCGTCAGCATTACCTATTCCTGGACGGGCCCCAACGGCTTTACCTCCAACTCGCCCAACCCGCAAGTCACAGAGCCCGGCGATTACACCCTAATTGTTACGGTAGACGGATGCGATTCCGACCCCGCCACTACCACGGTATCCTTCGTCAACGCTTCGATAACCGCATCGGCTACGCCCAACCCGCTTTGCAACGGCGATCAGCTCACCTTGTCGGCCCCGGCCGGCTATAGCAATTACGACTGGGGGCCCTACGGCACCGGGCAGGTCGTGGTGCTCAACCAGACTTTCCCGCCCGGCCAGGTGACCTTTACGGTGACGGCCACCGACATCAGCGGATGCCCCGTCACGGATGATGTAACCGTGGATGTTTTGGAAACACCGGTTCCGATCATCGACGATCCCGGACCGGTCTGCCTGGGCAGTACGGTGGACCTGACCGTATCGGGCGGTCCTTTCGCCGATTTTTTCTGGGACAACGGAGGCTTCAGCAATCCACAGACGATCGACGTCACCCAGATCAATCAACTGGTGTCGGTAACGGTGACCGGCCTGAACGGCTGCCAGGCTGATACCGATATCACCCTCGATGTCAGCGATGCGCCCATGGGCGCTGCTTCCGCCTCCGGCAACCCCATCTGCGAAGGCGATCCGGTTACGCTTTCGGCTACCGGCGGCGACTTCTACGACTGGAGCAGCGGTCAGTCCGGGGCTACGATCGTAGAAACCCCCGCATCGACTACCGACTACTCCGTGACGATTACCAACGCAGCCGGCTGTGCCGATACCGTCGACCTGACGGTGATTGTAGAACCGGCCGTGCCGGCTCCCGTAGTGAACTGCACCAATATCACACCCAACAGCGTGACCTTCAGTTGGGCGGCAATACCGGGCGCATCAGGCTACGACCTGCAGGTACTTACCGGGCAAACCGGCACGCTCAACGGAACCGATTTTGTGGTTACCGGACTCAATCCCGGGGAGGATGTTACCCTGTCCGTGGCGGCGATTACGGGCGGCGTCTGCGACGGAGCAGCTACTACCGTCACCTGTACGGCCCAGGATTGTCCGCCTGTGACGGTCACCATCGACCCGGTCGCGGACATCTGCCTGACGGGAGCCGTGGTTCCCATCGACCTGGAGGCGACCATCGGTTCTACCGGAGGAACGGAAAACTGGAGTGGCCCCGGCATCATCGATGCGGCAAGCGGCCTGTTCGATCCGCTGGCAGCCGGCCCCGGCGATCACCTCATCACGCTCACCTACACGGAGGGCACCTGCGTGTACTCAGCGGATATCACCCTCAGTGTTTTTGAGGTCCCCACAGCCGACTTCGGGCTCGACCTCAACCTGGTATGCACTGACGATCCGGTGCAGGTAACCTATGCCGGATCAGCGGGCCCCTCCGCCACCTACACCTGGGATTTTGACGGTGGCACGGCCAATCCGGGTACGGGCCCCGGCCCCCATACCGTCAGCTGGCCGGCCGCCGGCACGTATACCGTCAGTCTTACGGTAACCGAAAACGGCTGTACCAGTTCGGCATTCACAGAGGTCGTAACCGTAGAAGAAGCCCTCGATCCCCCGGTCATCACCTGTGCAGATCAGAGTACGACTTCGGTGTTGTTCAGCTGGCCGGACGTGGCCGGGGCGAGCAGCTATAACGCGACGGTGCTCACCGGACAGACCGGCATCCTGAACGGGACCACCTTTGAAGTGACCGGCTTAGGCCCCGGTGAAACCGTGACCCTGGAAGTAGAAGCCGTGGGAAGTGGCCCGTGCGGAAGCAGTACCGCCCAGCAAACCTGCAGCGCTCAGAACTGCCCCAATTTTGCGATCACTATTGATCCAGTGGCAGACATCTGTCTGAATGCTTCGGCCATGCCGTTCGACCTCACGGCCAATGTCAGCGGCGGGACCGGTGCGGGCACGGGAAGCTGGAGCGGACCCGGCATTACCGATCCGGTGGCCGGCACCTTTGATCCTGCCCTGGCCGGAGCCGGGCAGCACGACATCTCCTATACCTATGCCGAAGGGCCCTGCACCGATTCGGCAAGCATCCCGATCGGGGTATTTGATCTTCCGGCCGCCGACTTTACCGCTGCCCCGTCCCCGATCTGTGTAAATAGCGGAACGACCACGCTGACCTATACCGGCGGCGCAGGCCCGGGTGCCACCTACACCTGGAACTTTAATGGCGGAGCGGCCAATCCGGGCACCGGCCCGGGGCCCCATACGGTGAGTTGGCCCAGTCCGGGCATCAAGACCATTTCGCTCGTAGTCGAAGAAAACGGTTGTGCATCCACGCCCTTTTCGGTGGATGTGGCGGTGGAGGCTCCCATTGAAGCGCCCGTAGTCAATTGTTCGTCCACTACCTCGCAGATCACCTTCACCTGGGCCAGCGTTGCCGGAGCCATCGATTATCAGGTAAATGTGCTCACCGGCCCCACGGGTACGCTAGACGACACCTCTTACATCGTGACGGGCCTCACGGCGGGAGACGAAGTGGAGATCGAAGTGATCGCCTTGAGCGGTAACAGTTGCCCGGACAACAGCACGACGATCAGCTGTATTGCGGAAGATTGCCCCACTTTTGTCATTGGCTTCGATCCGGTGGACGACATTTGCCTGGACGCCTCGGCTGTGCCCATAGACCTGAATGCCACCGTAAGCGGCGGCATGGGCGGCGGCACCGAAAGCTGGAGCGGGCCGGGCATTACGGACGCTGCGCTGGGAACCTTTGATCCCGCCCTGGCCGGAGTAGGGACGCATGTGATCTCCTTCAACTACCAGGAAGGCAATTGTACGGGCAATGCTTCGCTCTCGGTGACGGTACGGGCACAACCCACCGCCGATTTTACGGCCGGTTCACCCATTTGCATCAATGGCACGACCAACGTCGTCTATGCCGGCAGCGCTACAGCCGGTGCGACCTACACCTGGGATTTCGACGGCGGCACGGCCAATCCGGGTGCCGGCCCCGGCCCGCACACCGTAAGCTGGACGACACCCGGCACCAAAACCATCCGCCTAACCGTGGATGAGAACGGTTGCGTCTCGGATGCTTTTACCCGGACCGTGGAGGTGGAAGACCTCCTGCCTCCGCCCGTGGTGAGCTGTTCGGCGACCGATAGTTCGGTGCTCTTTACCTGGGCCGATGTGCCGGGGGCAAGCAGTTATCAGGTGGTCGTCCTCAGCGGCCCGGCGGGGACTCAGAGCGGCAAAACCTACGAGGTGACCGGGCTGAGCCCCTTGCAGGAAGTGGTCATCGAAGTTGTGGCCGTAAGTGGTGGCGTCTGCGGCAACAGCAGCATGGAGGCCTCCTGTGTCGCCCAGGACTGCCCGGCCCTCAGTGCTACCCTCAGCGGCCCTCCGGCCATATGCCAGGGCGATGAGGCCGCACTGGAGTTTGTCATCAACAGCACAACCGCCGGCCCCTTTGAACTGGTGTATGCCATCGATGGCCAGCCCCAACCTCCCGTTCTGGTCGGCAGCACGCATACGGAAACGGTTTCCCTGAGCGATACGGCCACCGTCCGAATCGTGCAGATCGTGGATCAATCTCTTTCGGATTGTACCTACAATCCGGCGGCTGAAATCACCATTGCCGTCAACAGCCCGGGGAACAGTGGCTCCGCAGGGCCTACGCCTGGCCTCTGCGAGGGCACCGACAGCACCCTGCTGCTCGACAACCTCCTGGTAAATGCCGATCCCGGCGGACAGTGGGAGGCGGTAAGTGCGCTGCCCGCCGGCGCATTATCCGGCAACGCGTTGCAAACCGGGAACCTGGCGGCCGGCACCTATCAATTGCGGTACCGCTTGGATGCTCCCGATCCGTGCCCGGATCCGGAAACCTTGGTTTCGGTGCGCGTAGAACCCCTGCCCCTGGCTGATGCCGGTGCGGATCAGGATCTCCTTTGCAACCAGGAGTGGGTTACCCTGGGCGGCCCCAACACCAGCGAAGGACCCGGCTTTGCCTACCTCTGGACGGGGCCGGGTACGATTACCGACCCCTCCGATCGATTCACGGAAGTAGATGCACCGGGCCTGTACACCCTGGAAGTGACCAGCCCCATCGGCTGTGTGAGCCGGGATGAGGTGTCTGTAAGTGAAGATCTGGCCTCCCCGGTTGCTACCGTGAATGTGCGGGATATGAGCTGTTTTCAGTCGGACGACGGGGCCTTGTTCATCGAAGAGGTTACCGGCGGGCAGCCCCCTTACACCTATTCGCTGGACGGCGGGCCTTTTACCTCACAGACCAGCTTTACCAATTTGGGGCCGGGAACCTATCAGGTGACCATCATGGATCAGAATGGATGCAGTTCCTCCATTGAGGTCGACATCTCCCAACCGGATGAGCTGGTCGTGACCCTGGTTACGAACCTCGAGGGCAACGGGAACACCATCGCTTTCGGCGACAGCATTCAACTCACTGCGCTTTACAATCCCAACGTAACGCTGGATACGATCATCTGGCAACCCGATTCTCTGGCATCCGGCAACGACAACTCAATCTGGGTGAGTCCTGAAGGGACGACCAACTTCCGGGTACAGATCGTGGATCGAAACGGCTGTTCGGATACGGACGACATGATGATCGTGGTCCAAAAACCCCGGCCGGTCTTTATTCCCAATGCCTTCAGTCCGAACGGAGACGGCCGAAACGACCGCTTTTTCATTCAGGCCGGCCCGCAGGTAGCAATTATTCGGACATTCCAGGTTTATAACCGCTGGGGCGAAACCATGTATACCCTCAACAATTTTCAACCCAACGAGGAGAGCCTGGGCTGGGACGGCACCCACCGGGGCAAGGAGATGGATTCGGGCGTGTATGTGTACTACGCTGAAGTGGAGTTCACCGATGGGTTTGTGGACCTGTTTAAAGGCGATATTACCCTGCTCCGGTAAATCGAAAAAGCGGAAAGCGGGCCTGCGCCCTTTCCCGCCCGGCATTGCTACCAATCCCTGCTTGAACGGGCCGTTCACGAAATGGCTGTCAGGTCAAAACTCCCATCTATACCAGCGGCTGGAGAAAATGCGTTTTTTTACCATCGCTGGGGCCGTAGGAAAGCAACGGGTCTGATCCACGCGTTGCCGACCCCAGGCCGGCGGCAAACCCGCCTTTTGTCATCTTTTGCTGCCGCACAACACGCTTGAACAAATTATTAATCTTATGAGGGAGACACTTACAGCCCTGCTGGTGCTTGTGTGTGCTTGCGCTTTTGCCCAGCCTGCCAACGACGATTGCGAAACGGCCATTGAACTGGAGCTGTCCGATCCCGGCGGGTGCCCTGACGGCGAGCCGGCCAGCGATGTTTTTTCCTACGACAACAACGGCGCTACTCCCATCAGCCCATATCCGAGTTTTGTCGGCTGTGAAGGGGGCGCAAATGATGCGCCCGCGGCCGAGGTCTGGTTTACCTTCGAGTCCGATGTCAAGGTAATGAGCTTTGCGATTTCGGGCGCGCTCAACACCCCCAATGCGGTATTGTATCAGGGAGAGGAGTGTGGGTTCCTGAGCCCGATTTCGTGTGGCAGGGGCGAGCCGGGAAGCGGAACGCTGAATTTTTTTGCAGATGTGCGGCCCGGGCGGCGATACTACCTCATGATTTCAGGGGAGAGCCTCACGGATCAGGGAACCTTTGACCTGGAAATCCGGAGTTTCCCGGATTGCGACGGTTGCCAGAACAACAACGAACTGGTCGTTACGCCGCCTCCGGTCAACGGTACCTACAGTATAGGGCAAGAGGTGCAGTTTTGCTATACCATCAATCAATGGGATGTACAAACGACCCAGGAATGGCTGCACTCCGTAGTGGTGGAGTTCGGCCCCGGCTGGGATGTTACGAGCGTACAGGCCGACCCCCCCGAAAGCTGCGACAGCCTTGGCCAGTGGGCCTGGTACGACTCCTGGGAAAGCAATACCACGGGCGAGATCTACGGACCGGGCTTTGCCTACGATTCGGAAAGCGGCGCGACGGCCATTGACGGCAACCCCGGCAACAACTGGGGGGATGGCGAGAATGGCTGCGATAATATCGGCGTAACCATCGAACCGCGCACCTTCTGTTTCCGGGTGCGGGTAGCGGACTGTACACCCAACCCCCTGAATAACGACCTTTCGGTCTCCATCAAGGTGTATTCCGACGGGGAAACCGGATCCTGGTTTCAAACGGGCTGTAACAACGGTGCCGAAGAGGTTTTCCTGGCCATAGCCAACTGTTGTAATGATTTTGATCCCGCCATCAACGAGCTCAACGAAACCACCTGCCGGGAATTCTGCGACGGCAGCATCACTTTCGTCGGAAGCGGGGGCATTAGTCCGGGCCCCTGGAACTACACCGTTTTCGATGCAGCGAATAACATCGTTTTTGAAGCGCCGGGCGAGTCGGGCGCCGTTACCGTCGACGGCCTTTGCGGTGGCCAGTATTCCATTCTGGCGGTCAATATCCTGACCAACTGCTTCCGGTCAGCCATTGTGGATGTGCCCAATGGCGATCCGCCCGATGCCACCGCCACCAATACGGGGCCGTATTGCCGCTGGGCTGATATTGAGCTTCAGGGGAGCACCAGCTGGACGGGAACCGACATCACTTATGCCTGGGAAGGGCCCGATGGCTACACCTCCGGTGAGCAAAACCCCACGGATGCTGCGCAGGAAGGAGAATACAGCCTGCTGATCACCGTCGACGGTTGCACTTCGGATCCGGCATTTACCACCGTGGAGTTCACTGAAGATAATCTGGTTGCCCCGCCGCTACCGCCCGTGTGCTCGGGTACGGACACTACAATAGCCTTGTCGGATTTTGTGACCGGAACCCTGCCCAACGGAGGCTGGTCCGAAATATCCGCTGCGCCGAGTCAGGGGGGCGCTTTCGATTCCGATGCAGGCACCTTCAATCCGGCGGGTCAGACCCCCGGAACCTATTCTTTCGCCTATCTGCCCTTGTCGGGGGAGCCCTGCGATTCGGAACCCGCCCTCGTGGATATCACCGTGACGGAGGGCCCCCGTGCCGATGCGGGCGACGACCGGCTACTGACCTGCGACCAAACCGTCGTTCGTCTCGGCGGCGACAGCAGCTCGGTGGGCCCGGGTATAGGGTACGAGTGGACCTTCCTGGGAGCCGGCGACAACCTCTTCAACGCCACGGTGCTCAATACGGAAGTGACCCAGCCCGGCGATTACCAACTGGAAGTGACGGATGCCAACGGGTGCACCGCCCTGGATATCGCCTTTGTGGATGTGGATACCGATCTGCCGACCCTCACCGTTGAAGCTGACGATATCCGTTGCTTTGGCGAAAACAACGGGCGGATAGTCATTACCGAGTTGGCCAACGGCGATCCGCCCTACGAGCTTCGCGTCAATGGCACCGGAGTTGCCCCACAGCGGCGGGAATTTGATCAGTTGGAGCCCGGCGTGTACGAGATCGAAGCCACTGACAGCAAAGGCTGTGCGGTGACCAGCACGGTGGAGGTCGTCGAGCCTCAGGAGTTGGTAGTCGCTATTGTGCCGAATCGCGAGATGCCCGTTTTGCAGAAGCTGGGCGATTCTACCCGCCTTACGGCCCTTTACAATCCCGGAGCGGTGATCGATTCCATAGTCTGGGCGCCTCGGGGCATACCTGCGCCGGACAGCGCCAATTCCATCTGGGTTAGCCCCTTTCTGACGACCACCTACGAAGTGACCCTCACCAACGAAAACGGCTGCGTGGCGCGCGATGTGTTGGAGGTCATGGTCGATCGCTCGGTTCCCCTGTTCGTGCCCAACGCCTTTTCGCCCAACGACGACGGGGCCAACGATTTCTTCTTTCCCTTTGCCGGCCCGCAAGTGCAGCTGGTCAAGTCCTTTGTGGTGTTCAACCGCTGGGGCGAGCCCATGCACCAGGTGCAGAACGTGCAGCCCAACGATCCCGCAACGGGATGGGACGGGCTCTACCGAGGCAAGGAGATGGATTCCGGGGTCTACGTCTACCACGTCGTAGTTGAACTGGTGGACGGTACCGAGGCCGAAGATTCGGGGGATGTCGTGCTATTGCGTTGAGTCTATCTACATACATATGTCCATTGAACCTATCCAAATGCTTTGACCGGGGGCGGCTTCCAGCCGCCCTTTCTTTTGGCGGCTTGTGCCCGGACAGGGGGCTTTCGGAACGCCCGGAGGCAGGGGGCGCAGATAGCCGGGCGGGGCGTGCAACGATTCGCGCGCTGGAGCGTTAGTTTTCTTAGCTTTGCGGCTTACACGTAGCGCGAAAGGGCTTGGGAACAGCCCGAACCGTTTCGCGTCCGTGCATACCGCATTTGCGTTGGATCGGGCTTTCCCATCCACCTCGACATCCGTATAAACCCGAGCAGGACCTTACATGCAATTCGTATACCCGGCTTTCCTCTTTGCTCTGGCTGCGTTGGCCATCCCCATCATTATTCACTTGTTCCACTTCCGGCGGTTCAAGCGGGTGTACTTCTCCAATGTGCGTTTTTTGCGTGAGGTCAAGGACGAAACCAGTTCCCGCTCCCGCTTGCGCAACCTGCTCGTACTGCTTTCGCGTCTGCTGGCCTTGGCTTTCCTGGTCCTCTTGTTTGCGCAGCCCTTTATTCCCCTGGGGCAGGAAGCGCAGAAAGGCGCACGGGACGTGAGCATTTTTGTGGACAATTCCTTCAGCATGAGTGCGCTGAGCCGCGATCTGGCCCTGCTGGAGCAAGCGAAGCGGCGCGCCCGTGAAATCGTGAACGCCTACCGTCCGGAAGACCGCTTTCAGGTGCTCACACACGATTTTGAAGGTCGCCACCAGCGGTTGGTGAGCCAGGAGGAGGCGTTGGACTACATCGACGAAATCCCGATCACCCCTGTGGTTCGGCCTTTGAGCGAAGTGCTGAGCCGGCAAAAACAGGTTTTTGAGCTGGGTAATTTGCCCAATAAAGAGGCTTACCTCATTTCTGATTTCCAGCGCAGTATCACCGATCTGGAAGCGGACATGCTGGATACTTCGCTGGCGTTGACGCTTATTCCCCTGCAAGCTGTGCAGGAACGGAACATCAGCCTGGATTCGGTTTGGTTTGAAGCCCCCGTACAGATGCTGGGCGCCAACAGCACCTTGCTCGTGCAGGTGAGCAACCGGACTGATGAATCGGTGGAGAACATCCGCTTATCGCTGGATTACGGTGGCCAGGACAAACCCTTTGCCAGCCTTTCGATCCCGGCCGGAGGCACGCTGGTAGATACCGTTTTTTTGACGCCTGCACGCACCGGATGGCAGCGGGCTCGTCTTTCGATCACCGATTTTCCCGTTCAGTTCGACGACACGCTATACCTGGCTTTCCAGGTGCCGGCAGAGGTCCGGGTCTTATCCATTTACGAAGAAGAGCCGAATGCGTTTGTCAAGGCGGCCATTGGAGGTATGAGGGGGTTTGCCCACACGGCCCAGAACAGCAACTCCTTGAACTACACTCAATTTGACCGCTACAATCTCATCGTACTTGAGGATCTGGTGTCTTTGTCCAGCGGGCTGGGCTCGGCCTTGACCCGTTACCTTCGCAACGGGGGCAACGTATTGGTGTTTCCGGCTCGCAATGCCGACCTGGCTGCGTACAACTCCTTTCTGAACGGCCTTTCGGCTGCTTCCCTGCGCAACTTTCAGACCCAACCGCAGCAGGTGGGGGAGATCAATACCGAAGAGTTTGTTTTCCAGGACGTCTTCGAAAAGCTGGATAAAAACCTTCGCCTTCCGAAGACCCAGGGCAGCTTTCGGGCAGACCAGGCCCCGGGCGAGGTCTTACTCCGCTACCGAAGCGGGGCCCCCTTTCTGCAGAAGTTCAGGCGCGAACTGGGCAACCTCTACCTCTGCCTGGCTCCCGTAGATTCGGACCTCAACGACTTGGTGCGCAACGGAGAGATCTTTATCCCGATGCTTTACAAGATGGCGATTTCGGCCAATCGCGACCAGCAGGTCGCCTATACGCTGGGTTCGGATGCAGTGATCAGCCTGGCTCACGAGGTGGAAGATCCCAACCTCCTTTACCGGATCAGAGGCGAGGGGCAAGAACTCATACCCGAACAGCGCACGGTGGGCAATCGCGCCTATTTCAGCATGCCCGCGCAAGTTCGGCACGCCGGATTTTTCGAGGTTTTCCTATCTGCGGATACCACCCTGCGGGTGCTGGCCTTCAACTACGACCGGCGCGAATCGGATCTGACCTATTTCAATGCCGAAGACCTGGAGGACCGTTTGGGCGAGCGGGCCGAGGTACTGGCGTTGTCGGACAATTCCATGCTCACCGGCAAGATTCAGCAGCAAAGCCGGGGGGTGCAGCTCTGGAAGTGGTGCCTGTTGCTGGCTCTGTTGTTTTTGGGTATTGAAATTCTGTTGCTGCGCTTCTGGAAGGTTTAAGCCGGCTTGAAGCGCCGGAAAAGTCGTACTTTGGCCCGGAAAGTGCACCACAGGTATGAACCTCATACTGCGAAACGCCCGAATTGCCGATCCGCGCTCTCCCCATCATCAACAAACCGTTGACCTCCATATCCGAAACAAGACCATTCAGGCCATTGGCCCCGGCCTGTCGGCCGATGAAGCCACCGAGTGGGACCTCGGCGAAGCGCTTGTGTCGCCCGGTTGGGTGGATGTGGGGGCCTGGATACCGGATCCCGGCCAGGAGCAGCGCGAAGACTTTGCCAGTGCGGCCCGCGCTGCGGCCCGCGGGGGCTTCACCCAGGTGCTGACCCTGCCCAATACAGAACCCGTAGCCGACGGCAAGGCCGCCATACAGTACGTGCGGGCTGCTGCGCCCGACCAACCGGTGGCTTTCCTGCCCATTGGCGCTGTGACCCGCGCTTGCCAGGGCTTGGACATCACGGAGATGATGGACATGCGCCGGGCCGGTGCCGTGGCTTTTTCGGACGGTTTACTGCCCATACAACACAGTGGGGTCTTGTACCGGGCTCTTTTGTACGTCAAGGCATTCGGTGGTCTGGTGCTCAATATGCCCCTGGATGAAAGCCTGGCCGGTGCCGGGCTCATGCATGAAGGCATGGTGAGTACCTCCCTGGGGCTGCGTGGAATACCCGACATCGCCGAGTCACTCATGGTGCAGCGCGATCTGGAGTTGCTGGCCTATACCGGTTCCCGCCTGCACTTGATGGACATCTCCAAAGCGGCCTCCCTGCCTCTCATCCGGGAGGCGAAATCGAAAGGCCTGCGGCTGACGTGTTCGGTAAGTGTGCATCATCTGTTGTACACCGACGAGGACCTGCGCGATTTTGACACCCATTTCAAGCTCAGCCCGCCCCTGGGTACCGCCGAAGACCGCGACGCCCTGCGCAAGGCCCTGCTCGACGGCACCATCGATTGGGTCACCGCACAGCATCGCCCCTGGGAGGAGGAGCGAAAAAAGCTGGAATTTCCCTATGCCGAACCCGGCATTACGGGGCTGGAAACAGCCTTTGGGCAGTTGTTGCTCAGTTTGGGTGAGCAGGCAGATCCCGCCTGGATTGCCATGACCCTGGCGCATCGGCCCAGGGATGTTTTTGGCCTGGAGCCGGTAAGTCTGGAGCAGGGGGCGCCGGCCTGCCTCACGCTGTTCACGCTGGCAGGGGAAACCCGGGTGGATCCGGGCCGACAGGCTTCGAAGTCGAACAACAGTCCGGTGCTCGGACAAACGCTCCCCGGTCGCATTTTAGGCGTCATTCATCGGGGGCATTTGGTCCGTTCATCGGAATAATATTTGCTTCTTGTCGGAAATGCTTGGTCCGGGCCGATACCCTTGATTATCTTATTGAAAAATTTCAACTACAATGAGCACCTTAGATCAACCGCAAGTTTCTGACGAGAAGTCCGTTTCGTATTGGCCGTCCGTACAGCGCTACGGGTTACTCGGGGCCCTGGTAATGATCGCATTTACCCTGGTTTCCATGCTTCTCGGCGCAGGCGACCCCACCAAAAGTGGCGGCTTTTTAGGCATCCTCATCTTTTTAGTGTCCGTCGTGCTCTATCTGGGCATTGGCGGGCTGGCCATCCGGTCGCATCGCGATCAGGACCTGGGTGGATTTGTGTCTTTCGGGCGAGCTTTTCGCGTGGGTTTCCTGGCCATTTTGATCGCCGCCATACTTGCAGCCCTTTTCCAGCTGCTGTACACCACTGTGATCGAACCCGACTATTTCGACGACCTAGTGGATAAAATGATCACCATGTACGAAGAGCAGGGCATGACGGAAGAGCAGATCGATATGGCGCTGAGCTTCAGCAAGTTTTTCTTTACGCCTCTGGGCTCGCTGATCGCCGGCCTGGGTTCCGCCCTTTTCTTTTCGGCCCTCTTCGGGCTGATCGCAGCCGCCATCTTCAAGCGCACACCTCCGCGGACGGTATGACCCACTTTTTGCGATATGGCTTGGCAGCAGGTATAGGCAACGTGCTCCTATACCTGCTCTTGTTTTGGACCTATCCGCGAGGACTTTTCCATCCGGCGCTGTACTGGGGTACGACGGCTTGGGTCGTCGTATGTGTCCTGTTGGCCCAGCAAGCCGAGCGCAAGCAACGCGACCCGTATCCCTTTCGCCTGGCCCTGCGCACGGGTTTCGGGCTGTTTGCCCTGGCCACTCTCCTGTTTACCGGCTTTTACTACGTCCTGCTCAACCTTATTGATCCGGGTTTAATAGATTTGCAAGAGCAGGTTATGCGAGCGCGCCTGAACAACTGGGCCGAAAGCCAGGGGCGTCCTTCGTCGGCTTTGCCGGAAGGATACGAAAAGGAAAGCCTGGTCTTTACGCCGGCCCGGGCGCTGTTCAGCCTGGCTCAAAACCTGATCGGCGGTTTTGTCCTGGCTGCCGGCTGCGCTTATTTGATGAAACGCGATTGAGCCCGGACTTGAATGAATATGGAAGGAATGGATATTTCAGTTGTGGTGCCTTTGTTCAACGAAGAAGAGTCCCTTCCCGAGCTGACCGACTGGATCCGCCGGGTTATGGAAGAGCGGGGGTTTTCGTATGAGATTCTCTTGGTCGATGATGGCAGCAAGGATGGTAGTTGGGCGGTGATCCGGGAGCTTGCGGCCGCCAATGAGCACATCCGGGGCATCCGCTTTCGGCGCAACTACGGCAAATCTGCCGCTTTGAACACGGGCTTCCAGGCCAGTCGGGGCGAAGTGGTGATCACCATGGATGCCGATCTGCAGGATAGTCCGGACGAGATTCCCGAGCTGTACCGGCTCATTGCGGAGGAGCGTTACGATCTCGTATCGGGCTGGAAGAAAAAGCGGTACGACCCCCTCACGAAGACCTTGCCTTCCAAATTCTTCAATGCCGTGACCCGTTGGATCAGCGGCATCCCCCTGCACGATTTCAATTGCGGCCTGAAATCCTATCGTCGAAGTGTGGTCAAAAGTATAGAGGTCTACGGCGAGATGCATCGCTACATCCCTTTGCTGGCCAAATGGGCCGGCTTTACGCACATTGGCGAAAAGGTAGTGGAGCACCGGCCGCGAAAGTACGGCACCACCAAGTTCGGTCTGGAGCGGTTCATCAACGGCTTTCTGGACCTGCTCACCATTTCCTTCGTAGGGCGCTTCGGAAAACGGCCCATGCATCTGTTCGGGACCCTGGGCAGCATTTCCTTTTTGGTTGGCTTTATCATCCTGTTGTACCTGACCATCGCCAAGCTGGTGTACCAGGAGTACGGCATTGCCGACCGCCCCCTTTTTTACTTTGGCATCCTCACCCTCATTGTGGGCTCCCAACTGTTCCTCACGGGTTTTCTGGCCGAACTCAT
Source organism: uncultured Saprospiraceae bacterium (assembly GCA_964595955.1). Lineage (GTDB taxonomy): Bacteria > Bacteroidota > Bacteroidia > Chitinophagales > Saprospiraceae > JAJDFU01. Next base: position 23,018 of record CAZQSF010000058.1, read on the forward strand.
TACCCGGCAGGCTCCGGAGCGAAACCACTACCTCATTGCTGAGCGCCTCGAAAAAGGCAGATCGTTTCCCGTGTTGGAAGAAAGCTCGTAAACCATGGATGCACGCAAGGCAAAAATCCGCGACGGCATACAGGCGTCCCTTCAGTTGAAGCAACAATTGGCATCGGATGCGCAATTGCTCGATGAGGTCGTGCGAGTGGTGGAGGCCAGCCTGCGCTGCTTTCGGGCGGGCGGCAAGGTGCTTTTTTGTGGCAATGGCGGCAGCGCTGCGGATGCACAACACCTGGCTGCCGAGCTGTCGGGCAGGTATTACCGCGATCGGCCGCCCCTTTTTGCGGAAGCGCTGCACGTAAACACGTCTTACCTCACGGCCGTGGCTAACGACTACGGCTACGACCAGGTGTTTGCCCGCCTGGTAGAGGCCATGGGGCGAAAGGGCGATCTGCTCTTTGCCTTTTCCACTTCCGGAAATTCGCCCAATGTGGTCCGTGCCATTGCGGCAGCACACCGTCAGGATATGCAGGTCGTCGGGTTCACCGGCCGGGATGGCGGCCGCATGAAGGATCAGTGCGACTGGCTGCTGCGCATGCCTTCGGCAGATACGCCGCGCATTCAGGAGGGCCACATGCTTATCGGCCACATGATCTGTCAGCTTATCGAAGAAGAACTCTTTGTATGAAAAGGGAGGGCTGGACGCTGTTTCTGGACCGCGACGGGGTGATCAATCGCCGCCTTCCGGGAGCCTACGTGCGCCGGCCCGAAGATTTTGAGTTTCTTCCCGCCGTGCCGGAGACCCTGGCCTTGCTGCGCCGCTACTTTGAGCGCATCATCGTGCTTACCAACCAGCAGGGCATCGGAAAGGGCCTCATGAAGGAGGCAGATCTGGAAACCGTGCACGAGTTCATGAGGTATGGGATCGGTCGGGCCGGCGGCCGCCTGGACGGCATCTACTATTGTCCGCACCTGGCCGGGGAGGGGTGCTCCTGCCGAAAGCCCCGAACCGGAATGGCCCTGCAGGCAAAGACCGATTTTCCGGACATTGAATTTTCACGTTCCGTGTTGGTTGGCGATTCGGCCTCCGACATCCTCCTGGGACTTCGCCTGGGTATGCGCAGTATTTGGATGCGGCAGCCAGACGACCCGAGATCCATGCCCCATCCGGTGCATGCCATCCTGGACGCGTTTGCGGATCTACCGGCCCTGATGGATCAGCGGAAGATCACTTCCGTAGCTCCGAAGCCGTAGTTGGGATGGTGGTCGTTATTGAAATCGCGTACCTCGGGCATTTCGCGAAGTCGCTCCCAGATGGCCCGGCGGAGTTTGCCCTTGCCCAGGCCGTGAATCACAAAAACCCGCTCCAGCCCCAGCCGGTATGCTTTCTGAACAAAGCGTTCGAACTGCTCCAGTTGAAGCGGAAGAATGGCAGCCGGTTCGATGGCGGAGGGATCGGTCACCAGCGCGTCCAGGTGGAGGTCCAGCACGGGGTTGAATTCTGCCACCTCCCAGAGGTCCAATTCCACGTGAAGAAACTCTTCGCGCACCTCGGGGAGTTCGTTCAACCGTTCGCGGGTGTATTCGCGGAGGTCTCCGGACGGCTTTCCGGAATGTTCTTCAAATCGGCCCACCTCGTACACGACGGCCTCTTCACCCAGCATGTCCAGGGTCGCCTGCTTGCGAAAAAAAGTCTTGGGACGTATCCGCAGCAGGTTTTCGAGGGAGCTGCCGGTACCCGCTTCTTCCCTTTTCCAGCATTGCACGAAAAAAGCGGGCTGGTCGTTGAGTTCGTCGAAGTAGAAGTCGCCCAGAGGGTGGATCTCACCGGCATCCAGCTTGCTGTGCACCTTGGCCGGAGCATGGCCCTTGCGCCGCTTTTCCAGGCTGTAAACCACCGGAATGTGCGCATCATTGGCCAGGACCGCCAGGAATTTGCCCTCTTGCTCCGTGGGAAGAAATGCCAGCAAAACCCCTTTGCCCGAAAGCAGGTGAGCCGGGGCTTTTGCCCGGAGGGTGGAAGGGGAGACGGGGGCCTGAGGTTCGGCATCCAGTGGAAGGAGGTCATCGATAGCTACGGGGATATTGAGCTGATCGCGATCCAGCACCACCTCCACCATGTGGTCGTCCACCATGCGAGTGATCACCCCGGTCTCCCGGGAGTGACGCAAGCGAATTCTCGATCCCCTGGAAAAAAGCATACGGCAGCTAGAACAAAAAGTGAGCCTTTTGGATGTAGCCGGGAAAGGCTACTTTCCCGGTCAAAGGTCCGCAAAAGCAATGAATTTGCGTTGGCAGATTGCTCAGCAGCTCGAATTGTACTGGTGGCGGGGATATCTGGCCCGGAAGCCGGCAGCTCCGTATCTGAAGGCCAAGAAAGCTTATTGGCAGGCCTTGCTGGACAGGGCAGGTGTCTGTCCGCTGCCGGGCAGCCGCGTTTTGGATGCGGGTTGTGGTCCGGCCGGCATCTTCATAGTGCTGGAAGCACAACGAGTGACGGCGCTGGATCCCCTGTGGCCGGCCTACCAACGGCTGCTCAACACGGTCGATCCGGAAGCCTATCCCTGGGTGACCTTCCGCGCAGAACCTCTGGAAACGTTTCACGACCCTGCCGGCTACGATCTGGTGTGTTGCATGAACGCCATCAATCACGTACAGGATTGGGCAATGAGTCTGCGCAGGCTCCTGGCTGTCACGCGCCCCGGCGGGCGGCTTCTTCTCAGCGTAGACGTGCACCGCAGCCACCGCTGGAAGTGGGTGCTCAGGTTCACCCAGGCCGATCTGCTTCACCCCCACCAACACGGGCTGGAGGAGTACGCCAGTTTTTTGGGCGAAATAGGCTTTAAGGAACTATCTTTCTGGCTCATCAAGTCGGGCAGGATCTTCGATCACATTCTGCTGTCGGCAACCAAAAACAAATGAGCATGGCAAGAGCAAATTACTCCAGTGGTGCAAAGTGGGAACAAATTGTAGGCTACTCCCGCGCGGCCCGCGCGGGTAATATCATCGAGGTTTCCGGTACCACAGCCATCGATGCGCAAGGCCGGGTGGTAAGTCCGGGCAATGCTTACGAGCAGGCGCAATTCATCCTAAAGACCATTGAAGGAGTGCTCTTGAATTTCGGAGCCGGAATGGAACACGTGGTGCGCACCCGAATGTACCTCACCGACATCCGGCATTGGGAAGAGGTAGGCCGTGCCCATGAGGAATTCTTTAAAACCATCAAGCCCGCTGCCACTATGGTGCAGGTAAGTGCCCTCATCGATCCGAACATGGTCGTGGAGATGGAGGTTACTGCCATTTTGTAAAAA
>CAZQSF010000059.1:0-24111 GCA_964595955.1 uncultured Saprospiraceae bacterium
ACATCCGGGAGCTGGAGCTGGACGACCACGGCCACAAGTACCCCCATCAGCTCAGCGGCGGGCAAAAGCAGCGGGTCAATTTTGGCCGGGCATTGCTCGTAAACCCACGGGTACTGCTGCTGGACGAACCCTTCGGCAAACTGGACGCCCAAACCCGCGCCGCCATGCAGGCGTTATATCAAACCGTAAGCCGGAAGCACGGCATCACCAGCGTGTTCGTCACCCACGACGTGAAGGAAGCCCTGCTGCTGGGCAACACTTTCGGTCGCCTGGAAGACGGCCACCTCGATCTGTTTTCCAGTACCTTGGACTTCGTCCGGGATCCGCGCAACGGGGTACAGGACGAATTGGATTTCTGGAAAACGATACCCGAAAAATAAGCCGTCGGCCCGCCCGGCCTCTCCAAGCCAATAACCATGAAGAACGACTTCAACCACATCGAATCCGTGTACTGGGTCTTCACCCAGCTGTGCAACGACGAGTGCGACCACTGCTACAACCTTTCCGGGCCGCGAGGTGCGCGCATCCCCACGGAGGAATGCCTGGCCATCATCGACAACCTGCCCGAGCGCATGGACCGCCTCATCCTCTCCGGCGGCGAGCCCCTGGCCGACCGCAAGAAACTCTACGCCATCCTGGAACGACTGCAGGAGGTGTACGGCGGCTCGCCCACGCAGATCATGCTGCAGACCAATGGCGACCTGCTCAACGAAGAGCGCCTGGATGCCCTCATCGAACGGGGCGTCACCCGCTTCGATATTGCCAGCATCGACCGCTACCACAAAAAGGCCGGCGAGCACCTGGACCGGCTGGCCAGGCTGTTCGATTCGCGGGGCGTGAACGGCGACGACAAGGATCCCCTGGTGGATAAGGCCACCTACCTGCACGGCCATCCGCTCAGCTGGGGCTACTGGGGCGCCACCGAAGACATGTGGCTGGGCGGCAACTGGGCCCGCGGCCGGGCGATGGAGAAGGGCATCTGGAAGCGCGACCCGGAGCACAACTTCTGCGCCATCCTCAGTGGGGCACGCAACTTCCTGGGCGGCCACGACGACATCCCCATGGAAGTGAGCATCCAGCTGTGGAAGATCAACCCCTGCTGCCCGGGCACCCACTACCCCATGGGCGACGCTCGCCGCGAGAAGGTGGCCGATGTGCTGGCTCGCGTCGCCGAACACCCCGTCTTCCAAAAGCTCAACGAGGGCGACCCCTGGCGCATGGGCGAGCACCTGGGCATATCCGAAGCCGCCGCCAGGGCCCGCACCCGCGAGCTGGAGAACATCTGCCTGTACTGCGACGACTTCTTCCGCGAGCACATGCAGGCCTTTAATCCGGATACCTTTGTGGAACTGCCCGTGGTGAGCAAATAAGGCGCGTTTTTTATATAACCGGCAGCCTTGCCTCTGATGACCGGCGAAATGCGCGCGGGGTAGTCAAACAGGCAAGCCGGACCGCTATGCTCCCGCACCGGGTTAACCCTGACAATTGCAAAATTTTGTGGGCCCAAATTTGGGTACGAATAACAACAGTAAGTATTGAACTGTATTATTCGTAATTACTTGATTTACGAAATCTTACAATTCGTCAGCCCTTCGGGCGGAAAATTCGGTGAATTTTCCGGGTTAAAGTCCGTCCAATGGTACAGGAAGTGCGCGCCTGCCATGCTCATTTGGCTTCCAAAAAATCACTCAAATGCCGCCAGCTCAGTAATCGACCGCCTTCCAGTTCCCAGTCTTTATCCCCCCCATAAACAACCAGGGGATCTTCAATGGGTATGGTAACGACTTCCCGCCACCAATCCAGGTTTTTAAAAAACGAACTGGAAAACGACCGGCCGGCCTTCAGTTCTACGGGCAGAAGCCGCCCGCCCAGATCGATGAGGAGGTCGATCTCATGCCCTTTGTGATCGCGCCAATAATACAGAGGAGGGCGCTCGCCACGGTTGTAAAAGTGTTTGCAGACTTCATTGATTATGAAGTTCTCAAATAAGGCACCCTTTTGGAAATAGGTATCCAGCGCTTCGATGGTTTTGATTTGCAGAACGGAACAAGCCAAGCCGGTATCATAAAAATACAGTTTGGGTGCCTTGGTGATCCGCTTCTTGAAATTTCGAAAGTAAGGATTGAGCCGGTAAACGATAAAGGAGGCCTCCAATACGGAGATCCAATTCTGCACCGTAGAGACACTTACTCCCAGGCTATTGGCCATATTGCTGTAGTTCACGGTCTGGCCAATGTAGCCGGCACATATCCCCAGGAACCGGAAAAACAGGTTTAGATTCCCGATGTTTTTTATCTGCCGGACATCGCGTTGCACATAAGTTTCCAAATAATCCGGATAAAAACGGGCCGGTGGTATATCCCGGTCATAAATCCTGGGGTAAAAACCGGTAAAGATCCATTCTTCGTAGCTTCTTTCCGCAGGACCTAATTCCGAAAGCGCAAGTGGAAGCAGGTAAAAAAGCGCCGTACGCCCTGCCAAAGACTGGCTTACTTGCTCCAGCATAAGCAAGTTTTGAGAGCCCGACAGAATAAAACCGGCTTCGGGATTCTCATCCACTACCGTCTGGATGTAAGACAATAAGTCCGGAACCCGCTGGACCTCATCGATCACTATACGATGCCCGAAGCGCGCGAAAAGCCCTCGCGGATTGAGACGGACCTGCTCCCGAACGTCAGGGGCCTCCAGCGAAACGTAAGACCAGTCCGAAAACATGGCCTTCAACAAGGTGGTTTTCCCGCCTTGCCGCGGCCCGGTTATAGTCAATACGGGATATTTATCGACTATAGCCCGAATCGGATCGGCAATTGCTCGCTGGATCATCGAACCAAAATTTACACCTAATGTAGTGAAAATTTATTTTCCAAAACGAAATCTACACCGCAATATGTGCAAATCACAAAGTAGAATGGCAACCCCACAAAAACCTGAGTAAGGTGCTGTCAATCAGACAACAAAGCAGAGCACTGCCCCCAGAAGTCTATTGGAAAACCTAAATTGCGTCAATGAACTGACGGAATTTAGCTAAATTGCGTCAACGAACTGACGGAATTATGGAATTTGCGCCCCGGATTCTTCTCCCAAGACTAAAGCAAGCCTTGACGCCTAATCGGGTAATCACCTTACTCGGACCGAGGAGGGTAGGCAAAACGGTGCTCCTGAGGAAATGGGCCGGTGAGGTAGACCAGCCTTATCATTTCTGGAATGGAGAGGATCTGGCTATTCAGGAATCCCTTGCCCGACGGACGGTTACCCACTACCGGTCCCTGATCGGAAACCGAAGCCTGTTGTTCATTGACGAAGCTCAAAACATCCCGGATATAGGCAAGGTCTTGAAGCTGATGGTGGATGAGATCGAGGGTCTGTCGATTGTGATCACGGGTTCTTCGGCATTGAACATCCGGTCCGGAACCGGGGAGCCACTCACCGGACGCCAGAAAACGTTCTATTTATATCCGCTGGCAGAGTCGGAATATCAATTGCTTCTTGGGCCTATCGAGCGAAAGGAAAGGCTCCGGGAAAGGCTGGTATATGGATGTTACCCGGAGCTCTTACAACTTTCGTCTTACCGGGAAAAAGAATCCTATCTCGTGGAAGTGGTCCAATCCTATTTACTAAAAGACATCCTGGCCCTGGAAGGCATTCGATACTCCCGAAAGATTTTGGAGTTGCTGCAGCTTATCGCCCTGCAGGTAGGGGCCGAAGTATCTATGCAAGAACTGGGCCGACAGCTGGGCATCAGCAAAAATACCGTAGAGCGGTACCTGGATCTTCTGACCAAGGTCTTCGTCCTTTACCGGGTGGGAGGGTTTAGCCGGAATTTGAGGAAGGAGATCACGAAAAGCAGCAAATGGTATTTCTTCGATAATGGAATACGCAATGTGCTGGCCTCTAATTTTAAACCCATCCACCAGCGGGAGGATATCGGTATGCTGTGGGAAAATTACGCGCTGGCAGAACGCCTGAAATTTCAATCTTACGCCGGCATGCTTTCCTATAACTACTTCTGGCGCACCTACGACCAACAAGAAATTGACTGGATCGAGGAACGCGACGGAAGCCTGTATGCCTACGAGCTGAAATGGCGCCCCAAACGAAGGGTGAATGCTCCCCTTGCCTGGAGAAACGCCTATCCGGATGCGCATTTTGAGCTCATTCACCCGGATAACCTTCTCCAATGGGTTGCTTTGGAAAACCAGATTCCTCCATCCGATCAGCCGTAACCCCATACCATTGGAGCGACACAGCCGTTTCGGCAGTTGGCGCACGCGCCTTCTTCCTTTTTTAGTACTATTGCAAAAAAGATCCATGTATCGATCCCTCTTGCTAAGCCTGTCCCTGCTCTTCTTCCTCGCCTGTGAACCTACGCCGGTGGAGCAGGAAACCACTGCGGAATCCGCTGAAACCAACGATCCGCTGCCCTCCTGGAACGATACCGAAACGAAGACAGCCCTGACGAATTTCGTCCAAAACACAACCACCGAAGGTTCGCCCGGCTTTGTGCCCCCGGCAGAGCGCATTGCCGTGTTCGACAACGACGGCACGCTCTGGAGCGAGCAGCCGGCTTATTTCCAGCTTTTATTCGCCATGGACCGGGTGAAGGCCATGGCCGCAGATCATCCCGAATGGAAAACGACCCAGCCATTTCAGGCTGTCCTGGAAGGGGATATGGACGCCGTGGCCGCCTCGGGGAAAAAGGGGCTGGCCCAGCTGCTTATGGCCTCCCATGCGGGCATGACCACCACGGAATTCGAAGCCGCCGTCCGCGATTGGATCACCACCGCCCGCCACCCCAAAACCAGCCGCCTGTATTCGGAGATGGTCTATCAGCCCATGCTGGAGCTGCTGGACTACCTGCGAGCCAACGGCTTCAAGACCTTCATCGTCTCCGGTGGCGGCGTCGAGTTTATGCGGGTGTTCTCAGAGCGGGTATACGGCATCCCGCCGGAACAGGTGATCGGCTCCAGCATTAAAACCGAGTTTGTCCTCATGGAAAGTGGTCCCGTGATCCGCCGCCTGCCTGAGCTGGACTTCGTGGACGACGGTCCCGGCAAGCCGGTGGGCATTCACCGCTACATCGGCCGCCGCCCCCTGGCCGCCTTTGGCAATTCCGACGGCGACCTGCAAATGTTGCAGTGGACAGCCGCCGGGGAGGGCAATCGCTTCTGCCTGCTGGTGCACCATACCGATGCCGATCGGGAATGGGCCTACGACCGCGATTCCCACATCGGCCGGCTGGAAAAGGCGCTGGACGAAGCGCAGGCTAAAGGCTGGACCGTAGTGGATATGCAGCGGGACTGGGCCAGGATTTATCCGCCCACTTCCGACGATCAGTAGACCGTTCATTCCAAACCAGAGGCTCCCCATGATTCCCTGACCAGGCTTACATGTCTGATTTCTGTCATTGGTAAATGGGGAAGCAAGAACGACCTTTATCGAAGCTCCGGAACGGGCCTGTTCTGTGTGGTGATGGGACTGTACAGCCCCCAGGATAAAGCCCTATCCGGTGATTGGGTGAACCCGCCAGCCGTGAAAGTGAAAAAAGATAGCTGAGAAGCACATGAAAGATAAAACCGGAACGAACCGCTCCGTGCGGATGCCTATATGGCTGGGTATCCCTATCCTGCTCCTTGCAACCCTCTTTTCCTGCCGGTCGATGGGGCCGAAGACGATCCCCCCGGACGGGTTTAACTACAATGCCTGGTTCCCGCATCTTCAACAGTAGCAGATCGTAAACATTACGGTAGAAAGCTGTTTTCTTTTTCCGTCGTCTACACGATGACCGGTAGTAGAATTTATACTATACTGCATTTATGCGTAGCGCACTAGCTTTGCATTTGCTCCCGCCTTTAGCATGGCAGGATGGACGTTCCATGTACGGCCACTGCAACTGGCTAATCCTTTTGATAGGGGACCATCAGAGGGTCCAATTCCAAAAAGGGAACGCATCTACGTGTATTTACAATCCTGTAATACCTACCATTTATGAATTTTTACCGCTTTTGGATGCTTCCGGCACTCCTGCTGGTTGCTACCCTCACCTTCGCCCAGAAAAAGCCGAACATCCTCGTTATCTGGGGTGACGACATTGGTTATTGGAACATCAGCCACAACAACCACGGCATGATGGGATACACCACCCCCAACATCGACCGTATCGCCAAAGAGGGCATAACCTTTACCGACTACTACGGGCAGCAGTCCTGTACTGCCGGGCGGGCTGCCTTCCTGAGCGGCAGCGTACCCGTGCGCTCCGGCATGACCAAGGTGGGCATGCCTGCGGCACCGGAAGGCTGGCAGAAAAGCGATGTCACCATCGCCGCTGTACTGAAAGGCCAGGGTTATACAACGGGCCTGTTTGGCAAGAACCACCAGGGCGACCGCGACGAGCACCTGCCCACCATGCACGGTTTTGACGAGTTTTTCGGCAACCTCTACCACCTCAATGCCGAGGAAGAGCCCGAAAATGAGGACTATCCCGGCGACATGGTTTTGGCCGACGGCAAAACCTTCCGCGAGCGCTTCGGGCCCCGTGGGGTCATCCACAGCTGGGCCGACGGCAAGGGCGGCCAGCGCATTGAAGATACCGGCCCCCTGACCAAAAAACGCATGGAGACCGTGGACGAGGAGACCCTGGCCGAGGCCAAGCGCTGGATCCGCGAGCAGGAAAAGGCCGGCAAGCCCTGGTTCTGCTGGTGGAACGGCACCCGCATGCAATTCCGCACCCACGTGAGCGAGGAGAAAATGGCTATGATCAAGGCAAAGAATCCGAATGCAGACGAATACACCGCCGGCATGATCGAGCACGACATGCATGTAGGCGAGTTGCTGGCCCTGCTGGACGAACTGGGCATAACCGACAATACCATTGTATATTAACGTGAGGTTGGGCATGGCAGATTTCGTAAGGTGATGGTAGTCAGGGCCCAACCTCCCGGTAGAGGGTAGCAGGTAGAGGGTATAGGGACGTCAGCATGTCTTACTAGCATTCTACAATCTAGCTTCTACAACCTGAGGTTTTGACATTCATCAATTTAGCGACTAGCTTCAACTCCAACCTCACGTTATATTACTCCACCGACAACGGCCCTCACTACAACACCTGGCCGGATGCCGGTACGACCCCTTTCCACGGGGAAAAGAACAGCAGCTGGGAAGGCGCTTTCCGCGTGCCGGCCTTTATCAAATGGCCTGGTAAATTTCCGTCCGGAAAAACTCTCAACGGCATCGTAGCCCACGAGGACTGGCTGCCCACCTTTGCTGCCGCTGCCGGGAATGCCAATATTATCGATCAGCTCAAAACCGGGATCTCCCTGAACGGCCGGCGGTACAAAAATTACGTGGACGGGGTCAATCAGCTGGATTACCTCATGGGCGAATCCGGTGAATCGGCGCGCAAGGGCTTCATCTACGTGACCGACGGGGGCGAGATCGCCGCTCTGCGCTACAATGACTGGAAGACCATCTTCCTGGAAAACCGGGCCGATCAGTTGCAGATCTGGCTGGAGCCTTTTGCGGAGCTGCGGGCGCCTTACCTGATCAACCTGCGCCGGGATCCCTTTGAAAAGGCCCTGAAAGGATCGAATACCTACTACGACTGGTATATCGACCGTGCCTACATCCTGGGGGCCATGCAGGTGTATGCACTCAACTTCCTGGCCACCTTCAAGGATTATCCGCCCAGCCAGACCCCAGGCGACTGGAGCCTCAGCAAGGTGGAAAAACAAATTCATGAAATGACTAATGTGGGCGGTAAGTGAGCCGGGCGTCTTACATCAATGGAAGTATCGGACTGAACTGCGCAGTTCAGTCCGATACCATCCTCAACAGTGGGATATTTTTGCAGGTCCGGTCTTCTTTGGATTACACCTTCATCTCTATGGGGAGATGAAGATTTGTCTGTAATCCGTTCATGATCGATCGATCCGTTTGTCGAATTAAATCGACAAGCCTTTTCTCGGAATGGCGCTACTTTTCGATCAGTTATTAGAATACATCAATCCATATGAAAACCACCTTTCTGACCCTTTTCCTGGCGGTGATTGCCCTGGGTGCGCAGGCCCAAACCATCCGGATCGACTCCATAGCCATCCTGATCCTCGACCGCATGAGCAGCGTGATCGGCGATCTGAATGCCTGCAGCTTCACCCTGGAAACGGCCGTGGATGTGCCCGACAATTCCATCTTCGTACCCATCGAGGGCATCGGGCTGGTCAAGCACTACACCCGGCACGAAGTGTATCTGGATGGTCCGGACAAACTCATGTTCAATTCCAACGGAGACAAAGGCCACCAGGGATACTGGTACGATGGGAGCAGGATTACCTACTATTCCTATTCTCAGAACAACTACGGCTACATCCCCGTCTCCGGGAATGTGGTGGACATGATGCACCTCATCAACGACCGCTACGGCATCGAATTCCCGGCAGCCGATTTCTTCTACCCCACCTTCGTGGACGACCTCATCCGGTACAATCCGCTGATCGTCTTCCTGGGCATTACGGAAATTGACGGCCAATCCTGTTTTCACCTGGCTGCGGCCGGCCAGGACAGAAGCTACCAGTTCTGGGTCTCCAACGATGCCCGCACCTTGCCGGTCAAAATGGTGGTGGTGTATCTCGATCAGGAAGACAGCCCTCAATACGAGGCTACCTTCTCCAATTGGGAACTCAATCCGAATCTACCACCCACACTATTCCGGTTTTTGCCACCGCCGAATGCGCGGGAGATCGCGATCGTTCCTAAATATTAAACCTCAGACTAGCTCCAAAACGGTTTTCCTGAACCCAGCTAAGCGTACAACCTCTAAATCATGAAACAAAGCGCCCACATCCTATTTTCCTCCTTGGTTTTGGCCAGCTTACTCCTCTTCTCCGGCCAGGTAGAGGCCCAACGCATGAATCACGCCCGCCCTTCTGCGGGCAGCCGGGGCACTACCGCTCGGGCGAATCCCAGCACCGGCGGGCGCATCAACGGCGGGGCGACCCGCTCCTCCAGCCGGTACCAAAACGTAGACCGATCCAAGGTCAATAAAAGCAACATGCCGCAAAGCCGGCCATCCACCTCCGGGTCCCGGGACCGGAGCCAGGCCAAGTCCAAAGCCCAGAATGTAGACCGGGACCAGGCCAGGACCAAGGTCGAAAATACGCGGGTCGATAAAAATACCAACATCGGCAATAAGGTCGATATCAATACCGGCGACAAGAACGTCAACATCAATGTAGACAACAGCAAGGACATCAATATCGACCGGCGGACCAACATCAACCGCAGTACCCATGTGGTACGCCGCAGTCCGTACCGGTACAGCCGCCCGCCCTACAGCTACGGCGGCTTCCACTTCTACTGCCACTTCGGCTACTCCTACCATCCCTACCGCCCGTATTATTACGGTCCGACCTGGCATCCCTGGGGCTTCTTCATCGGAGCGCTCACCGCCACAGCCATTGTGGTGAGCATAAATAATGCCCAATACCACTACGATCAGGGCGTGTTTTACGAAGAGTCCCAGGGTGGCTATACGGCTGTGCAAGCACCCAACGGGGCCGTGGTACCGGACATCTCGGACAATGCCCAGCAGGTGGTCATCGAGCAGAACGTGACGAACAACTACTACTACGGCGGCACCTACTACGAGAAAAGCTCGGATGGCTACACCGTCGTACCTCCCCAGGCCGGATCCCTGGTGGAAGGCCTGCCGGAAGGGGCCGAGGAGGTAAAGATCGGGGATGTCACCTACGTCCAATACGGCGATACCTTCTACCAGCCGGTAAAGGTGGACGGCAAGGACATGTACGAAGTGGTGCAGATCGAGGAGGCCGGCTGATCCGCTACCAATTGACGGCTTCCATTTTTCATCCGGTGACTTAGCTTGGAATCATTTGATGAATAGGAAAAAGTCGGGCGCTCCCGGCCCGCTGGATGATCTGGGAAGCGGAAACCCGAGCTGAACTGGAAAAGCGGTGCCTGCAAAGCCTGGTCATACCGCCGCTGGGTAGCAAGCCGGCCGGTTCCGGTTTTCTGGAGGAAATGCAAGCGAGCTATCAAAAACTGGCCGGGCTGGAATAGCCTTGGAAAGAGCCGTTCAATGAGCTGCCGGTTCCACCCTTTACTTCAGTGTATTTTTATAGATCTTCCCATCCTTTACGATCAGCTGGAAGTGGCGTGCCGGATCGGCCAGCAGGTTGATGTTTTCCAACGGGTTGCCATTCACCAGAACAAGGTCGGCATAGGCGCCTTCCTCGATCACGCCCAGCTTCTTGGAGTAGGGATTGCGCGGGCCGCTGAGGGTCATGAGTTCACCGTTGTCGGCCGTGGCCATTTTCAGGACCTCAAAGGGCGTAAACCACTTGGTCATATAGGCCAGCATCTCGCCGCGCCTGTTGGCCAACTTAGGGTCGAAGAGCACGTCGGAGCCCCAGGCCAGCCTAGCACCTAGTTTCTTGGCCAGGCGATAGGCCTGATCCGTTCCGGCCTGCATCTCCAGTTGCTTGAGGCGCTGTTCGCCGAACTTAGGATTGGCAAATTCGTCCACGAAGACCTGCATGCTCCACCAGGTGCCCTTATCTACCATCAAGCGGACGGTCTCCTCATCCAGCATCTGCCCGTGCTCAATGCATTTTACCCCGGCGCGGATAGACTGTTGTACGGCCCGGGGAGTGTAGGCGTGTACAGTCACATAGGTGCCCCAGTTCTCGGCTGCGGATACGGCAACGCGGAGTTCCTCCTCTGTATATTGGGTTACGTCCAGCGGATCGTAATCCGAGGATACGCCGCCGCCGGCCATGAGCTTGATCTGGGAGGCCCCGTTGCGCAGCTGCTCGCGTACCCGCAGCAGCACCTGATCGACCCCATCGGCGATGATGAACATATTGTTGCGCTCCAGGTAGCTCAACGGCGCGCCGATGGACCGGGGCACATCCGTAGGCATGCCGTAATCGCCGTGGCCCCCCGTCTGGGAAATGGCCGCCCCACAGGGATAAACCCTGGGTCCGTTCACCAGACCCTGGTCGATCGCTTTTTTGAGTCCGAAGGTGTTGCCCCCCAGGTCGCGCACGGTGGTGAAGCCTTGCAGGAGCAGTTTCTCCGAGGCGTCGGCTGCTTTCAGGATTACATAGGCCAGATCGGAGCGAACGGCCACCAGCTGTGGGATGGCTTCAAAACACAGATGTACGTGCGCGTCGATAAGGCCCGGCATGAGGAAACGCCCACCGCCCTCGATGACCTGGGTGCGGTCGGAGAAGTCGATGGCGATAGGGCCGGTGGAGACCTGTCGGATTTCGTTTCCTTCAATCAGCACATTGCCCCGTATGGTGGTTTCGTCGGTGCCGTTGAAGATCACCACATCGTTGATCAGGATTGCTTCCTGAGCATGGAGGCTACAAATACAGAAAAGAAAAAGGGCAAGGAAAATGGGTTTCATCGGTCGTATTTTTTCAGGTCGGAAAATGGGAAGCCCCATGATTGGTTGAAGCGTCACCAAGGTAGATACTTTATCTTATATTTTGGTTTTTCAAATTTGAATAGGGTTGGTCCCGGACTGACCTCCACGGGCAGTTCGCGGCGACACCGAGCTGGATTGCCGCGCCAAGATATACAGCCGACTACTTGCCGTCTTTTTTAGGGGAGGCAACGGCTGAAGCTGCCAGGTCCTTTGGCGGTTGAGTTGCAGCTCCCACCTGCTCTTTCGCGATAGGAAGTTCAATGATCACCTTCGTGCCGAATCCGGGCCGGCTTTCCACCTGCAAGGTGCCGCCCAGCAATTGCACCAGCTCCCGGATGATGAGGTAGCCCAGGCCGTGGCCCCGCACCTGATCCGGCCCAGGGCTGGAGTGTACCACCTCACCACGCAGGATATTATCCACCTGAGCCGGCGACATACCCTGGCCGTTGTCCCGAACGTACAGGCTCCAACTTTCGGTTCCCGCCAGCATGCCCATCTCAATATGGCCCCCGGGAGTGAACTTCAGACTGTTCGACACCAGATTGTGGAGGATGATCTGGAAGGGCTCTACCGGAATGCGCACCAGTGTGTCTGGTGGAATGGCATTCCGGATACGAGTATCTTTGCTTCGGGCCGCCGGAGCCAGCAGCTTCCGGACCTGTTCTGCCAGGGCGTACAGGTTCGTTTCCCGGCGTACCAACTCCGGGCGCCTCAGATCCTGGTAGCGGATCCAGTTGAGTATATTGGTGGACAAGTGCTCCAGTTCCTCGGCCGTATGGGCGATTTCCACCAGCAGCTCGTCCTGCAACTCGGCGGGCATGCGAGCTTTGTCATGTACCAGCTTGCGGCCGGTAAGATGCATAAACCGGAGTGGGGTGATGATGTCGTGGTTGAGGATGCTCACCAGGCGGTTTTTCAGCTGACTGGCCTGGTTGAGGATTGCCTGCTGGCGTTTGAGCTGCCGGATGTTGTGCTCCAGTTCCGAATTCTTCTCCTGAACCTCCCAGGTTTTTTCGGCCACCAATGCTTCCAGCTGGCGTTGCCTGCGCCGGTATCGGATGGCGGCCAGCTGGTAGACCAGCCAAACCAGCAGGCTAATTACAGCGGCATAAAGCACAAAGGCATACCAACTCAGGTACCAGGGTCCTGGAATGTGCAGGACCATCTCGCGCTGGGCGAATTGATCATAGCCATTGAGCTTTCTCAGCTGCAGGCGATGTGTACCGGGCGACAAGCCGGTGAGCCGCAACTCATGGGGGTTGCGTGCATCGATCAACTTCCAGTCGGGCCGGTCAGGAAGCAGGCGGTAATACAGGTAGTTGCTCTCCGAATTGCCGAAATAGGAATATTCGAGCTGCAAGTTCACTTCCCGCAGGGGCCGCGAAAAACGGACTTCCCCCTCGCCTGTAAGGTCATAATCTCCGGTCAGCACCGCTTCGAAATAGGGTTCCGCCTGAGGAAAACAATCGGTCAGGCTGGCCGGATCTACCCACAACAAGCCATCCATGGTGGGAAAGGAAAGCCGGCCGTCGGGCAGCTCCAGCGCACAGGGGCTGCATCCGCCGTTCAGTTCGGTGAATGACATGCCTTCTTTGAGGCCGAAGTAACGGTAGAATATCTGCTGATCCAGGCCATCGGCGGCTTCGAGCAGATCATCCAGGTGGGCCCTGAACAAGCCCCGGTTGGAAGGGATCCAGACATAGCCGAATCCATCGGGTTGAAAGCAATGCGCATACAGCAGGTATTTCTGCGGATCGATCGGAAGCGAACGCAGCCGGCCGTTCCGATACACCCAAATGCCGTCGCCATAGGTGCCCAGAAACAAATAATCCCGGTAGCGCCAGGTGGTCCGAATGCAAAGCTCCTCGGTGCCGGGTAGGGTGTCCAGCTGGCGGGCCAGGGTATCGAACAACCATAGGCCCGAACAGGTCGCCAGGGCAAATTGGTGATCCGCCCAGGGGAATAGGGCGTAAAAATGGGGCAGCTCCTCCTGGGATTCCCGGAAGGTGTGATACCTTATTGTAGAGTTCTTGCGCAAATGCCAAATGCCGCCCGAAACGGCTTCTGATCCTCGGCTGGCCAGCAACTGTTCCTGAGCTCTCAAGGGATAAAAGGCGGCGAGGTCCAGTCCGTGAAGATGGTACATGGGCCGACAGGAATCTGCATTGCCTGAGCAATGGTACAAGGTATCCTGGCAGGAAAAAAGGAGGTCCTCCCCATTGGGGTGGACGTGGATATTTCGCCCGATATTTCCACGGCCAAACCAGTCCGGGAAAGTTGGCTGGGCGTGCGGCCCGAAAACCTGGCCGTTCTGGGTCAGGATGTTGCCGCTGGGCAGCAGTACCTGGCTGTAGCTGGACTTGCTGCGGGCGGGATCGCCGTAGCGGGGTTCCGTCCATTGGCGAACCAGCGGCTGCCGGAGCTGATAGAAGCCCTTGGCGTCGGTCGCCAGAAAAAGCTGACGGCCTTCTTCCCAGTAATGGGCAAACACGAAATAACTATTGGCGGGCACCGCATCCGAAATAAAATCGGCCTGTAACCCGCCCCGCCTCCAACGGAGGGCCCAGGCTGTGTTGCCGCTGAGGAGTATGGGGGTCTTCTGCCCGAGTCTCCAAATCACCCGCCAATCCTCCGGATGGGTTTCGCTCCGCCGGAGGATCTCCTCCTGCCAAGGGGAAGGCAGCCGGCTCAATGCCATTGCTCCGGGCTGGTAGCTCCAACTGTTCCCCTTTTCATCCAAAAGAAAAAGCTCCTCCCCGATGGAGAACCATTGAGCAGATGAAAAAAGGGTATCGTAGATCTCCGGCTCGGCCATCCCAGGGCAGAACCGAAACAAGCTCGAATCCCGGCGAATGAAAAGCTGCTCGTCCTGGTAGCCAACCAGTTGAAATGCAGGCCAGGTGAAGCCCTTCAATCCCTGCCAGGGCATCAGATCGGTCCGTTCCAGGGCTAGTGGATCCTCGAAGACGTAAAAGGATTTCGCAGGAATGGAATGGCCCCAACTCAGATGGATATTGGGTTGCGGCTTTAAGCCATCGATCGCAAACAGCACGTCGGTTTCCGAGGTACCGAAAACGGCCCCGCCTCGCATTTTACCCAGGTAACCGATGCGATTGGAATGCAGCCAAGGCGAATTTCCCTGATCAAAGACGGTGAAAAACTGTCCGTTGAAGCGCAAAATACCGGCCTCGGTAGCCAGCCAGAGAAGCTGCCGCTCGGCATCCCACGCCATGCCCTTGATGCCGTTGGAGGGCAGGCCGTTTTCCGTGGTGTAATGCGTAACGTAAGGGGATTGACTGCGGAGGGCAGCGGCAAAGGAGAACACGATAAAACTTACCAACGTAAGATATCGCATGGCATTGGGGGCTGGACGACTTAAAGATCTTAAAGCTATTAAAAATTCACCTTATACAGGGACGCCAAATCCAGCAGTTGGCGCAGGTTTTCGGTCCGGGTCTTTTCGTAGATGCGCTTTTTCAGCGTGGAGACGGTATTCATCTTGAGGTTGAGCGCTTCGGAAATGGCTTTGGTCTTCCAGCCTTTGAGCTGATAGTGGAGCACCTCCAGCTCGCGCGGTGTCAGGCTTGAGAAAGGGGTGGACGCATGAGATGCGGGGGGCGCTTCCTCCCGGGTGGAGGTCTGCTGGAAGAACGCCTGCAAGGAGGCTACCGCTTGCTCCTCTGCGGCCGATTTGTGCAGGTAATGCACAATGTTGTACTTCTTCAGGGCTTCCCCATACACTTCCGCGGGCTGCATGGAGAAGATGAGGATCTGAAGCCGGGGATAAACCGACTGGATGTTGGGCAGCACCTCCATGGAGGTGCCGTCGGGCAGCACCAGATCGAGGATCAGATGAGTGTAGGGGCGCCGGACCAGTTCGTTCATCAGGGCATTGCAGCTGCCGACTTCCACCACATCCGTAAAGCCGAAATGCAACTGCAGCAGCATTTTCATGCCCTTGCGAATAAGGCTGTGGTCATCGGCGATGAGAATGGCGGGCTTGCCGGCTGCAGTCATGGGTTGTCTTTCCTGGTTTGCGAAACGATCCGCTACAATATGGGACCTTTAAAATTGCCCGGGTTTAGAATTTGTTCTACAACCTGAAGCTTTTTAAACCGATACCTTTCCAATCCAGGCAAGTGGGGGGCTACCCGGCCGGCCCAAACCCTTTAAAAATTAGCAGTTTGGCATTTATATGTGATACGCGCCGCCCTTAGCCCCACGGGCAGGGCGGCGTTTTTTACCGTAGGACCGCGCACAAAGGTCTCCTCCTTTGGTTTCATCATTGACATTCCGGCCAAAACCGTTATTTTAAGCAAACGCTGGTTACCTTCGAAGGCGGTACATAGGCCGGCCTTCACTCACAAAAAACACAACGCATACTCATGGCAAACTGCTTTGCGCTGATCGGATGGAGCCTTCCCGTTATTGAAAGCATGCAAAAATCCGAAAAGCCCTTCGTCATCGTTTCCTTTCCCGATTTTGAGAGCTACGCCAAGGAGCACAACATTCCCTTTGTGCCCTTCCATCTCGATGAATGGGGCAGCCACTCCAATTCCCTGGGCCTGGCAGAACTCCTCAAGCCTCACGGCGTGGACGTCGCCGTTCCGCTATACGAGGAGACAGTCGAATGGGCCGGTGCCCTGAACTCCATTTACCGAAACGACCCCCGCGTACTCAACCGGGCATTCTTGTTTCGCAACAAGGCCATGATGAAGCGAAAGGCCTTGCTGGGCGGCCTGAAAGTGGGCCTCTTTGAAGAAGTGCACAACCATCAGCAGGTGCACGAGTTTCTCGATCGCCTCAACGAAGCGAATTTGCAACTGCCCGGCGAAGAGGATGCCTGGCTGCACGTCAAACCCTTTGCCGCTGCCGGCACGGTGGGGCACCGGTTCATCAAGTCGCGCGAACAAATCGACAGCAAGATCCAGCCGACCGACTTTCCCTGCCTGGTGGAAAGCCACCTGACCGGGCGGGAGTTTTCCTGCGAAGCCTTCGTTCACGGCGGCAAGGTTCGCTTCCTCAACATCACCGAATACGTAAAACTGGGGTATTCCAACTTCATCCCTGCCGGGCCGGAACTGGAAAGCAAGCGCCCTATCATTCACAAGGAAGTTCAAAAGCTGGTAGACATCTTCGGGATCGAATACGGCATGATCCATCCGGAGTGGTTCCTGAATGAAGATGACGTGCTGAACTTCGGCGAAGTGGCCTGCCGCATTCCCGGCGGCCACATTCTGGAGCTGGCCTCCAAAGCCTGGGGTTTCGACGCCCTGCAAGCCTTTGTACTCACCCACGACCCCAGCCTGACCGAGGAGGAATTGCAGGCCATTTTTCCGGCCGAGAACTACAAGCCCGAGACCTATTACGGCAATGTCATGGTATTTCCGCAGGCCGGACAGATCTCCAAACTCGAGATTCCCGAAGAACTGCTGGAAGAGCCCTATTTTCTGGACCACAACCTGCAGCAACCGCTCGGGCCGATGAAGATCGGCGGCCGCTCGGGCTTTGGCAACCACTTCGGCACGATCAATTTTGCCGGGGATAATCCGGAGCGCATGGCCGAATTGCTCAAGCACTACGAAGACGTGCCTTTTTACGTCTGATCCCGAACTTTGAAAAAAGGGGGATGCGGCCAAACTTATCCCCCCTTTCATCTTTTCTCTTGACAAAGAATATTTATGCCCGTTGCTCTTTCGGATCGCAAAGCCCTTTTGCAGCAAAGCATCCAGGAATTCCAAGACGTACTCCCCCTCTACCGCGACCAAAAGCTGGAGCGCCTGTTGGGCCAGATGGATGGCCTTATGCGGGTCTCCGAAGGCCTGGACTTGATCTATGCAGAGATCCCGAAGCTCATTGAGGCCGGAATCTTTCAACAAACCGCCTGGGAGCATCCCGCCCAGTTGGTGCCAGGCCTGGTAAAGGGTACGCTGCTGTCCGGGCACCCCAACAGCACCCTGGAAATCCTCAGCGAGTTGCGCATGCTGGCACTGGTAAAAGGCGACTTGAAACGCAAGGGCTTTTCGCCCGGTGATGCTCGAGCTTTTCTCGAGAACACCCTGGTCAAAAGCGTCGATCTGGCATTCGGGGAATTCACCCATTCCTTCTGGAGCATATATAGCCAGGGCGAACTAAAAAAGATCCAGCTGTTATCCCAGAAATTGCTTCAGGAATTGCCCCTGCAAGGCATGCGCAAAAAGTTCGAAGAGCAAGTGGAAGTCATGCTGCACCACCGGGCCATTTTTCCGAGACGGCTGGAAAAGATGCTGCGGGTCGCCGATGAGCATCTGGAACTGAGTGCCGTGAATGAGGGCGATACCGTCTTGCGGGAACGCGTGAACAGCTTCTTGCACCCGACCCGCCTGGCTACCGAAAGCAAAACGCCGGATGTCTATGCCGATGCCCTGCCCCGCCTGCGCCAGCGGTCGCTGGAAAAAGAATGCCAGAACATGGCCGGCCAGATGGCAGAAGACGGCCTGGTATCTCCCTTTCACCTCCCGCTTTTGCGATACATCGCCCGGGAGCATCCCCATCTGGTACCCGAAGTACTGAGTTTGGATGCCCACGGCCGGGCGGAGTACGAACGACACGAATCCTTTGTGCGCATGCTCATCCAGGAATTCCTGGTGCCGGCCACGCGCTATGCCATTTACGGCCTCCATCGCGTGCTTCAGCGCAGCCTTTTTTCCCGCCAAATTACCTGGAACGCGCTCAACCGTTTGCTGCGCATTCAGATCCATCCCCAGGTTGCGGAAACCCTGGAAAAGAGTAACCCTACCGACTATCAGGCCTCTGCCATGCAATTGTTGGTGGGTGGTCTGCTGGGCGTTCTGGGGCATCCTCTGGGCGTTCGCCAGGGCAATAACCCCACCTGCCAGAGCGCCCGGGGCATCAGCATGTGGAGCCGGCATGCCCCCGGCAAGCTCATCAACCTGCTCATCGATGCGGCCACTGCCAACAACATCGCTTTCCGATTCGAGGGGCAACACATCAAATCCGCAACCGAAAGCCAGGGGTTGATTCGCACCTTCGACTACCAACTGGACCCGGTCTCGGTGGTGTTGGTTCCGCATTTGGACAAGGTGTACAACAAGATGATGGCTCTGGCCCAGGTCAAATACCCCGGCAAGGATCCGCATGTCATCGTCAATCCGGCCTTTTACGGCCATTGGATTCAGACCGGCTTTCGCTCGGTGTACAATGCGCTCACCGGGGTCATCGATCGCTATGACGCTTTCGTGCGCATATTCTATGCTTCCTTTCACCCGGAATACAATGGAGGCCACCACATTATTTATCCCGTCCCCCTGGGTATTTTCATTACCGACAGCCATGCCAACATGCTGGGCTTCCACGCCATTTCCCTGCTCCGGGTAGACCGGGATGAAAAAGGCATTTGGCGGGCGTACTTCTACAATCCCAACAGCGAAGGGAAACAAAACTGGGGCCAGGGCATTCAGCCCTCGGTACGCGACTACGGGGAAGAGCCCGGCGAATCCTCCCTACCTTTCTACCAGTTTGCTGCCCGCGTATATGCTTTTCACTACAATACCATCCGGCTTGAAGACAAGGCCGAGCAAGTCGATGGGAAATTGGTGCAGAAAGTTCATCAACTGGCCCGAAGCAGTTGGGGGAGGGCCTACAACTGGATCACCCCGGCAGAACAAAATCTAACTTCATGATGGAAAAAACCATTTCCAGGCCCCAATCCGCATCCCTCAACGAGGAACGACGCGACAGCTTCCGCCGGGTTCGCCACTCCTCTCGCATTGAGTTGAGCCAAAAGGTCCTGCGCAAGAACATCACCTTCCTTAAGAAAAAACTGGGTGCCCATCCGCGCCTGTCCTGCGTGGTAAAGGCCAATGCCTACGGCCACGGCATCGATCCCATGGTACCCATGCTGGAAAAATGCGGGGTCAATCACTTTTCGGTGGCTTCGGCTTTTGAGGCTGAAGAGGTGCTGGAGGTATGCTCCCCCAACTCTACCATCATGATCATGGGCATTCTCTATGACGAGGACATTCCCTGGGCCATCGAAAATGAGATCGAATTTTACATCTTCGATACGGAACGCCTGGTGACGGTCCGGGATATCGCCCGCAGCCTCGGCAAGCCGGCTCTTCTGCACCTGGAAGTTGAAACGGGTACGAATCGCACCGGCATGACGGAGATGCATTTTCCCTACGCCCTGAGCTTCCTGAAAGAAAACAAGGCCGAACTCGTTTTCCAGGGCATGTGCACCCATCTGGGGGGTGCTGAATCGCTGAGCAACAAGTTCAAGATGGAACAGCAGATTGAGCGATATAAGACCTACCTGGCCGAATGCGACCGGCAAGATTACCGCCCCACCTATCGCCACATCGCCTGTTCAGCGGCCGTGCTGGCCTATCCCGAAACCCATTACGACCTGGTGCGGGTGGGTGTCGCCACGTATGGGTTCTGGCCCAGCCGCGACATCTACTTCCTACACCTCCAGGAAGTGGGTAAAGTAAAAGATGCGCCCATGGGCCGCATCATCACCTGGAAGACCGATATCATGGACATCAAGATCGTGCCCAAGGGCGATTTCATCGGTTACGGTACTACCTTCCAGGCGCTGCGGGATATGAAGATCGCGGTATTGCCGCTCGGATACAGCAACGGCTATCCGCGCGACCTCTCCAACCGGGGTCAGGTGCTTATTCGCGGCAAGCGGGCTCCCATCGTCGGGCTCATCAACATGAATCTGTTTATGGTGGACGTCACCCACATTAAAGAGGTCGGCATAGGCGACGAGGTGGTGCTGCTGGGCAAGCAAAAAAACAACGTCATCAAGGTGGCGGCCTTCACCGATGTGGCCAACCTGCTCAATAACGAAATGCTCAGCCGCCTGCCTACCGCCATTCCGCGAAAAGTCGTTAGGTAGCTGACCTCTTTACCGGGGAACCCTCACCCCCCAAAGGCTGCCCTCTTGGGGTTGAGCTACCTGCTAAATGGCTGGATGTCAAAACCTCAGGCCGAAGAAAGTAAAGGGGAGTAACACTCCTTGAGGTCTCTCTATTTGCTACCCGCTGCCGGGAGGTTGGGCCCTGATTGCCCTCACTTTGCAAAATCGGCCATGCCCAGGTTCATACCCTCTGACATCGAACCCTTTTGGTAACCGGCCCACCGCCCCGGATAGCAGCCCGGTTTGAGCTCTGCCTTTTTTGGGCCCGGCCTCGAACGGTTCTGCCCGATAAGGCGGTTTAGTGTATATGGGCATCCGAATGCTAGCCGCTATTTTTATTGGCATCCTGCTGGGGGTTGCCGGCCCCTCGATAGGCGAAGGGCACGGCTATTTTCACCTCGATGCCGACCTGACCGAGGTGCGCAGGCTGGCCGATCGCTTGCAGTTGGAAAAAGCAACGGAACAGCTTACCGAGGTCCGGAGGGACCAACCCCACAACTTACTGGCTCACCACCTGGCCAACTACATCGACTTTCTCAAAGTATACATCAGCGAAGAAGAGGGTCGGCTGGAAGCCTGGAAAGCCCGGCTGAAAACCCGGCTGGAGGCCGTAGCCCTTGGCGATGCCGAATCTCCTTACTATTCGTACGTACAGGCCGAAATGCGGCTGATGATGGCCATGGGTCGGCTCAAATTCGGTGAGTATCTCGGGGCCTTCCGCGAACTGCGCAAAGCCTACCGCCTGCTGGCGCAAAACCGGGAGCGCTTCCCCCACTTCGCCCCCGGCCTGCGCGACCTGGGACTGCTGCACGCCATCGTCGGCACCTTGCCCGGTGGCTACCGCTGGAGCCTGAGCTGGCTGGCCGGCATCCGGGGAGACCTGCAGCAGGGGCGCCGCGAGATGGAGCAGGCCCTGCGTTATCCCGGGCCGCATCTGCAAGAGACCTGGGTGTTGTATTCCTTTTTACTGCTGCACCTGGCCGGCGAACCGGAGTCGGCCTGGAAGGCTCTGCAGAGTGCCGAACTGACAGCCCGGGAAAGCCCGTTGCACGCCTTTCTTCTGGCCAATGCCGCCATGCAGACCCAACGCAATGAGGAAGCCTTGCGAGTTCTGGACCTGTACCCGCGCGGAGCCGATTTCTTTCCCTTTCCCTATCTGCATTTTATGCGCGGCCTGGCCCGTCTGCGGAAACTGGATAGCGGCGGACGGATCGATCTCCTGGCCTTTGTGCGTGAATCCCGGGGTAGACACTTCATCAAGGAAGCTCATCAAAAGATCGCCTGGAGCTATTTGCTGGAAGGCGACCGACCGGGCTACCACCTCCACATGAGCCTGTGCCTGCTGGAAGGCGAACGCAGCACCGGAAACGACGAGGCCGCCTGGCTGGAAGCCCGAAAGCACAACCCACCTCAGCTCGCGCTGCTTCGGGCCCGCCTGCTCTGCGACGGCGCTTACTTCGAGCGGGCTTTCGCCGTTTTGCGCTCGCTTTCGCCGAAAGAGCTGTCCGGGCCGGAGCTTGAGCTGGAATACGATTATCGCCTCGGACGCATCCTGCAGGGGCTACAACAACCCGAAGCTGCCTTGCGACACTTCGAAGAATTGCTGGAAAAGTCCGATGCCGATAAAGATGGAATCATGCGCTGCCGGGCCGCTCTGGAAGCCGGCCGTCTGTGCGAAGCCCTGGGTCGTCTCGGGCAAGCCGCCCTTTACTTTCGCCACTGCCTGGACATCCGCCCAAAGGCCTATGCCACAGCCTTGCATCATCAAGCCAAAGCCGGCCTCGCCAGAGTGAACGGAAAGCAGAGATAGGAAATATAAACACACAGGCCAGACCTTGCCCCCCGGCATGGGTTTCACCACTGCTTTTGGATATACAGATGCTGGCAAACCTTTTTGGTGAGGATCTGCTCGCCCCGGGCTTCCGTGCGCACCCGCATGGATTCGTCGTAATCCATGCGCTCCAGCACCTCCAGTTGTACGCCCAGAACCAGGCCCAGGCGATCGAGGTACTGCAAAAAGACAGGGCTGTGATCTTGCACGCCCACGACCACGCCGCCCTCGCCGGGCCGCAGCTCGTCCAGCGGAACCTGCTGGCGATGGGTGAATTTGCCTTCGGCATCCGGTATGGGGTCGCCATGGGGGTCGTACTTGGGGCTGCCCAGGAACTGATCCAGGCGCTCCACCAGCTCGGGCGAGCGGATGTGTTCCAGCTGCTCGGCGATCTCGTGCACCTCGTCCCAGGAAAAGTGAAGTTTCTCCACCAGGAAGACCTCCCAGAGGCGGTGCTTGCGGATGAGGCGCGTGGCCAAGCGGTTGCCGGCCGGAGTGAGGGTCACCCCCTTGTACTTTTCGTAGTGAATGAGATCTTTTTCGGCCAACCGCTTAAGCATGTCCGTAACCGAGGCCGCACTGATCTGAATGGCCTGAGAAATGGCATTCGTGGACGCGGGGCCCTCCTGCTGCTCCGAGATCTTGAATATGGCCTTGAGGTAGTTCTCTTCGGTTTGGGACAAGCTCTCCATAGGCACCGCGTTTCCGCAAAGCTAGGAGAAATGAAGAATATGCCGGCCCGGGAAATCTACAGCCAAAGGTCACACAAACGCATCCGCCTCGGAAAGCTCCTGCCATTCGCGAACGGTAAAGGCATAATACCATCCTCCGGCAATGACCGAAACCATCAGCATAGGTACCCAGGCCAACCACTCTTCACCAAAAGGAAACCATTCCAGGGAAAAAAGCGCATAGAAAAGCCCGAGGAAGCCGGCGGCAAGGGCGAAGTAGAGGGCCCGGAGGCGGGACTGCAGCACCAATGCTCCCAGAAGAGCGCTGCTCATTTGCAGGACCCCCACTAGAAACAGGCCGGCTAGGCTTATCCAGGGAATGAAAACGGAGAACAGCGTAGGCCAGACCAGCAAGCTCTGCAAGACGAGGTCGGCTGTGAGGTAGTGCTTTTGAAATCGGACGGTCATGGGGTGTGGATTTGGTGGAAGTTTAAGATACAGGCTTTTTCTATAACTTTCAATATTAATTGAAAAATTTGAAACCAAATTCGCTCATCCGGCTTATTTTCGCGACCAACCGAGTACCTATGCCGATGAACTCCGAGGAAGTGAACCAGCTTTTGCGCGGTCGCCGCGCCGTATTTCCCAAGATGTATGAGGATCGCCCGATTCCGAGACCGGTCCTGGAAGAAATTCTGGAAAATGCCAATTGGGCACCTACCCATAAACTAACGGAGCCATGGCGATTTGTGGTATTTGAGGGGGCCGCCCGCGAGCGGTTGGGGCAGTTCCTGGCCGAGCAATACCGGGCAGGAGTACCCGAAGAGCAGTTCAGCGAACTCAAATACCGCAAGAACCGGGAGAAGCCGGTCCGAAGTGGAGCTGTGATCGCCATTTGCATGCAGCGCGATCCCCGGGAGCGGGTTCCGGAATGGGAGGAGCTTGCCGCAGTGGCCTGCGCGGTACAAAACCTTTGGCTCAGCTGTCAGCCACACGGTCTTGGAGGTTACTGGAGCAGCCCGGCTACCATGCTGAGCGATGCGGCGGCCGATTTTTTGGACCTGGGGCCGGGACAGCGCTGTCTGGGCCTTTTCTACCTGGGGTATTACGAGGGTCCCGCCCTGCCGGGCAAACGCGGCCCGCTGGCCGACAAAACCGTATGGCTGGACCGTTAATTCCCTCAGAGCTTGTTGGGATTTCGCTTTTGGAGCGAACGTAGCCAAATTTTATTCTGAGC
>CAZQSF010000060.1:0-23956 GCA_964595955.1 uncultured Saprospiraceae bacterium
CGATATAATCAGGGTCAATATCAGTAACAAGCAAGTAGCTGTAAATGGTGTAAATGACATTTGTTGCCGTGGATGGCCTCGGCCTGGATGCCTTTTTTATTCAGCTCTTTCACGACTCGGTTGGCACCGTGTTTCGTGCGCGTAAACACCAGGGCCTCGGCGATTTCCTCGCCTTGCAACAGATGCAGGAGCAGGCGTCTTTTCTGGTTTTTGGGCACAAAAAAGACCTTTTGATCCACGCGCTCCGCAGCCGATGAAACCGCATCCGCCGTCACCTGCACCGGATCGCGCAGGATGCTCCCGGAAAGTTGGAGAATGCGCTTTGGCAGAGTAGCGGAGAAAAAGAAACTTTGCCGCTGGGCGGGAAGCAGGCGGATCACCCGTTTGATATCGTGGATGAACCCCATGTCCAGCATCCGGTCCGCTTCGTCCAGCACAAACCACTCCACCTGGTCCAAGTGCAGGAACTTCTGCTGGACGAGGTCGAGCAGCCGGCCGGGGGTGGCCACCACGATGTCGACGCCTTTTTGTAGCTGTTGGACTTGCTTGTGTTGGGACACTCCGCCAAAAATGACCAGGTGCCGCAGGGGCAAGTGAGCGCCGTAGGCTTCCATGCTTTCCCCGATCTGGATGGCCAGCTCCCGGGTAGGTGCCAGGATCAGGGCCCGCACCGGCTTCCGCTGCTTCGGCGGGCGGTCAGCCTGGGACAGAAGTTGCAGGATGGGAAGGGCAAAAGCTGCCGTTTTCCCCGTGCCGGTCTGTGCGCAGGCCAGGAGATCCCGGCCCTGCAGGGCGTGGGGAATGCTTTGGGCTTGTATGGGGGTCGGTTTATGGTATCCAGCTGTTTTTAGAGCCCGCTGAATAGGCTCAATCAAATGAAGATCGGAAAAAGACATGCGTAGATGTTGAAGAACGGCTGACGTAAACTGCGGTGAGCTTCGGAACAGCTGTCGGGTATTCGGGCAGGATCGCCCTGTATAAGATTGGACTTCGAATGGTGTCGTGTGGTCTGATCTTATCGCAAAGATACGGAAATAAGTGGATCCATAATTCGTCCGGTATGGGCCTCTCCGCAAAGTGACGGTGAACGAAAAGGTTCCGGATAGTTACACCCCCCCTGCATAAGGCGCATTCCCGCTTTCGTGCAACCTGCACTCGGTCGAGGCAGTGGACTTCCGAACCCATTCGACGATCGCGAAGTTGATCCCAAAAAACAGATCATGAACCCTTTCACTGCTCTGTTACTGCTTCCGCTTTTCATTCTGGCCGCCGCATGCGAGCCGGCTCCCGATTCCGGCTAGGCTGCCGAAAAAGAGCAGCCCGCCGAAGTTCGCGGGGTGGTCGAGCGGGTACTCACGGCGGAGGAGCAAGCCGCACTCACGCCCGATGAGGTGCTCGACAGCCTGCTGGACGGCAACCGCCGCTTCGTCAACAATGACCTTACCGCCCGCGATCATTCGGCCCAGGTGCATCAAAGCACCAGTGGACAGTATCCGAAGGCCGTCGTCCTTTCCTGCCTGGACAGCCGCATCCCGGTAGAGGATGTATTCGACAAGGGGATCGGCGATATGTTCGTGGCCCGGGTGGCCGGAAACTTTGTCAACCCCGACATTCTGGGCAGCATGGAGTTCGGCTGCAAGGTGGCCGGTGCCAAGCTCATCCTGGTGATGGGCCACGAACACTGCGGAGCCGTGAAAGCCGCTGTGGATGGCGTAGAGCTGGGCAACATCACTTCTATGCTGGCAAACATCCGGCCGGCAGTGGAGAAGGCGACTGCCGGGCTGGATGCAGAGGCCGATCGAAGCGCCAAGAACGCCGCCCTGGTGCATGAGGTATGCGTAGAAAACGTGCTGCACAACATCGAGCGCATCCGGAAGGAAAGCCCCATCCTACGCGAGATGGAAGAGCAAGGGGCCATCCGGATCGCCGGGGCGGTGTACGATATGGACAGCGGCCGGGTGGAGATGCTGTAAGGCAGCCCCTCGGCGGTATGGTTGAATTTGATTTGGGGATTTTTCCGATATTACCGGGTGTAGCCCTAATCCAAACCCTGTAGAATGGAAAAAGACGCCCTCATCAAAGAAGTGCGCGAGTACGTAGCCCGCGGCGAAACGGAGAAAGCCATTGAAATGATGCTGGCCCAACTCTCCGAACTCGATGCCGACCTGTACCAGCAGATCCTAGTGCTGTCCGGCCGCTTCAACAAACTCAAGCGCGAGCAGAATCTGGGGCTCAACCCCACGGAGAACGAGAATGAGATCCTGCATTCCATCGTGGAGATGATCGACGATCTCAAGGATAAGCATGCCGGGGTACTGCGCGAGCAGCCCCGGCCGGTGCGCCCCGCCGATGCCGATGCCAAAGCTGCCCTGGCCAGCTCTTCCGCTTCGCCTGTTCGCCGAAATATTCTCATCGGCCTGGGTGCGCTGGCCGTCGTGATCGTTGGATTCATCCTGGTGCAGAGTTTGTCGGGGCCCGGAGGAGGAGACAGCTTTGCCGGTCAGCTGGATGCCGCAGCCCTGCACTTCTACCTGGGTTCCGGCTGTGGCGAAGGCACGCAGTTTGCCGATGCCTTCCCCTATGAAGAAGTGCGAAATATCAATTTCTGCCTGGAAATGGCCTATGCGCCGCTGGAGGCCGAGCGTGAGATCTGGGTGGAGGCCGTTTACCACATGCCCGACGGTTTCGATGCGGTGGATGAGGACTACCATCTGTTGGAAGCGGGTTCGGCCTTTACCTATTATACCGGCAAGCCCTTGGGCAGCCGGGAAACGGAGCTGCCGCCCGGTCACTATCAGGTGGAAGTCTACGTCGATGATGCATTTGCCGCCCAGGGAAGCTTTGATGTGGTAGTGGAGTAGCGCGAATCCTGCCTGATTCCGGAACTTTTGGGATCACTCCCTTGATGAAAGTCAAAGCAAGGTTGGCTGCTTTGTTGTAAACTGGCTACCATCCAAATCCTTGCCTTATGACCATCAATGCTCACCTTCAGCGCATTACTGCCGGCAATGTAGCGGAGTAAGGCTTCTTTTGCGCAAAGAATCGAAAAGACGAGGGATACCGCAAAAAGCAGGACTGGCTGCACAAGCACTTCGGCGAAGGCCTGGTCATCTACCTGCTCCAGGATGAGGAGGGAGAAGATCTCGGCTTCATCGAATACCTACCCGGCGAACAGGCCTGGCGGCCGGTGCATGCATCAGGCTATCTGTTCATTCACTGCATCTACCTGGCACGCAAAGCCCATCGCGAGCAGGGCCTGGGTTCCATGCTGGTTCAGCAGGTAGTAGCCGATGCCAAAGCCGCCGGCCTGAACGGGGTGGCCGTAGCCACCAGCGAGGGGCCCTGGATCGCCGGCCGGAACCTGTTCGAAAAGAACGGCTTCGAGGCCGTGGATAAGAATGGCCGCTTTGATCTGCTGGTCCATCGCCTGAAAGAGGCACCTCAGCCGACCTTCATTCGCTGGGAAGATAATCAGGATGCCTATCCCGGCTGGCACCTGCTGCTGGCCCATCAATGCCCCTGGCATGCCAAAGCCGCCCGTGCCCTGGCCGAGACAGCCCGGGCAGCGGGTATCGACCTCCACATCCGCGTGATTCAGACAGCGGAGGAAGCCCAGCAAGGACCCTCTGGCTTCGGTGTGTTCGCCTTACTGCACGACGGCAAACTCCTGACCGACCACTATGTGAGCCAGACGCGCTTCCGGAACATCCTTCGGGCTGAGGGATCCGCAGATTTTTGAATATCCGCTCTCACTCGCGCACCGGATGAAGGCCAAGCCATCCGATGAAGGGTTGATCCCGCTTCACTCCCGGAAGGCCAGCACCAGGTATTCGGCCGGGCTGTCGCCTATGTTCTTCACGGCGTGCGCACAGCCGTCATGCCATTCCACATCGCCGGGCTCGTGGGACTTGTCCGAGGAGCCCTCTGATTCGTAGGTGAAGTGGATTTCGTAATCGGACAAGGCGTAGATCAACCGGTTGATGCCGGCGTGCTCGGGTATGCTTTCGCCGGCGGGAAGGGTCAACTTGGTTACGCGCAGCTTGGCGTTGTCAAATACGGGTGTGGTCATGTCGGGCACTACCTCGTACACGTCGTTGGCCAGGGCGCGCATGTCACACTCGGGCAGCTTTTCGCCGGTGCGCTGGACGATGAGGTACTCAGCGGGTTGGGTACCCACATTTTTTACGGCGTGCTTGCCGGCCTCGTGCCAGTGCATTTGGCCTTTTTTCCAGTTCGATTGCTTGGTGGTTTCACCGTCGGTCCACTCCAGCTGGTATTCGCCCAAGGCGTAAATAGCGCGTTCCTGCCCTTCGTGCATGGGCAGCGATTCACCCGCCTCCAGGCGAACGTGCATCAGTTGGGCAAACTCGTTCTCTTAGATCATCTTCACTTCATCCGGCGCAGCCCGGACGATATCCTCCACTACCTGGGTGTCTTCGGTCTGATCCTTGGTTTCGGTTTGAGAAGTACAGGCACTCAGCATAAGAGCTACTAGCATTCCAGCAAAAAAGAAGATTCTCATGGCGTCGATGTTTTGAAAGAAAACTAAGCTCTGTTGCCTGTGCGCGCAATGAGCACGGTCATTGTCTTCATTCGAATTTTCGAATTGGAGCTGTTTAGCTTGCTGAGAACGGGTTTTAAGGATTATATAATTGATTGTCAATGGGTTAAATGATGTTATTCCCAAACATGCACAAGGGGCGTTGCGTTCAATAGACGCAAACAAAAAAAGCCCTTTTAATTATGAAAGACATTCAAGAAATAATCTACATCGCGTTAGCGGTTGTGCTGGCCGGCCCCATTCCAGCCCGTGCACAATCCGCTCAACTGACAGATCCCAACATTCGGGACAAGGTAGACGAAGAAATGCTTCTGCAAATGGAAGTCCCGGCCAATTCCATCGATACGGAGGTGAGCGAAGGCATAGTGTCCCTTTCGGGCAATGTGACGAACCTATTGGCCAAGAAGCGGGCCGAAAAAGTTGCTATGGCTGTTCGGGGGGTCAAAGGCGTAGTCAATCTCATCGAGGTATCGCCCGAACCCCGCGACGATCTGGCACTGGCCAATGATATCAATACAGCACTTCGCGATCAGGCCGCTACCGAATCCTATGAAGTCAATGTAGCTGTAAATGAAGGAGATGTCGTACTAAATGGTACGGTAGACTCTCGTGCCGAAAAGCGATTGAGCGAGCAGGTAGCCGCCGGGGTAAAAGGTGTAAAATCGGTGCAAAACAATATTTCCATCGATTACGAATTGGACCGGGCCGATAGCGAGATTGTTCAAGAGGTGCGCAAGGCTATTCAAAACGACCTGCGCCTGTATCCCAAACTCATCATGGTGAAAGTGGAAGACGGTCATGTGATGTTGTCCGGTTCGGTGGGAAGCCTGAATGAAAAGAGGCTTGCCAAAAGCTATGGCTGGACGACAGGTGTAGCGTCTGTGCAGGCAGATGCTCTGCAAGTGCAGGATTGGGCCGATAACGAGAACCTGCGCGATCGACAGCACGTGGAGCGAAGCGATGCGGAAATTCACGAAGCTGTGAAAACCGCTTTTCTGTACGATCCCCGGGTGTATTCATTTAATCCGGAAATAAGTGTGCAAGATGGCATTGTGACCCTGCGCGGTGTTGTGAGTAATCTCGGAGCGAAGCGCGCAGCCAAATCCGATGCGCAAAACGTCACAGGCGTCAAGTATGTGCGCAACAACCTGAAATTGCGCCCTTCCCTGATTCCTAAAAATGCAGTGCTGAAAGAACAGATCGAAGCAGCCCTGCTGCGCGATCCCGAAATCGAACGCTACGATCTGGATGTAAACGTATGGGACGGTGAAGTCACCCTGCGAGGTGAAGTAGACAATTACCTGGAAAAGTACCGCGCTGAAGGTATTGTGCAAGACCTGAAGGGCGTGGTAAGTGTGATCAACGCCATAGAGGTGACCGATCCTTCGGGTACAACCTTTTTTTCAGTCACCGAATTTGATGACTTCTTTCCGGTGCCTTTCGTAGCGCCGCAGTCCGACTACCGGCAGATGCTCACCGACCAGCAGATCGAAAAGAACATATTCGATGAGCTTTGGTGGTCGCCCTTTGTCGAGCGCAGCAATGTAATCATAGAGGTGGACCAGGGCGTAGTTACCCTGAAAGGCGAGGTGGATTCCTGGCGCGAACGCCGGGCCGCCGTTGAAAACGCCCACGAAGGCGGTGCGGTGACCGTCATTGACAAAATGGACGTGCGCTGAAGCTATTAAGTGCTATTTGTAATGCTATATTTTCAGGAAGAGGCACCTACGGGTGCCACTTTTGCATTGGGGAAGGCCCCGAGCAAACGAAAGCTGAGGAGGAAAATGCCAAACAGAAAATTCGCCGATACCACAAATACGATCGGTCCGAGGTTCTGGAAAAGCATACCTCCCAAAATGAGCCCGAAGATGCTGGCCAGGCTGCCCACACTATTGGAATAGCCTTGAATGCTGCCCTGGATGGCAGGCGAGCCCGCCTGCGCCAGTATGGACAGAAAGGAGGGCCACATCAGGCCGTTGCCTACCGAAAGCAGGACTACGCCGGTGTACACGCTCAGGTCGGTTTCCAACCAGAAAAATAAAAAGCTGGCGGCCAGGGGCAGGCTGCCGGCAATGACCAGCCAGGCATCGGCAATCCGGCTGGACAGATAACTGAGCACCGGACCCTGAACGAGTACCATGATCAGGCTGGAAACGGTAAAGAACAGGCCCAACTGGCCGGATTCCCAATGCAGATACCGGGATGCGAACACCGGAAAGCCCGCATAGAAAAAACTCCAGCCGAGAAAGGTGACGAAGTATATGCCGAAAAGCAGGGGAATGTACGGCAATTGAAGCACGTCCTGAAGGCTCGTTCCGGCAGGGCAGCGCTCCATGTTGTAGCACTCCTTGTGTTCGGCCTGCCACATGCGCCGGATGGAAAAAGATCGCAGGTCGGGAGGCACCGGCCGCTGAACGGACTCCGGCAGGTAGCGATGGATCACGTAGATGGCGAGCAGGGATATGGCGGCGGCTGCCAGTACCGGCAGCAGTTCTTCGTAGCGCGTAGTGCTCAGCAGCCCGGCCAGCATGGGTCCCACGATAAAGCCCAGGCTGGTCGAAGAAGCCATCTTGCCGAAATTGGCCTTGCGGTTCGCATCGGTGGAGATATCGCTGAGGTAGGCGTTGGCCACCGATACGTTGCCGCCGGTGATGCCGTCCAGGGCCCGGGCCGCAAAGAGCAGAAGCAGAGGCAGGGTGATCAGAAAGGTGCCGAACAAGTCCGACCGCACCTCCAGCAGCTCTTGGCGCGGCAGGGTCAGTGCTACTACAAACAGCATCCAGGCCAGAAAGGTGCCCAGCTGCGAGATGAGCAACACCATGCGCCTGCCCACCTGATCCGACCAGCGCCCCAGCAAGGGCGCTCCCAGCAGCTGAAAGGCCGGATAGACCGACCCCAGCAAGCCGTATACGAACTCGTTGCCGCCGAACTTCTCCACCAGAAAGACCAGAAAGGGCAAAATGATACTGTAGCCCAGCATGCCGATGAAATTGACCAGCAATACCGGGAATAGGGTTGGACGACTTTCAGAAGCCATGTGCAGGTAGATTGGGCTAAATAGGAAAAACAAGGCGAAAGCAGAGATAGATGACAAGCCGGCCTGCAAACATTAAAGCTTTTCAAATATCCTTATACCGTTTCAAATATGAAATGACCTTGAAGTTGTTTCATACCTGAAGCGGTATTCACCGTTTTCAGGATAAAATATGTATTGGTAAAAAGGTCATTTTATCCTGAAAACCGTATTATTTTCAGGCCGAATGACGCTCACCTTCGACATATCCGGCCTGTTTATTTCCTATGGCTTTTTGATGGGCCTGTCCCTGGCTGTGGTCTTTCTGCTGTTGCGGCGTGGAAACCGCAAGGCCAACCTCTTCCTTGGCGGGCTGCTGCTGGTGTTCTCCATGTTTCTGCTGCACGAGATCCTCTGGGAGCAGGCCGTGTACGAACGCTTTCCACACTGGCTCCGGTTCACCTCGCCCTTGGGCTTTCTCATCGGGCCCTTCATTTATTTCTACGTCAAGGCCTGTACCGAGGAAGAGATGCACCTCCACCGAAAGGCCTGGTTGCATTTCACGCCGGTATTGCTGGATGCCGGCTATACACTATCGTTTTGGTTGTTGGATAAAGCAGATAAGCTGGACTACGTGCAAGCGATCGAAAGGGCCGATCCCCCGCTGGACCTCACTATCGCGGTCGCCCTCAAGTTATTGGTGTCCGGGCTGTATTTAGGGGTCAGCATCCGCAAGGTTCGGCAGTACAGCCGCCACGTGCGCGATCAGGCCTCCAACCACGACCGCCGGTTTACTCGCTGGTTGTATGCCTTTTGCTTTTCCCACCTCACCATTTTCGCCCTGTTGCTGATCATGGTGGTTACCGGCTGGGACTTTCACTACCAGATCCTGTCTTCCCTGGGTTTTCTCGCCTTTGTCTTTACGGTACAAGTGACGGCCTTTACCATGCCCGAGATATTCTACGATTTTCCGCAGCAGATGCAGGAGCCGGAACGCATGCGCCAAGAGCAGGTCAAATACCAGGGCTCCGGCCTGACCGAGGAGCAAAAACAGGAAATCGCTCAAACCCTGGAGGAGCATATGCAGGAAGCGCGTTCGTACCTGGATCCCGAACTCACGCTAGCCGGAATGGCCGAGCAGGTGGATTTGCCGGCTTATCAACTCTCCCAGGTGATCAACGAAGTCCTCGGGCAGAATTTTATGGATTTTGTGAACCGGTACCGGGTGGAGGAAGCTAAAAGGCGACTGATGGACCCCCAATACGACCCCTTTACCGTCCTCGCTATTGCCTACGATGTGGGCTTCAACTCCAAATCGGCCTTTTATTCGGCCTTCAGGAAATTTGTAGGGAGAACCCCAACGGCTTTCCGCAAATCCTTGACCGTCAGGGCCTGATCAAATGTTTTTTCTCCGATAGAACTTCCGTCCTTATAAATCCGGACGTCCTGCCTGGCTGGCGGAACGACTGGCGTGCAAATATTCGATTCTTTTGTAAGTGTCAAAAGGACAATAAGTAATGCAGCGCCGATTCAGACCTCAAGCCAACTTTTCTGCCAGCCCAGGCCTCATGGATATTCCCATGGTAGCCGTGTTCGCCCGCATGCTGGTCGCTCCCGAGCCCCAGGCTGAGGCTTTCCGCCAAGCGCTTTCCCTGCCCAATCGCAGGAAAGGACGGGATCATACCTGGCAGTCTGAAGAAGAACGCGCGTGCGCTTTTCGCCGGGCCCTGAGCCTGGATCGCGTGCACCGCAAAGACAGAGAGGCGCCCCCGGCCGTAAAACCACTGTATCACAGGCCATCCCATTCCAAACCTACAAGGAGCCGGGGGCCATTTTTCGAAAGAAGAAGCGCTTGAGCGCAACGTGTGTTAATAATGGGGATTATTTTCACTTTCAGGGCGGCAGATTTTTCTGTCGCTCTTTTTTTTGGCCTTCCCAACCATTCCGTAGATAGCCCCTACCGCTTACCGTGTTTTTTGGCAAAGATCGTTTTTGCAGGTAAATGATCGGCGTATCGGCCTTCGGTTAAAATACTTTACTGTCTTTCTTTTTTAATATATTGGAAAGGTCGTTCCTCAAACCGAGTACCCGCTATGCCAGCCCAGCCCATCACGCCCTGCACTTCTCTTTGTCTTTCCCTGTATTTTGAACGGCTGTAGCACCAACGCCCAGGACCTATGCCCAATTCAAATAATGCTCCGAAACCCACCTCCCAAATTCTGTTGGAGGAACTGCTCATGGTTTTTGAGCCTCTGCAAAATCCTTCGGAGCTGCTCGACAGATTGATCGTAAGTGCCGGCCTGCAGGCTACCGCCGCAGAGTTGGAGCAGGAGATGGAAAACGTTAAGACGGCCGCAGGGCAATTGCCCCAGGGCGATGTCAGCGGATCGATCGACCAGGCCATGCAAGCCCTGAATGACCTGTACCAGCTGATCCGTGGGCTTACGCAGCCGCCTTTCCCGGGCGACTTTGCCCGCCTGCTCGTCGACTACCTGGTGGCCGACTACCTGCGAAACCACCAGGCAGCTTTTTACCATTTGGCGTCCCTGTTCGGATGGATCCGGTATAAGCTCGACGAGGATGAGTTCGACCCGGACGTTCCGTATTACGCGGCACAGCCTGTGCAATGGGAGCGCACACCGGCTTTTTTCACCCGGACGGCCCAGGAGTTTTCGGAAGCCGACCACCGGTGGAGTCGTCCGGAATTCGCGGACCGCTATTCGGTTTTGCTCTATCACCTGGGCAAATGGCTGGACGTCCTCCACGGCAATTTCAGCTTTCCCATGGGGGCGTCGGACATCAGCTGGGGAGACGAAACCCTCACGATCCCGCTTCTGGCTCCGTCCCACCCGGATATTGCTGTCGATTTCGACCTCGACCTCTCCTTGCTGGCCCAGGCCGACGGGCCGGCAGGCATTCAGATGAACCCACGGGGATCGGCCGAGCTCGACCTCGAGATCCAGCTGACGAACAATCCCGTAAAACCCCAGCTTTTCTACCTGCTCGAGGCGGGGGTGGAAGTGGGTGGCGGCATCGCCCTGCACATTTTCCCGGACCGGGTGTCGCTGGTCCAGGCGGATGTCGACCTGAACGCCCACGTGTTGCAGGGCCTTCGGGTGCAGAAGAACGGTCGCATCGTCCTGATGGGAACGGCCGAAGGAAACCGGGTCGACCTGAAGTCGATCGCAGTGAAAGGCGGACTGCGTATCGCCACCGGCCAGACCATGGAGTTTTTAACTGAGCTCAGCCTGGCCGAGGGGCGCATTGTCATCGGAAAAGCCGGCGGCGACGGTTTTCTCAATGCTTTGCTGCCCAAAGATGGGATTCAGGCTCAGTTCGATCTGACGGTGGGTTGGTCCAATCAACAGGGCATCTACTTCGGCGGCAGCGCCGGCCTGGAGATCAAGCTGCCGGCCCATATCGAACTCGGCCCCGTCGAGATCCAAGGCATCAGCCTGGGCATCAAACCCAAGGCCGGAGCCGGCCAAGAGCCGGGCTTCGAGCTGCCCGTGGGCGCCGACGTCCAGTTGTTGCTGGGCCCTTTCACGGCGGTCGTCCAGGAAATGGGCATTCGCTTATTCATCAGCTACCGGGAAACATCCGACGGCTCGGGCAGCGGCGATTCCGAAACCCAGACGCAACTCGGGCCTCTGTATCTGGAGGCCGGGTTTAAGCCTCCCAAGGGCATTGGCCTTTCCCTGGAAACCCCCACCATCAAAGGCGGGGGATATCTCTTTTTCGACTTTGATAAAGGTGAGTATGCCGGCGTAGCTGAATTGGTCATCAAGGAGCTGGTGGCCGTTAAAGCGATCGGGATTGTCACTACGAAAAAGCCGGACGGGAGCCCGGGCTTTTCGTTCCTGCTGCTCATCACGGCCGAGTTCAAACCCATCCAGCTGGGCTACGGCTTCACCCTCAACGGGGTAGGGGGGCTCATCGCCATCAACCGGGGCATGAACCTGGAAGCCCTGGCCGAAGGGGTGCGCACCAACGCCATTGACGCCGTCATGTTCCCCGATGATCCCGTGGCCGAGGCGCCCCGCATCATCGCGGATCTCAACCAGTTTTTTCCCGTTGCCGAGGGCCGGTACACCTTTGGCCTCATGGCTATTCTGGGTTGGGGCACACCCACCCTCATCGCCGTGGAAATGGGACTCATCATTCAAGTGCCCGATCCGGTCGTGCTAGCCATTTTGGGCGTGGTTCGCGTAGAACTCCCGGATAAGGCAGCTCCCGTTCTGAAGCTTCAGGTCAACTTCATCGGAGCGATCGACTTCGAGCAGGGATATATGTTCTTCTTTGCGGCTCTGTTCGAGTCGCGCTTGCTGCAATACCAGCTCGAAGGGGAAATGTACTTCACCATCAGTTGGGGCGACCAGCCCAACTTCATCTTTACCGTAGGTGGATTCCATCCGGCATTCAAGGCGCCGGCCCTGCCCAACCTGAGCGGTCCTCTGAAGCGCCTGACGCTCAATCTGCTGCCTACCGACAACCCGCGCCTGACGCTCAAAGCCTACTTTGCCGTCACGGCCAACACCGTTCAGTTCGGGGCCAGCATCGACTTTTACTTCAAGGTCAGCGAGTTCCGGGTGGTGGGGTATCTCTACCTGGATGCCCTCTTCCAGTTCAATCCCTTCTATTTCATCGTCGAGGTGGGAGCGGGCTTGTCCGTGATGTTGGGCGGAGCCGAACTGCTGGGTATTCACCTCAAAGGCACCTTGTCCGGGCCCACGCCCTGGCACATCAAGGGCAAGGCCAGCTTCCGCATCTTGTTCGTGAAGATCAAGGTTCGGGTCAGCAAGCGGTTCGGAAAAGAGCAGAAAAAGATCCTGCCTCCCAGACCCATGTTGCCCGATCTGCTGGAAGCCCTGCGCGACCTGCGCAACTGGGAGGCAGAGCTCCCTCGTCTGGCCCAGTTACAGGTCTCCTTCCGCGAACTGCCTGAGGAGGAGCTCATCCTGCATCCCGCCGGGGTATTATCCGTCCGCCAAAGCCGGATCCCGCTCAATTTTTACTTCGACAAAGTGGGCAATGAACGCCCCTCCGACTATGGGTCTTTTTCCTTCCAAATAGATCCCTACCCCGATGCGACCCTACTGAAGGACAATTTTGCACCGGCCGAATTCCTCCGGCTCTCGGACAGCGAGCGGCTGAGCCGAAACTCCTTCGAGCGCCTGCAGTCCGGTTTGAAGGTGGCCGGCGGGGATGCCTTTTTTTCCGCTGCCTCGGAAGATGCCTACGTGGCCAGGGATTACGAGTTTGAACAATTGATCATAGATGGACCGGATTTTTTCGCCGCCGCCCCGGAATCCACACTTTCCATGGAGCAGGAGGAGTACGAGCGATTCCTGCGCAGCAATGCGGTTGCCCTTTCGCCCCAGGGGCGCCTCAATGCCCTGAAGGCCGACCAGCCTGCCCCGCCGGTACAGCAGGCCGGCGACCAATACGGCATCGCTACGATAAAGGACCTTCGCATCGTCAAGCAGAACGACGTCAGACTTCTTTTCGGCTCGGAAGCCGAAGCCCTGCAGGCTTTGCGCGCGATTGAAACGACAAATCCTCAATTGGCTCGCCGCTACCAGGTGATGCCCGTATTCGAAATCGAAGACCTATGAGCCTAGCCCGATATGGATTTCTACCCTGGTTGCGCCAGGGCATCAGTGCGGAGATCAACGAAACGGATAGCCTGGGGGAAGCCGGGGGTACCGGTGGGCGCCCCACGGTGGACGTGGGCTTGACGATAAAGGGCAAGCCGCTCCTGCCGCCCTTTTATTTTCCCAACTTCGGAAACTTCGAGACCATCGTGGCCGATCCGGAGGCCACGCCGGATCGGGAATACCTGAAACCGGAAAACGCCGAGGTGCCGGATAAGCTGGTGTACAAAACCCTCCAGCTGATCGGTCCGGGAGATATCACAGGCATCAAGCGCACGGCAGTGGTCAAAACCGAGCCCCTGGACGGGGTGGCCACCTTTGAACCCAACTACCTGCCGTACATCGAATTCTACGAGGAAGATTTTCCCTGGCGCTACAGTCCGGTGCGCGCAGCGGGGGAAAAGCTCCGTCCCTGGTTGGTGCTGGTCGTCTTGTCCGAGGAGGAATTTGAGCGTCGGTTCTTACCCGGCGCCCCCCTGACGGCCATTACCCACGGAACGGAAAAGATCGCTTTTCCGCCGGCGCAGGAGACCTGGGCCTGGGCGCACGTGCATGTCAACAAACCGCTGGCGGAAGGGGATAAAGCCGCGGCCTTGCGCGAAGTGGTGGATGCCAACCCCAACCTGGCTTCTGCCCGTCTGTTGTGCCCGCGGCGCCTGCAGCCCAACACCAGCTACACCGGCTTTTTGCTGCCCGCCTTCGAGCAGGGGCGCCTGGCCGGCCTGGGTGCGCCTGCCGATCGGATTCTTTCGGCCGACATTCAGATGGGTTCCTGGGATGTGCACCCGGATGACGAATTTGCACAGCTCTGGCCGGTCTACTACGAGTGGACATTCCGCACGGGTGATCTGGCGGATTTTGAATACCTCGTGCGGCGCATCGAAGCCCGCATTATGGAGGATCCGGTAGGGCGTCGGCCCATGGATATGCAGGATGCCGGATACGAACTTTCCTACAGCGGTGGCGACGGCACGCTCCTTTTGGAAGGTGCCCTTCAGCTGATCGGCGCCCAGGATGAAGGGCGGCGGTTCGAATTCCTGGACGGCGAAAGTGCCGAAACGGATTTCATCGAAGGCCTCCAGACCATGCTCAACCTCAATACCGACCTGGAGGAAGGGGCAGCAGGCGACGCTCCCGCCAACCAGACCCTTTACGTGGACGGAGACGGCAAGGACGATCCCATCGTCACCCCGCCCCTCTACGGGCAGTGGCATGCCAATACTTTCCGGGCGGAGACCGACGATCCGGGGTATTGGTTCAACGAGCTCAACCTGGATCCCCGCAACCGGGTGGCAGCCGGCTTCGGCACCTTCGTGGTTCGCCGAAATCAGGATGCCTACATGGATCGAGCCTGGGAGCAGGTAGGCGATGTGCTGGAAGCTCAGCGCCGGATTCGCCTGAGCCGCTTTGCTGCCGAAGCCGGCCGCCGGCTGCAGCGCGGCTACTTCGACCCCATGGACGAGTCGACCTACTCGGCTTTTTCCTCCTCTTTCCATTTGCGATCTCGCTTTGTCGAGGGCGACTTTCGGGCGACGGTGCAGGAGGCCGTGCGCTCGCGCCGGGTTAATACGGTAGCGCTGAAGCACCGAATAAACAGTGAGCAATTATCGCTGCAGTTGAACGATCTGGAAATACGATTTTACCAGCAGGCGCTGCTCATTGTGCATGCCAGGGCGGATCTCGTCACCGCAGAGCGCGACGAGGCGGCCAAAATCCTGCATGACCGGCTCGAGGAGCTGAATGGCACTCTGGATGCATTGCAGAACAGAATCAATGCCTTTACAGACAAACCGGAAGAAGAGCTGACGGATGAGGAGAAAACGGAGGCGGAGCAGATCCGGGGAGCCATAACAGACCTGGATGCTGACCTGGAGGCCGAAGTCCGTGCCACTGCAGACAACGTTAAAAGCTGGCGGCAAAAGCTGAATTCCTTTCAGAACAAACCCCAGGAATTCCGGGGCGAGCTCCAGGCCCTGCTGGCTGAGCTGAATCAACTCAAGGAACAGCTCGACGGCAACCTGGCCGACCGGGTGAATGCGCTGGAGGCCGAGCTCGAGGCTTACGGCGCCATGGATCTGCCCGACGATCAAGACGATGAGGCCTCCCAGAGCGAGTTGGAGCAACTCGCCGCACGGATGGAACAACTGGATGCCTACCTGAGCACCTTGGAGGAAAAATTCCCGGGCCAACCGGACGGCCTACGAAGATCTTCAGACGACGAAGACGAAGAGACGCCCAAAGAAAACCTGGAAGCCCAGTTTGCTCCGGTTTCCGATGACGTACAGGCTTTCCTTCGGGATGTATTAGATGCCATCGACTTGAATACAATCGATGAACTGCATGCGTGCGTAGGGAGCCTGGATACCGAACTCTCCGGTTTGGAACCCCGCCGGCAAGCCGTGGAAAAAGAACTCGGCGATCTGGCCGCGTTCAGGGAAGACCTCATCCGGCGGATCAACCATTTTAGCAGTCTGTATCTGCCCACTTCGGCCTTGCGGCAGGACTACCGCAAATTGGCCCGGCCCAATGGGCCGGCCTTCCGTCGGGTGGAAGGCGACACCCAGGGACAGGATGCCCTGAAAGTGCTCAGCGCCCAGATCGACCCGGATACGGATTCCGACGATGTGAATGCCATTCCGGAAGGCTTCAATGTCCCAGATTGGGAGGAGTTGAGCTGGGGAGCGGCCCTTTTTAAGGATCCGCCGGTCGACGAGGCGGAGGCCATTACCGTGGTCAGTACCTCGACCAGCGTCATCAGTCAGATCATTAAGACCCACATCCAGGCAACGACCGCGGTGCAGGCGCGCCTGAAGCGCCTGTTCACGATCGAAAGCCCGGAAGATTCGGAGGCTGCGGAGATCCCAAAGCCGCTGCTGGCCTATCCCGAATTCAAGGAAGCGATGTACGCTGCCCTGGCCGAGATCTCCTCGGAACTGGTACTGCCCAATGTGCAGCTGATCCCTATGGATACCTTTTCCCTGCTCGAGGTCAATCAGCGGTTCATCGAATCGTATCTGGTGGGGCTCAACCACGAAATGGCCCGGGAGCTGCTTTGGCGCGAATACCCTACCGACCAGCGCGGCAGCTACTTCCGGCGCTTCTGGGATGATCTGGACAACTTGGCCAGCACCCCCCCGCCACCCGATATAGAGTTGCTGACCGAGCTCACCAACCCGCTGGGCGAGAACATGCCCGAGGACCGGGATATTCCGCCCCCCAGCCCGGAAGACCCCTATGTGGTTTTTGTCATCCGCTCCGAGCTGCTCAAGAAGTTTCCCAACGCCTTGATCTATATGCAGCGAGCCGCCTGGGCCACCAATGATGAAGGCGAGGAGGACAAGACCTTGCCCCGGGTCCTGAAAACCCAGCCCGATTCGCCGGCTGAAGGCGAGGAGCCGGAGGTAATTCGCCACATGCCCATCTTCAAGGCCAGCATCTATCCCGAAGTATCCTTTTTCGGATTTCCCGTTACGGCCGATACCGCCCTGGGCAGTGAAACGGACCCCGGTTGGTTCTTCGTGGTGCAAGAGCGCCCCGGCGAGCCGCGCTTCGGCATGGATATCAGCCCGGAAAACGAGTCGGATACCTTTGCCGGAATTTTGGAGTGGAACGACCTGGCCTGGCCGATGGTCAGCCGCAACGAAAAAGGCTTTATCCAGCTGGAAGCTTCGGATGGCCTGGACAAACCACCCAAAGAAGGAGCCTCCGACCGCTACACCTGGAAGCGCAACGCAGCCCATATGGCCGGTATTCTTCTTCAATTGCCCTTTATGGTAGCGGTACACGCTACGGATATGATCAAACTTCCCGAATAATGCCCATCGTAGATCCACAAGCGATTACCTCGGTACAGGAACAGTTTCAGGAACTGGATCCCCGGCTGCCCCTCGCCCTTTTTCCGCTTCGCCTGCAAGTGCGTTTTGCCACCGCGCGCATGGTGGAAGAGCTGGAAGAAGGACACATGCGGGAGGATCTCACCGGAGATACGCCCACGGAAATGTGGGTGCGCATCTACCCCGACGATATCCTCGTACACAACCATGAGGAGAAGCTGAATAAGGAGGAATATGCAGCAGTACAAGCGTACTGGCAGGCATTGTGGCAAGCGGTAGAAGAAGGGGCTGATGCAGAGGAACGCCGGCTCGCAAAAGAAGGGGCCTGGGGTGCGCTGGTCGACGATTTCGGAGCCGTCCGGGCCCGGTATTTGATCGCCAAGACCCGGCCCGACGACCTGGATTCGGACAGCTTCCCCACCTCGGAACCGCAGCTACCCTCCGACATGGACCTCACCGAAGACAGTTGGAATGAAGCGCCCCGCACC
This sequence comes from uncultured Saprospiraceae bacterium, assembly GCA_964595955.1. Lineage (GTDB taxonomy): Bacteria > Bacteroidota > Bacteroidia > Chitinophagales > Saprospiraceae > JAJDFU01. The sequence goes on from CAZQSF010000060.1 coordinate 17,550, forward strand.
TATTTGTTACCCGATCGGTTTGTGCTCAGGTTGGAGCGTGGAGCCGACCATTGGGATGTTGTGGGCAATCCCGTACAGAAAGATCAGGGCGCTGTTTTTCTGGGCATAGATCCCCAAAGGGAGGACCAATTTGCCGAGTCGCCCACCGGACGCGAAATCCCGGAAGCCATCCGCTGGATGACGGACTTCCACAAGGCCGTAGATATTGGCATGGGATTGCGCGTCCAGCTGGAGGAAAGCGATCTGGAAGGCTTTGACCGCCTGTATGTCACGGGCTTGCTTTCCCCTGCGGAAGACATCGACTCGGTGTCGCGGCTGCAGCATTTGTTTGACAACCACCGCTACAAGGTGGGGGGCATGGATCTGGTTCCGCCGGGTACGGCGACTAATAATACCCGGGAAGAGACAGTGGCCCGGGGCCCGGATGAACAGACGGGCGAGGAAAGCCTCGCACTGGAAGCCGAGCCCGACGGAGATGATCCACAGCGGCTGGCCCGCGCATTGGGGCTGCCCGCAGCGGTCTTCTCGGGACTGGATCACAGTCAGCTCCGTTCCATACAGGACGGATTGGATATGCAGGCCTTGCTGGCGGAGGGCACGCTCGGTAAAGCCCTGGATTTTTGGCAGCCCGGCCTGCCGGATGGCGAGCGGGAAAGCACGCTGGAATTCATGCAGAATTGGGTAGTGGGCCGGGGGCACCTCCCGGCGCTGCGAATCGACGATCAGCCGTATTGCTTTCTTCCGGCTTATCCGTTCTCGCAGCTCAAGGAAGATCCGGGCTTGCTGGGCGATTCTTTTCTGGAAAGACTCTGGTCAACTATTCTGAGCCCCCTGGATGATTGGTACGAAAGCCAGCTGGACCAGGTACCCCACATGCATCGCGGCTTGGCAGGGTATCAGGTGCAAACGACATTTCTGTCTGTTCTTCAGCTCCATCCCACCAGCGTTTCGTTCCGGCAGCGGTTTGCCCTTGCGCCGGCATTTTTTACCACCGACCCGGAAGAACTGCCGGAAGAACTTCAATACTTCAGCGGGAAGGAAGCCGATGAAGCAGCTTTCACAACCGTTCAGGATGATCTGGACGCCCTGGGTTTCCCCAAACCCGAATCGCTCGAGCAACTCTATTTTGACGCGCAGACTTATCCCCTGGGCCGGGATGATGAGGATGTACTGGTGGGAATGGAGGGTACCGTAATTCCCAAGATGGAGGGCAGCGACCAAAATTACCTTCAGTGGTTGGCCCAAGCCCCCCTGGATGACATCCGGGACGAAAACTTCGGTGAAGGCGAAGCGCCTTCTGCCATTTTGTACCGCCTTCTGCGCTATCGCTTGCTGCAGACCGACGGCGACAGCGCCTTGCGAACCCAGATTGCCGGTTTGGCCGAGCGTCCGGCAGCTGATCTGAAACTTCTGCTGCAGGAACACATCGACTGCTGTACCTATCGCCTCGATGCCTGGTTGGGGGGGCTGGCGGCCCGGCGATTGGACACCCTTCGCCAGCTCGAGTCCGACGGCTTACATTTAGGCACCTGGGGATATCTGGAAAATGTAGCGCCCAGAGCTTCCATCTCGCAGCGCGGCGAGTTCATTCCGGCCCCTTCGCTCCGCCATGCCACGACGGCCGCTGTTCTGCGGAGCGGCTTCCAGGCCAACCGCTTCAGTGCAGCGGATGAAGACGGTGGACTTTTTGCCGTCAATCTTCATTCCATCCGGGTCAAAGATGCCCTGTTTTTGCTAGAAGGCGTTCGCAACGGTCAGGACCTGTCGGCCCTGCTGGGCTACCGGCTGGAGCGGGCCATGCAGGAGTTTCGGGATGCCGGTGGCGTGCCCATACTGGCCGAATATATTTTCGACCTGCGCCAAAAATATGTGTTCAAGGTAGAGCCCCTGCTGCAGGTAGGCGATAGTGCCCCTGCTGAAGTGGAAGAGGATTTTGCGCAACGGGTGATCAACGCCCTGGATCTGCTGGAGGAACGGCGGCAGTGGGAGGAAGAATTGTCGGCCAGCCCGCCGGGTGACAATGAGCTCAGAGAATATTGGAAAGACCTGTTGAGCACTGCGCCCAGCGAGGAACAGGTGGATGGGCTGGAAGAACTGGTGGCCCGCCTGGATGACGAACTGGATGCGGTGCGCGATCTGCTGGCCGCCGAAGGGGTGTATCAATTGGTAGATGGGCAGGTAGATCGCGCCAAAGCGGCCCTGGATGCGCTGACGGAAGGCGATCAGGTGTTCCGGCCCGAATTGGTGGACATCCCGCGCAGCAGCACGCCGCTTACGTTTCGCATGGGCGTCTTATTCCCCGATAAGCCCCTGCCCACCATCGGAGGCGCTCCCTTGTCGCCCCGCGCACTGGCCAGCTCTAAGATCAATCGATGGTTGTACGATAAGCTGCCCGGCATGAGCGTGATTCGGGTCAATGTGCGTTGGCAGACCGGTGAAGATCAGGATGGGCAGCCCTTGTACGATTCCGACCATTTGCTGATGCGCGAGCTTTTCATCGAGCCGATCGACCTGGTGTACATGATGCATCTGCAGCGGGAGAATCCCGATACCAGCGAGCTTCGCTATCGCATCGAGTCGGCTGTGCGCAAGCAGCACAACCTTCCGCTCACTCAACGCATCGAGGTCTTGGAAAGGGATCGCCAGGGATTTCGGGATTTTGAATTCACCCTTTTTGCTGTGGAACCCCTGGCTGCCAATCTGGGCAAGATGTTGCTGGAAACGCGGAGCCTGCGTCCGGAAGACTTCCTGCAGGCCAACAGTGAAGCTCGCGAACAGGCCGGCAAGTTCTGGGTGCCGGCTTCCCTGCGCGGCCCCCTGCGCAATGTCGCCCTTCAAATGGAAGACCACCGCAATGCATTTCAGGCCAACCTCACTCAGATAAAGAATCGTTTGGATAGCCCGGACGAACTGGACGATACTCAGCTGGAGCGCGATATGCGCAATCTGCGCAGCGGCATGTTTTTCTATGCGGGACTCGGTTGGGTAAAGGCCGTGCCGGCCCAGGTGGAGGCGATGAACCGACTGACCCTGGAGCAGCAATACCGCATCGCCGAGGCCGTTTTCCAGGAGGCAGAGCGAAAAATGCGCGAGGCCGCCCATTTGCTCCAGCCGGACTCGGAAGAGGCCTTGTCAGCCTTGCTGGAGGATCTGCCCGAGGGCGATCCGAAGGAGGCCATCGAAACGCTGGAGGAAATCGCCGGGCTTTTATTCGGCCGCTTCTTCCGGGTATTTCCGGAGTTTAATCTGCCCAATGCAGCCGAGGTGGCTGAAGCTCTGGCAAGCGACGAACTGCAAGCCTCCCAGGCCGATTTCGCCGTCGATCGCTGGGTGCAAACGCAAGCGCCGGTGCGCCCGCGCATGGATCTCTACCAGCGAACGGCCATGCTGTCCGAACTCTTCGGGCGCTCCGATGAGCTCCGGGGGTACGACCTCCTTCAGCTGCCCATTCGCGAAGGCAAGACGGGGCCCTGGGTCGGGCAGGCCTATGGCGACTTTGAGCCTCATCCCGACACCCTGGCGATGACCCTGGAACTCCAGAGTGATTTCGACCTCAATCACGATACGTTCTCGGGCCTCCTGATAGACGAATGGAATGAGTTGGTGCCTGATCCCACGGCCAATACCGGTATTGCATTGCAGTACGATCAGCCGGATACGGAAGCCCCCAATGCGGTTCTGCTGGCACTCACCCCGGCCGAGGGCGTAGCCTGGAGTCGGGAGCTGTTGATGGAAACCATCTCCGATACCTTGCTGCTGGCCAAAAAGCGGGCCGTCGATCCCGATATACTCAAAAACTCTTCCTGGGATCAGCTCTTTCCAGCCCTGTTGGGCCCTATCCTTACCGGAACGGAAGAGGGCAACACCCTGAATTTCGGTTCCCTTCCTTCGCAGGTTGTGGGCGATTCGTCGCAAACCCGTGAGGTGAGCCGGGGAATGGAAGAGCCCGCCGATGTAGATCTAGCTCGCTTGGGGCTGGGCAATATAGATCTGGGCAATATTGCCCAGCCTGATGAGAAGAAGGAATGAGGATCGAGAGATCATGGAGATAGCTCCAGGCCGGAACTCTTCGGTACAAACCTAATTTTTGCGAAAAAAGCGAACACATGGCTGAAAACGCTCTTCTTTGGAACCGCCTCGAACCGCGCGCCCGCAGCGAACAGTTCGATGCCAATCTGCGCAATACCCTGCACGATCCGTATTGGACGCTTTGCCGCCAATGGCAAAGCGGCGAGTTCGAGGCTTCGGACAACGGTTCTCCGGCTGAAGTGCGCGTGCAATGGAAAGCGCATCCCCTTCAGCGCCTCTCTCTGGCGGGCAACTCACCGAAGGCTTACAGCGATCAGTCCCCGCTCGAAACCCAGGTGGAGCGCATGTTCGTTCGGCCGGGCATTCCCCTGCGCATGGAAATGGGTCGGCACTTGCAACGCATGTTAAAAGCAGCTTTGGGGAATGCCGCCGAGCCCCTTATCGAAGAACTCAAACAACATCCGGATCTACAGTTCCGGCTACCCCCCGAAACCCAGGCGGAGGAAAGGCAGCGATTTGCCGCCGAACTCAGTAATCGAAGCCTGCAGAGCTGGGTGCACACTGCCGTGCAAACCGGCGCACTCGACGGTGGGGCCCTTTATGACGAGCTAAAAGGCGGTAAGGGGCTTTCCGATTTTTTGGGAACGGCTTCTGCGGATGCCGATTCGGTCGGGGAGCAATGGCTGAACTGGTTTGACCAGCAGTACAACCAACCGGCCGACGCTTCGGCCGATGCCTGGCTGCCCCGCCGCATGGAATACCAGTTCGCCAGCTCGGCCCAAGCCGGTGAGCAAAGTGTGCAGGTAGGTGCTGAAGAGTACTACGAAGGTCGGCTGGATTGGTATGCCTTCGGCTACGGCCGGGGAAGTGCCGGGCCGGGTCTCAGCCCGGAAACGCCCCCGGAACCGAACATTCGGCACCTCATTCCGACCCAGGTGGAATACCCCGGCATGCCGGGTGCCCGCTGGTGGGAAATGGAGGATGCCCAGGTCAACCTCCTGGCCGTGGAAACCAGCGCCACCCAATCCGGGCGCCTGGCTCTGATGGAGTTCGGGCTCATGTTCAGCAACGACTGGTTTATCCTGCCCCTTCGCGTGCCGGTGGGGGGCCTGCTGGAAGTAGTTGAGCTGCAAGTGAAAAGTGTTTTCGGGGAATGGACCCGGGTGAAGCATTACAAAGAAGCCCCCGGTAACGGCGATTGGACCTTCTTTGGTATCGGAGGACCCACCGAACGGGCGGTCGACGAGCAATACCTGCTCATTCCGCCTTCGGTCGTAGACCTCAAGGAGAGCAAGGCCATGGAAGAAGTGTATCTCGCTCGCGATGAAATGGCCAACATGGTCTGGGGGATCGAGCATCGCATTCCCGACGGCCTGGATGGCGCTGTAGAAGGCAATGTAGCTGCCCTGAACCTGGCGACTTATCTCCAAGAGCTATCGGATCAACTCAGCGCCGATGTCGAGTTGAGCCCCTTATTGGAAAACGAGGCCGGTGTACAGTACACCTTGGCAACGCGGGTGCCCGAGTACTGGATTCCTTTCCTGCCGGTGCAAATGGAAAACGGCAATGGCGCCATCTGGCTTAAGCGAGCGGCTATGCCCCGGGTGTATCCCCAGCTGAAGATCGAGCGCGTGCGGCCGCGCACCAGCCTGCTGCGGCAGGGGCTGGACCAGGCCGATTGGGCGCCCTATTTCCTGTACGAAGAAGAGGTGCCTCGCTCCGGCATCCGCGTGACGCGCACCTGGCAACGGGCGCGCTGGCACCAGGGGCGCGTGGCCCTGTGGAGCGGCTACCGCAAACAAAACGGCCGCGGCCAGGGCAACAGCGGACTGCGCTTCGATCTTCTGGTGGAGAAAGAATAGGGGTTATGCCACCCCTTCGGAGTTTGGATTCCAGACGTGTTTTTGGGTTATTCTAGTGGCATCCCTTCGGCGTTAAGGCTTGAGGTGTTTTGGTGTTATCTTGGGGTTGTGCCATTCAGGAATTAACCCGGACTATGCATGAATTTACGCAACAATACCGCTTCCGAATTGGTCTGAGAAAAAATAAACCAATTTGGAGGTGGCATTCATACTTGAAGCAGTATGCACCGTTTTTAGGATCAAATATGCTTGGATAAAAAGATCATTTTATCCTGAAAACCGCATAAAACATATAGAAGAACCTGGCAAAGCCTCGCTGAATGGCAATTCAGGAGCTTGCAAAACCAATTGTTCCACTATCGAAAAACGGTTTGGGCAACCTTTTCACGCGCATATATATCCGGCTCGAAGTGGTTTGAATCCTCCTAGCGCTATCTTGACGGTATAAGTGCCGGGGATTATTATACCATTTTAAATTGAAGATGGCGTATAAAGAAACTTGTCTATTTTTCGTCT
>CAZQSF010000061.1:0-23480 GCA_964595955.1 uncultured Saprospiraceae bacterium
TAGAGCAATTGACTCATAATCAAGAGGTCGTAGGTTCAAGTCCTACTGGGACCACTTCTGGGAGCGGGTGTCTCGCACAACGAGACATCCGTTTTTTTCACAAAAGGATTCGATCCGCTTTGCTCCTACCGGTACATTTTTCATCCGCCATCCACCTTGGCGAGGAACTCCTCCTCACTCCAGATCGCCACCGTGCCCAGTTCCTGAGCTTTGCGCAGTTTGGAGCCGGCTTTTTCGCCCACCACCAGGATGTCCAGGTTGGAGCTGACAGCGCTGAGGGGTTTGGCGCCGGCAGCGCTGGCGCGCGCTTTGGCTTCCTCGCGGGTCATTTGCTGCAGGCTGCCGGTGAAGAGGATGGTCTTGCCGGATAGCGGGCCGTCGGCGACCTCCTCCGGCTTGTCTTCGTCTGTGGGGGTCATATTCACGCCCAGCGCTTCCATCTGGCGGAGCAGCTCGCGGTTCTTTTCCCGGGCGAACCATTCCCGCACATTGCGCGCTACGATGGGTCCGATGTCCTTGATCTGCGTAAAGCGTTCCTCTTCCCACCCGGCCAGGTCCATCACGTGGTCGATCTCGGCGGCCAGCAGGCGGGCTACCTTTTTGCCCAGATGGTGGATGCTGAGGCTGTGCAGCAGGCGATGTACGGGATTGGATTTAGCAGTTTCGACAGAAGCCCTCAGGTTGGCGGCCGACTTTTCGCCAAAGCCTTCCAATTCGGCGATCTTATCGTAGTCGAGCCGGTACACATCGGCGATGGATCGGATCCAACCCAGTTCCCAGAAGCGCTCCACGATCTGTTTGCCCAGGCCCTCGATGTCCATAGCATCCTTGCTCACGTGGAAGATGATGCGCTGCAGATCCTGCCGGCCGCACAGGCAGTCGGGGCAGCGCCAGGCCGCTTCGCCCTCTTCGCGCACCAATTCCACAGGGGTATCGGTATCGTTGACGGGGCAGTACCTGGGAAATTCGATCGGCTCCTCGCTGCCGTCCCGCATGGCTTCCATGGCTTTCACGATGTAGGGGATCACATCGCCGGCCCGCTCCACCAGCACCATATCGCCCAGGCGCAGATCTTTGCTTTCGATAAAGTCTTCGTTGTGCAGGGAGACGGAGGAGACCGTAACGCCGGCCAGTTGCACGGGCTCCAGCTTGGCCACCGGGGTAATGGAGCCCACCTTGCCCACCTGGTATTCCACCTTGAGCAGGCGGGTGGTGGCCTGTTTGGCCTTGAACTTGAAAGCCATGGCCCAGCGCGGGTGGTGGCTGGTACTGCCCAGGCGCTCCTGCAACCTTCGGTCGTCCACCTTTACGACCATGCCGTCGATCTCGTATTCGTAGGCATCGCGCTTGTCTTCCCATTCGTGGCAGAAGGCGATGGCCTCGTCAATATTTTTGCAGGTCTTAAATCCTTCCACCGGCACCTTGAAGCCAAGACTGCGCAGCAGCTCCAGGCTGTCGTGGTGGGTGTCAAAACGATCGATAATATCATTCCCTTCCCCGTCGGCCGCATAGCCCAGGGTGTAGATGAAAGCCTCCAGGCCGCGCCGGGCAACTTCCTTGGGGTCCTTCATGCGCAGGCCGCCGGTAGCGGTGTTGCGGGCATTGGCAAAGAGGGAGAGGCCTTCTTCCTGCCGCTTTTTGTTGATGGCCTCGAAGCGGCTCTTGGCGATGAGCACCTCGCCGCGCAATTCGACCCGTTGAATGCCGTGTTTGCTGAAGGCCGCTTTGAGGGGTACCGAGCGGATCACCCGGGCATTGGCGGTCATTTCCTCGCCCTGGCGGCCATTGCCGCGGGTGGCGCCCCGCTTCAGTGCATCGCCTTCGTACACCAGGGCAATGCTGCCGCCGTCGTATTTGGGCTCTACCGTGTAGGCGATGTCGCGATCGGGCTCCCACTTGAGCAGGCGCTTGAGTTGTTGGTCCCACTCGCGCAAGTCCTCGGCATTGTAGGAATTGGCCAGCGACAGCATGGGCGCCAGGTGATCCACGGAGGGAAAGTCGGCCGTGAGGTCAGATGATACCCGCTGAGTGGGCGAATCGGGCGTGATCCACTCGGGATGGGCTTCCTCGATGGCTTCGAGCTGCTTGTACAGCTGGTCGTACTCATAATCGCTGATGATGGGGTCGTCCAGTACGTAGTAGCGCCATTCGTGAAAGAGGATGATGCGCCGCAAGTCCTCCAGTTGCTTCTCCTCCGTTTCGCGCTGTACGGCCGCATCTTCCTGCAGGAAGAGCTTGGACAGGTCGGTGAGCTCGCGTTGTTCGGCTTTGCTGTACATGAGCGGGAGGAGCGTTTGGGAAAGCCAATATCCGCATTTTTCGGCATAGAAAAACCGGCATGAAGCAGCTTTTCATGCCGGTTTTTTGCGACCAATCGATCTGTGATCACTTTTTCACGAACAGGCGCGTTTCCACGCCGCTGCCATCGCTCAGGCGCACCAGATAGGTGCCGGCAGGCAGGTTGGCGGCGTCGTACCGGAGCGTGTTTTCACCCACCTGAACGGGCCACACCCGGTTGAAAAGGTTTCTACCCGTCAGATCGGTGACCTGGACGTCCAGGTTTCTGGCCTCCGTACTCTCCAGGTGGAGGGTGAGCCGGTTCTGTACCGGATTGGGGAACGCGATGAACTGCTGTACCGATGCCAGAGTTGGCACGCTCGTGATTTCACCCTCCGAAAGCGTGAGGGGCGCAGCCAGCTGGACCGGGCTGTCACCACTGCTGCCGTTTGCGCCGTTTACGGCATTGCCGGAGGCAAAGAAATTCACCGAGCCGGTTCCGGCCTCCGGAGCGGTCCAATCCAGCTCAAAGGTATTGGTGCTGCTGCGCTTGTTGTGTTCGGCATACATGCGCCCACCATTAGGGGTGACCTTGGTGTCGGCATCCGGATTGGAGAACATGCCGGCATTCTCGTCATCCGAGGCCTGAAGGGCTACCGCCTGGAAACCGTAACCCGCCGGATCGTTTTGAGCATCGATGGTCACGCGAAGGCGGTAGGCTTGTCCGGGCATGTATTCCGTAATGGGCGTACTGCCATCGAGTACTTCTACGGTGAGGGTGGGGTTGAAGTTGCCCCCCGCATGGCAATTCGCACAGGAGCCGTTGGATAGGGGCGAGTTGGTCAGATCCCCAAGAGAAGCCGTCGGGCCACTCGAAAAAGAGATCAGGGTGCCCACACCGGCAAGCAGGGCCAGGAAAAAGAGTAAACGGTGTTTCATTTCTACAGGTTTTGGAACGGTGAAAAGGGGAGATCGTCAGGCCTTTACAGTCTTTTTCGCTAAAAAGCTGCTCGCCCTTCTTTTTAAATGACAAGGATTAGACAAATCCCTGCCCCGGATGTTTACCCAGGACTCCACGAAAAAAGTCGTGTATTTGCTCAAAATCCATTGCCAGCTCACCGGTGGGGAAAAACGGTTCGCTGAACCGGATGACCTTATTGCTCCAATCGAAGCTGCACAGCACCAGTGGAATGTGGGCACCGCGGGCGATGTGATAAAAGCCCGTTTTCCAGCGATCCACCTTTTTGCGCGTGCCTTCCGGGGTGATGGTAATCACGAACTCCTCCTTGCGGTTGAAGATATCCACGACAGCATCCACGAAGTTTTGGCTCTTGCTCCGATCGACGGGATACCCGCCCAAGGCGCGGAATAGCCAGCCAAAAGGCGGGCGAAACAGAGAGGCCTTAGCGATGAACCGAAAGTCGCGCCCCAGTTGGCAACGCACCAGAAGTCCCACGGGAAAATCCCAGTTGGAGGTGTGGGGTGCCACGACAATGATGAATTTTTTCACCTCATCCAGCACCGGGGGATAAATCAAACGCCACCCCCAAAACTCGAACAGCCAACGGCAAATCTTTTTCTTCATACCCGACGAATAAAGGGTTAATTTCTTCTTTTTAGCCCGTTTTTGAGCTTTTTTCGCCGGTAAAACTTTCTCTGCATACTTTTTCCGGCTATTTTTCTCTTTTGGAGCAACACGATATCGCTTGAAACGCAAAACTTGGCTATCCCTGCTGTTTGGGCTGGGGATGGCGTTATCGGTATACCCCCAAAGCCAGATTCCGCCATCCGAGCCGCTTCTCCTGGCCATCTCGAAGGAGGGGGGGTACTTCGATCGGCCGTTTGCCGTCGAGCTCACGGCTTCTGCACCGGCCACCATCTATTACACCCTGGACGGCAATCGCCCTACATCTCAATCCACCCGGTATACGGGCCCCGTTCCCATTCAGCAGACAACCACCCTTCGGGCTGTGGCTTACCGGGGTGAGCAACGTTCCGCCCTGCTCGGCCACACTTATTTTATCGGCGAGCCGCCTACCCAGCTATTTACCGTCAGCATCAGCTTGCCGGATTGGGTGCTTTTCGACCCCAAGGTGGGGCTATTCATGGCGGGAACCCGTGCGCAAGACACCCTCCCTTCCAAGCCCGGGGCCAATTTCTGGAGTCGCAAGGAAGTCTTTGTACATGCCGAAGTCTTCGATCCGCAAGGACGTTGTGTGCACAACAGCCCCATGGGGCTTCGCCTGTTCGGAGGCATGAGCCGTCTGTTCCCGCAAAAGTCCATGGCCCTGGTGGCCCGCAAGCGATACGGGCAAAAGCGCATTGAATACCCCTTGTTCGGACCGGGCGGACTGGACAAATTCAAGTTCATCATTCTCCGAAACTCCGGCAGTGACTGGGGCAAATCGCACTTGCGCGATGCATTCATGACCGGCCTGACGGAAAGCTGGGACATCGAACAGCAGGACGACCAGCCGGCTCATGTATACATCAATGGCCGGTATTGGGGCATATATCACATGCGCGAAAAGATCAACCGCTACTTCCTGGCCGACCACCGCGACGTAGACAAGGACAGCCTGGACTTACTGGAACACCAAATGACCATCAAGCGAGGCGGACGACGGCATTATCTGCGTTTGCTTCGCTTTTTCAAATCCCGCGACCTTTCCGATCCGGTGAACTACGCCTGGGTCCAGGGCCAGATGGAGGTGGAAAACTTTATGGATCACCAGATCGCTCAGATCTATTTCGACAACCGGGATGCAGGAGGCAATATCCGGTTTTGGCGACCGCACCGGCCCGGCGGCCGCTGGCGCTGGATCCTCTACGATACCGACTGGGGGTTCGGATTGCACGACCCGGATGCCTACGCATTCAACAGCCTGGCCTTTCACACCGAGCCCAACGGACCGCATTGGCCCAACCCGCCCTGGAGCACGCTCATGCTGCGCAAATTGCTTGGGAACGACCATTTTCGCCGACAGTTCGTCAATCGCTTTTCCGATCATCTCAACACCGCTTTTTCCTCCCAGCGTGTTCTGCAACAGCTGGGCACCCACGCTTCCCGACTCCGCCCCGAACTGCCCCGGCACTGGAAGCGGTGGCGGCTATCCTCACATCAATGGGAAGAGCACCTGCTCCGCATGCAGGAGTTTGCCCGCCAACGGCCGGCGTACTTGCGAACGTTCCTCCGCTCGCATTTCGATGCCGGCCGGGAACGCGAGATCAGCATCCGGCATACAAAAGGCGGGTACGTGCTGCTCAACGATCATCTGGAGCTTCGGCAATCCAGTTTTCGGGGCATCTATTTCGAGAACGTGCCGATCAGCCTGCTGGCCGTAGCCGACTTTGGGTATCGATTTTCCCACTGGGAAGGCCTTCGCGGAAGCGACGATCAGCATCGCCTGTTCATCGACCTGAAGGAAGGCCCCTTTCACTACAAGGCCGTCTTCAAACCTTTCAAGCATCCCCTCGCCGGCAAGCTGATGATCAACGAGATCGGTCCCAACAACCCCAATAAACGCGGCGGGGATTGGGTAGAGCTCTACAACGATTCGGATGAGAAGGTCAATCTGGAGGGCTGGTTTCTCACCGACCTCACCCACACCTTTTATTTTCCGAACGTGACGATCGGCGCAAAGGACTATCTGGTGGTCTGCGAGGACTCTTCGGCCTTTGTAAAAGCCTTTCCGCAGGCCTACCAGGTGGTGGGCGGTCTTTCCTTTGGCATAAACAAGCGAAAGGAAAGCCTTTGCCTGTATTCTAACTGGTCGGCGGGCATCGACAGCACCGGCTACACGCTAGAGCCCACGGATTCCCTTTTTTCCCTATCCCTCCTCCTCCCCCATCTCGACAACGGCGATCCGGAGAACTGGATCCAGAAGTTTTCGTCCTTTTCCCCATGCGCACCAAACCCCTACTACGTAGAGAGCCGCATTCGCCAACGGCAGGAAGCCTGGCTCCAGGCCGGTATTGCTGTGGTCATGCTGCTGATTGGGGTGCTCGTTCTCCGGCTTCGAAAGCAGGGAGCAGCGGGAAAGAGCTGAGCGGGAGTCCGAGAGCCGTATGGCAAATCACCGGATGCGTTTCAGGCGATCCATTTCGCGCTTGAGATCTTTTCGCTTAATGCTTTCGCGCTTGTCGTACACCTTTTTACCCTGGGCCAGGGCAATTTCCAGCTTGGCCAGGCCGCGTTCGTTGACGTACAGGCGCGTGGGGACGATGGTCAGGCCGCGTTCTTTGGCTCGTTTTTCCAGCTTTTTGAGTTCCTGCCGCTTCAGGAGCAGCTTTCGCGGCCGCCGGGCATCGTGGTTGGCATAGTTGCCGTGATCGTATTCGGCAATGAACATACTGCGCACGTACAACTCCCCTTTTTTAAAGTAGCAATAGGCATCCGAGAGATTGGCCTTCCCCTGGCGAATGCTTTTGATTTCCGTACCCTGCAAAAGTATACCGGCCTCAAACAGTTCGATGAAGCGGTATTCGAAGCTGGCGCGCTTGTTTTTGATCTCGATATTGTATTCTTTGCTCTTGGCCATAGTTGCGTAAATGATACGCGTGCACAGGGAACTGCGCACACAAGGTCCTTCAACGGCTCGCCCCGGGGAAAAGTTCCTCAGCGCAGCCGGACGGCCGTTCCGTAGGCCAGGATCTCCGAGCAGCCCTGCATCACCATAGCCGTGGTGAAGCGCACATTTACGATGGCGTCGGCACCCAGGCTTTCGGCATCGGCTATCATGCGCCGTATGGCCTGCTCGCGCGCATCGGCCATAAGCTGGGTGTACTCGGAAATCTCACCACCCACCAGATTTTTCAGGCCGGCAAAGATGTCGCGACCGAGGTGGCGTGCCCGCACCGTGCTGCCTCTGCACACGTCGAGCACTTCCGCGATCTCGCGGCCGGGAATGAAGTCCGTATTGGTGACGATCATGATCGCTGATTTCTAAGGGCGGTCATTCGGGTCGTTGTCCAGCCCGCCGCTCTTGAGTTTTTGATCCAGAAAATTGGTCATTTTTTGATAGAGGTGCAAGCGGGTAAGCCCGCCGTAGATGCCGTGATTCCGGTTGGGATAGAAATAGGTCTCAAATTGTTTGTTCGCATTGATGAGGGCATTGGCCATTTCGGCCGTGTGCTGAAAATGCACATTGTCGTCGCCCATGCCGTGAACGAGCAGGTAGTTGCCCCGGAGCCGGTCAGCGAAATAAATGGGAGAATTCTCCTCGTAGCCTTCCGGATTTTCGGCATAGGTCCGCATGAAGCGCTCGGTGTAGATGGTGTCGTACCATTTCCAGTTGGTCACTGGTGCTACCGCAATGGCTGCCTTGAAAACGTCATTGCCCTTCAGGATGGCCAGGCTGCTCATATACCCTCCGTAACTCCAGCCGAAAATACCGATCCGGTCCGCATCAATAAAGGGCAGGCTTCCCAGGTATTTAGCCGCTTCAATCTGGTCCTGGGTCTCGTAATGCCCCAGCTTGAGGTAAGTCATTTTCTTGAATTCCTGACCGCGTCCTCCGGTGCCTCGGTTATCCACACAGGCCACTACATAACCCTTTTGGGCCAGCATCTGGAACCACCAGTAATTTTGGCCTTTCCAGCTATCCGTCACTTGCTGGCTACCCGGTCCACCGTAAACGAACATGAGTACGGGATGCTCCCGGGCTTCGTCCAGATCCGGCGGTTTGATCATCCAGCCGTTGAGCTGTACGCCCTCGCTGGTCTCGAAATCGAAAAATTCCACCGGGCGGGTCTCATAGGTCTTCTGCATCTCCCGCACCCGGGCGTTGTCTTGTATGGTCCGAATGAGCTCCCCTTTGCGGTCGTATACCCCGGTCACAGGGGGCGTGTTGGCCGTACTGTGGTTGAGCACGAAATAGTCGTAGGTGCTGCTGAACTGGGCGCTGTTGTAGCCCACCTCTTTGGACAGCTCTCGCATACCACGACCGTTGAGCCCGACCTCGTAGATCTTCCGGTCCATAGGCGTCGGGCGGGCAGCCTGGAAGTAGAGCTTGCCCCGTTCCTCATCGACCCCGTAAAAGTTTTTGATCTCCCATTCGCCCTCAGTGATCTGCCGGACGAGTTTGCCTTTCATGTCGTAGAGATAAATGTGGTGCCAGCCGTCTCGCTCGCTGGTCCATATAAAGCGTTCGCCATTCTCCAGGAAGCGGAAGTTGTCCAAAACCGCTTCGGAAATGTAATAGGGGTTGGTCTCCTGGAGCAGCAATTCGGTCGAACCGGTATGGGCGTCGGCCAGCAGGAGGTCGATCTGGTTCTGGTGGCGGTTCATGCGCACCACGGCCAGGCGGTTGGGATCTTTTGTCCACCGGATCCTGGGCAAATACATATCCGTTTCCGCTCCGGTGTCCACCTGTTGGGTTCGGGCCTTATCCACATGGTAGATGTGCGCGCTCACCAAGGCGTTGTCTTCGCCCACCTTGGGGTATTTGAAAGTGACGTATTCGGGATACATCTCATCCCGGTAGTTGGTCATGGTAAATTGCTTGACACGGCGCTCGTCGAATCGCAAAAAGGCCAGTTTTCGGCTGTCGGGCGCCCATTCAAAGCCCTTGGCGATGGCAAACTCTTCTTCGTACACCCAGTCGGTTGCGCCGTTGATGATGGCGTTTTGCTCTCCGTCCTGGGTCACTTGCACCAGCTCGTTCGAATTGAGGTCGCGAAAGTACAAGTTGTTTCCTGCCACAAAGGCCACTTTCGTACCATCCGGACTCAGGGTGGCATAGCGCTGCTTGCCGTCTTTGTAAAGCGGACGGATCGCCTTCTTTTCGCGATCAAACACGAAGTAGTGGGCCCGGGTCGAATACCGGTAGATGGACTCCGTCTCGGTCTCGATCAGCAGCTTTTTCTCTTCCGGCCCGAAGGCATAGCCGCTAAAGGTCTCGGGAAAGCCGTTCTGACCGGCTACCCAGCCGGCGGCAAAGAGGGTGTCGATGAGATCTCCGGTCGTAAGGTCGTACCGGGTAAGTGCATTTCCCTCTTTTCGGACGTAGTGCTTACCGTCCTCCATGAAATTGAATCCCGCTACCGAGCGGCTGTAAAAGGTGTAGGATTGCCAAATATCCTGCAAGGAGATTTCCTGTGCTGCCAGAGGGCTGGCGAACCAGCAAGCCAGCAACAGCATCCAGAGTCGCGTCATCGTATCCTTCTTTTCGGTTGAAATTAAGGAAAAGGTAGGCTTTAGAGAGAAAAAGGATAAAGAGCCGGGCAGGTTGAGGGGTAAGGGCTGGTTTTTTTTGCGCTTCGCCCTAAGCTCTGCCGGAAGCAAAACCTTTTCCGGTTTCGGGAAATACCCTCACTCCTTTATTTAAAAAAGCTGCACCAGCCAGTCCATTACCCCAAACAACTTGGCAATGGCGAGCAGCACGACCCCCACCAGCAGACGGTGTGCCCAGAGGTTGGCCTGCGGGTGCTGCGCGGCTACGCGGGCCGTCAGGTATCCGCCGGTGACCTGCCCTACGGCCATGACCAGACCCACCGGCCAATGGATGAGTCCGCGCCACTGAAAAAGGGCAACGGCAAGGGCGGTGTACAAGCCCACCACAAAGAGCTTAACGGCATTGGCATCGGTGAGGCTGTAGCGGGCACCCAAAACCATAATGGCCAGAAAAAAAATGCCCATACCCATTTGGATGAACCCGCCGTAAAAACCGATGCCCAGGAAAAGGGGTACGGCGACCCAGGGGTTCAGGCGCTTATCCACATCCGTCTCGCGCAGCCATCGGCTGGGCTTCACCAAAATGACAAAAAGCATGACCACCATAAAAACCCGAAACACCCACATGAACTGCTCGTTGCTCACAAACAGTGCCGTAGCCATACCACCTATCGCTCCCAGCGAGGTGAACAGGATGGCCCCGGCGCTGCGCCGGATGTCGAGGCGGCCATGGCGGTAAAAAGCGTAGGCCCCCGTCGTGGTCTGGGCGAAGATCCCGATGCGGTTGGTGCCGTTGGCGAGGTTGCCCGGCAGCCCGATCAACTCGGTGAGAATGGTCAGGGTAATGGCAGAGCCGTTGCCGGCCAGGGTGTTGATCGCACCGGCAAACGCACTGCCCGCGATGGCAATGGCGATCTGGTAGGGCTCCACCTAGTCGCGTACGCTTTGGCAAAGCTCCACCAGCACGCCGTTGGCAGTCTTGGGATGCACAAAGCAAACCAGCTTGTTGTCGGCCCCTCGCCGGGGTTCTTCGCTCAGCAAGCGAAATCCGGCCCGGCGCAGTCGCTCCATCTCCGCCTGTATATCCTCCACCTCAAAGGCCACGTGGTGCATGCCTTCGCCTCGTTTGTCAATGTATTTGGCAATGGCGCTGTCCGGCCTGGTGGCTTCCAGCAACTCCACCTTGGAATCGCCGGTGCGAAAAAAGGAAGTCTTCACGCCTTCCCCGGCTACCTCTTCCTGTTTGTACGGCCCGACGCCCAAAATGCGTTCAAACAAGTCGTTGCTCGCGTCGATGTCTTTTACGGCTATGCCGATGTGTTCCAGCTTGTACATTTCCAATGCTTTGCCCCAAAAGTAAACTCCTTTGCCGAGCTCAGGGCTGATGAATATCAGTTCAGCCAGCGTTTCGCCTGCTCATTCGTTATACAGGACGATGGATGTGAAAACCCCTGCATTTTTTGATGCATCCGGTAATAACAAAAACATTCAAATCATGAAATTACACCAATTGTTTCTGCTCGTCCTGTTGGCCCAGCTTTCGCTTTTCGCCTGCAGCAACGACGATGACGACGATGTAAACCAAGCCGATCTGAGCCTCGAGGGCGGGTGGCAACTGGAGGATGTCAACACCAATACGGCGGAGCTGGTGCCCATCATCCTGGCGGCCAACGAAGAGGCCGTGACCGGCATTCCGGATGATGCGCTGGAAGAGGCCATCCTGGAAATCGCAGGTATGATCGATGACGTAGATGACTGTGCCAAGGACGACATTTACTACTTCCGGCCCGACGGCAGCATCGATGACGAGGATGGCCCCGACGACTGCGACGACGAACTCTTTGAATTGGAGGACCTATTCGACGATGACGACACCTGGAGCCTGAGCGGCAATACCCTCATCATCACCGATGACGACGACGACGATACCTATGAATACACCGTGCGCACGCTCACCGAGACCACTCTGGTCCTCTTCACCACCGAGGATGTGGATGAGGACGACTTCGGCCTGGACGATCTGGATTTCGATGCCATCCTGGAGTTGGAGCTGACCTTCCGGGCGCGGTAGGATCCGTTGACCGCTGGTCGCAGCAAGCAGTCAGACGTTTTCGAGGCTGCTTGCTGCTAACTACCGGCTATTCCAGCACCTCCCGCATATCCACCCGGCGGCGGATGATCTCCTCCAGTTGCTGAATAGGCACCCGCTCCTGTTCCAGGGTATCGCGGTCGCGGACGGTGACCGTCTCGTCTTCCAGGGTGTCGAAATCCACCGTAATGCAGTAGGGCGTGCCGATGGCATCCTGGCGGCTGTAGAGCTTGCCGATGGAACCGGTGTCGTCATACTGGCAGTTGAAGGACAGGCGAAGGGTTTTAAAGACGTCCTGGGCGGCATTCACCAGGCGTTCTTCATTGCGCTTCAGGGGCATGATGGCGGCCTTGACCGGCGCCACAGCAGGATGCAGCTTGAGCACCTCGCGCGTGCGGGTCTTGCCTTCTTTTCCCGGCACCTCTTCCTCCTGCAAGGCCGTACTCATGAGCGCCAGAAACATGCGGTCGCAGCCAATGGAGGTTTCCACCACATAGGGCACGTAGCTCTCTTCCCGCTGAGGATCGTAGTATTGCAGTTTTTTGCCCGACACTTCCTGATGGCTGCCCAGGTCGAAGTCGGTCCGGCTGTGGATGCCTTCGAGCTCTTTGAAGCCGAAGGGAAACTCAAATTCAATATCCACAGCGGCATTGGCGTAGTGGGCCAGGGCGTCGTGGTCGTGAAAGCGCAGCTTGTTTTCGGGTACCCCCAGGGCACGGTGCCAGCGCATGCGGGTTTCGCGCCAGCGCTCATACCACTCCATTTCAGTGCCCGGTTGCACGAAGTACTGCATTTCCATCTGCTCGAACTCCCGCATGCGGAAGATAAACTGCCGGGCCACGATCTCGTTGCGAAAGGCCTTGCCGATCTGAGCGATCCCGAAGGGCAGTTTCTGGCGGGTGGTCTTTTGCACGTTGAGGAAGTTGACGAAGATGCCCTGGGCGGTTTCGGGCCGCAGGTACAGCTTGCCTTCCTCCCCGGCGATGTTGCCCAGCTGGGTGCTGAACATGAGGTTGAATTGGCGCACATCGGTCCAATTTCGAGAGCCGCTCTCGGGGTCGGCAATCTCCAACTCCTCGATCATGGCGCGCAGATCGGCCATATCGCCATCGCTGAGGGCATCGGCCAGGCGTTGTTTGATCCGGCCGTGTTTTTCCTGATAGCCCAACACCCGCTCATTCGTCTTCAGGAACATGGCTTCGTCAAACTTTTCGCCGAAGCGCTTGGCGGCTTTCTTGATCTCCTTTTGGATCTTGTCGCCCAGTTTGTCCAGGTATTCCTCGATGAGTACATCCGCCCGGTACCGCTTTTTGCTGTCCTTGTTGTCCACGAGCGGATCGTTGAAGGCATCTACGTGTCCGGAGGCTTTCCAGGTCCTGGGATGCATGAAGATGGCGGCATCCAGGCCCACAATGTTGTCGTGCATATGCACCATGCTCCGCCACCAATAGTCCTTGATGTTGTTCTTGAGCTCTACGCCGTAAGGGCCGTAATCGTACACGGCGCTCAGCCCGTCGTACACCTCACTCGACGGGTATATGAAGCCGTATTCCTTGCAGTGGGCGATGAGCTTTTTAAAGGTTTCTGCTTGTTGTGCCATGGGCCGATTCAGTTCGTTGCCGGGGAGTAGGAAATCAAAGGCCACAAAGATCAAAAAAAATGCCTTGTTTGGAAAGATGGCCGTCGGGATATAGGGGTAAGGCCGGCCGCAAAGCATCGACTATAGAAAACGACCTCATGCGCTATCTGTTTTTTGCGGCACTGAGTATTCCCCTGCTCTGTTCGGCCCAGCACACGCGCCAACTCGGCGCCTTTTCCGCGCTTTCCGTCACGGGCAATATTGAACTTACCCTGGTACCGGGCGAATCGCCCGAACTTACTCTCCTCGACGAAGAGGTAGAGCCCGACGCCATCCAGATCAAGTTGAGCCGGGAGAAACTACAGATCCGGCACCAGGACCCCCTTCTCCTCGCCGACGGCAACCCCATTCGCCTTGTAGTGGCCTATTCGCACCTCAAGGCGGTGACCGCTCATCTCGGGGCGGAACTCCGCTCGGACCATCCGCTGCACAGCGAAGACCTGCTGGTGCGTTCTACCAGTGGGGCGGAGGTAGCGTTGGAGTTGTACACCAACGCGCTGGACGCCGGCGCTTTTGAAGGGGCCGAACTGCGCCTGAGCGGAGAGGCTTTTTCACAGAAGGCAGCAGCGACCACCGGCGGTATCTACCGGGCCGACGACCTGGCCTGCCGGCGGGCCCAGGTAAAAGCCCATACCGGCGGCGAGGCCTGGCTTTCGGCCAGCGAATCCCTCAAGGCTTCGGCCAACACGGGTGGCGTGGTATACTACTACGGTAAGCCCGAAACGGTATCCGTTCGAAACGGCCTCTCCGGCGAAGTGGAGCAGGTGGGCGAAGCCCTGCCCATGCCCGGGGCACAGTAGTACCAAGTACATAGCCGTAGGTTTTACAGTGTGGATTTGTGCTTGCGCAATGGATTACCCACCTGAACGACCTTGGAACACTTTTGAGATTCTTATTAGGCAGACAGGACCTGCCGAAGGATAGCCGGTGAACGGAGTTCGCGAAAAGCGGGCAAATGCAGGCGGTAGTATTGCAAAAGCTGATCGAGCAGACGCCGGGCCTGCTCCCTTGAACAGCTCACTGCATGGCAATGCGCCCAATCGCTGACGAGCAATTGATACAGCGGATCGCTCAACTCAGCAGCCAGCGCGTATTGATGAGAAGCGGGCTCGGGCAAAAACGCTCCTTCCTGCAAATCGAAAAAGGGCGTTTCGGGGCTGTAATCGCCGCCGGGTTCAAATCCGAGAAACGAGCTCAGGCGAACCAGAAAAAAAAGGGGCAACAACCGCAGGGGGTGGTCCGTAGTATCCAGGTAGCGTATGGCTTCCAGCAGAAAATCAAACAAAGGCTCGTTGGGGGCCGATTCGCGTATTGCCTGACGGGCCACTTCTGCCATGAAAAGGGCTACCGCCCCCCGGCGAAAATCGAACGGAGTTTGCCGAAGGACCAGGGCCGGACCAGCCTCCTTGAGCCGGTTGAGGCTTTTATCGGCGCGGTGATAGACGACCACCTCCAGGGGCGTCATGACCTGGAAAAGACCTGCCGAAAAGCGCGGCTTTTTGCTCCGCACCCCACTTACTATGTACCGGCTCAGTCCAAAATCGCGCGTATACACCTCCGTGATTAAGCTGGACTCCCCATACTTAAACGCATGAAAAACAATGCCTTGCGTTTTTACTATCATCCTATGTGTTGCCGAACCGGCTGTTAATTTATCGGATTTTTGAAAAGATTCATCAAAAAGAATTGCAGATGCATCCCCGCCGCTCCTTATTTGTCCTTAACCGTGAAAGCAATGGAATGAGAAATCCGGGTATTAACAATTCCTTGAAGCTGCCTTAATGGCCAGTCGATATGAAAGTTGGTACTTGGAATCGAAAACCGGAAGGTAGGTGTATACCAATTTTTCCTTGTTTTCACCTGACTGTAAAGCCACCGCAATGAAAATCGTGAGTACGCTTGTCATGGTCCTATTGCTTGGCCCATTGAACAACGCGAAACCCCAATTCGTCGAATGGTCCCTGGTGGACTGGCGCGACACGGCCCACAAAACGGCGCTTTGCACCCAGAGCAATATGGAGTACCAGTTGCTCTCCGGCGTGTGGAAGCAGAATGTCGCCCTGGGCGCCGGTGATCCAACCCTCCATCAGATCATGCAGTTCAGCCCCAATGGCAAGGCTTCCGAGCTGACTCAGCGGAAGGACGGCCGCTACCATCATCAGGTACTGGACTGGAAGCTGGTCGAGGAAGAAGAGCAAGCCGTACTCCTGTTGAGCTCTTTCTCCATGGAGCAGCGCTACCTGATCGATGCCTCCGATGACCGAATTAAATTGGTGACTTCGGGAAAGGCCGACCCCATATGGATGGATGCCGACCCCATTGCTTCCGATGGCGCCCTTCGGATCAAGATCCGAGAACTATGTGGATCGTGGGAAAATATGAGCGCGCAAGTGACGGTGCAAACCGAAAGCGGACAAACCACCCAACTGGAACACGCTTTGATCCGCTACGAACTGAATCCCTCGGGCACCTACCGCAGAAGCCTGATCCATCCGCGTGAAAAAAACGTGTTGATCGCCGAAACGGGGCAATGGGAACTTTCCAGAGACGGCAATCTCCTTTTCTTTTACCCCGATAAGGGCGGGCCGGCTACCTCCGCGCAGATTAAATGGCTGGAACGGGACGAACTGGTGCTGGAGCAGCCGCTGCCCTTTGCCGCAGACGAAGAAGGAACGGTACAGGATCTGTATTTCAACAAGCACTAGGCTGCCCGGCGAAATTCCGGTGGATTTTCCTTGCGTATTTTGTGCAAAATATGCTGACGACGAAATAGTTGGGGAACCCTTTCGTACCCTGTCCTGACATCCATAGAATCGTCATGGATAAGCATTCCGCATTGCGCAGGGTTTTGATGAAAACGCCCAAACCACCTCGCAACGGGTATAACCCACAGGCGGCCGCCGATCGCCTACTCGCGCTCGTAATTCAAAACGGGAGCGAGCCAGCGTTCGGCATCCGCCATGTTCATGCCTTTTCGCCGGGCATAGTCTTCTACCTGATCCTTTCCAATTTGACCGAGGCCGAAATACTTGGATTCCGGATGGCTGAAGTACCAGCCGCTCACGGAAGCCGCCGGGTACATGGCATAACTCTCCGTCAGGCTGATCCCTACCGACTGCTCCACATCCAAAAGCTCCCAGAGCGTGCCCTTTTCGGTATGCTCCGGGCAGGCGGGGTAACCGGGCGCCGGCCTGATCCCCCGGTATTGCTCAGCGATGAGGGCTTGGTTGTCTAGTCCTTCGTCTGCGGCATAGCCCCAGTATTCCTTTCGCACGCGCTCGTGCATGCGCTCCGCCAGGGCTTCGGCGAGGCGATCGGCCAGAGCTTTCAGCAGGATGGCCCGATAATCGTCGTGTTCGGCCTCGAACTTTTTCACCCAGCGCTCAATGCCTACTCCTGTGGTAACGGCAAAAGCGCCGATGTAGTCGTCCGCATCCGGTGAGATGTAATCTGCCAGGCAGAGGTTGGGTTGCCCTTTTGCCTTTTGGCGCTGCTGCCGCAAGAAATGCAGGGTAGCACGCAGCTCGTTGCGGTCCTCATCGGCAAAAACCAGGACGTCATCCCCCCGGCTGTTGGCCGGGAATAAGCCGATGACAGCCCGGGCCGTGAGCCACTTTTCATCGATGATGCGCCGCAGCATACTTCGGGCGTCGTTGTAAAGCTTTTGGGCTTCGGGGCCTACCCGTTCGTCTTTCAGGATGGCCGGGAACTTGCCGGCCAGCTGCCAGCTGGAGAAGAAGGGGCTCCAGTCGATGTATTCGGTGAGTTCTTCCAGCGGATAATCCTCGAAAACTTCGAGTTCCCGCTTTTTGGGCGCCGGCGGCTGGTAATCCGCCCAATTGACCGGAAAGGGGTTCTTGCGGGCAACATCCATTGGAACGTACTTTTTATGTTGGGTTCGCTCGGCCCGTTTTTCGCGCAACTCGGCGTATTCGGCCTTTCTATCCAGCAGGTAATTGGAGCGCGCGTTTTCGTCTTTGCTGAGGAGTGCTCCGGCCACGCTTACCGAGCGGGAGGCGTCCAGCACGTGAATCACCGGCCCGGAATACCGGGGTTCGATCTTGAGGGCCGTGTGCAGCTTGGAAGTAGTCGCCCCGCCGATGAGCAAGGGAACGGTAAAGCCTTCCCGTTCCAACTCCTCGGCCACGTGCACCATTTCGTCGAGGGAAGGCGTAATGAGCCCGCTCAACCCGATGATGTCCACCTGTTCCTGCCGGGCCACCTCCAGGATCTTGGCGGCCGGCACCATGACGCCCAGGTCGATGATCTCGTAATTGTTGCAGCCCAGAACGACGCCCACAATATTCTTTCCGATGTCGTGCACATCGCCCTTAACCGTGGCCAATAAGATTTTCCCTTTGGCTCCGCTACCGCCTGTGCGCGCTTTTTCAGCTTCGATATACGGCGTCAGGTAGGCCACGGCCTTTTTCATCACCCGGGCGCTCTTGACTACCTGAGGCAAAAACATCTTGCCCGCACCAAACAGGTCGCCCACCACGTTCATACCGTCCATGAGGGGGCCTTCGATCACCTGAAGCGGGCTGGGCAATTGCTTTCGGGCCTCTTCGGCATCCTCTTCGATGAAGTCGGTAATGCCGTGCACCAGGGAATGCGTGATGCGTTTGCCCAGTTGGTTTTCTCGCCAGCTCAGGTCTTTCTGACGAGTGCGTCCGCCATTGCCTTTCACGGTTTCGGCAAATTCGGTGAGCCGTTCCGTGGCATCCGAACGTCGATTAAAGAGTACATCTTCGACGCGCTCAAGCAGATCCTTGGGCAGCTCTTCGTACACTTCGATCATCCCCGCGTTCACAATGCCCATATCCATACCCGCCTGAATGGCGTGGTAGAGAAATGCCGTATGCATGGCTTCCCGAACCACATTGTTGCCGCGATAGGAAAAGGAGATGTTGCTCACGCCACCGCTCACCTTGGCTCCCGGACAGAGTTTCTTGATCTGGCGGGTAGCTTCGATGTAGTTGATGGCGTAGTCGTTGTGCTCATCGATGCCCGTAGCCACGGCAAAGATGTTGGGGTCAAAAATGATGTCTTCCGGTGGGAAGCCCACCTTTTCGATGAGCAGATCATAGGCGCGCTTGCAGATGGCCACCTTTCGATCTACGGTGTCGGCCTGGCCTTCTTCATCGAACGCCATGACGATGACAGCGGCCCCGTAGCGCCGCACCAGGGTCGCCTGCTGCAAAAAGGTTTCTTCGCCCTCCTTGAGCGAGATGGAGTTGACCACCCCCTTGCCCTGTACGCATTGAAGCCCGGCTTCGATGACTTCCCATTTGGAGGAGTCGATCATGATGGGCAGGCGGGCAATATCCGGCTCAGCCATGATGAGGTTCAGAAAGTCGACCATAGCCTGTTTGGAGTCGAGCAGCCCCTCGTCCATATTCACGTCGATGATCTGGGCGCCCCCCTCTACCTGATGACGGGCCACGGACAGCGCTTCAGCATAATCGCCGGTCTTGATGAGGCGGGCGAATTTGCGCGAGCCGGTCACGTTGGTGCGCTCCCCTACGTTTACAAAGTTGGTCTCCGGCCGGATAACGAGGGGCTCCAGACCGCTGAGCTGGGTAAAGCGAGGCAGGTCGGGCAAGGGCCGCGGACTTACCCCCTCCACGGCCTCAGCCATAGCCCGGATGTGATCAGGGGTAGTGCCGCAGCAACCGCCGATGATGTTGACAAAGCCGCTGGAAGCGAATTCGCGGAGGTACTCCCGCATTTCTTCTGCGCTTTGGTCGTATTCACCAAGCTCATTGGGCAAGCCTGCATTGGGGTAGGCACTAACATGACAGCTGGCAACCCGGTTAAGCGCCTCCAGATGAGGACGCATCTCCTTGGCTCCCAGGGCACAATTGAGCCCCACACTCAGCAAGGGCATATGACTAATCGAAATCCAGAAAGCTTCGGGGGTCTGACCGGACAAGGTGCGGCCGCTGGCATCGGTAATGGTGCCCGATACCATAATGGGCAGGCGACGCCCGGACTCCTCAAAAAGTTTGTCAATGGCAAACAGGGCTGCCTTGGCATTGAGGGTGTCAAAAACCGTTTCCACCAGCAAGAGGTCAGCACCGCCGTCCATCAGACCACGGGCCTGTTCGTAGTAAGCACTTACCAGCTCGGCAAAGGTGACGGCCCGGTAACCGGGATTGTTGACATCCGGCGACAAGGAGGCGGTTTTATTGGTCGGCCCCATGGCTCCCGCCACGAAACGCGGCTTGTCCGGCTGCTGCTGCGTGTAATCATCCGAGGCCCGGCGCGCAATAGCCGCAGCCTCCCTGTTGAGCTCATAGGCCAGATCCTGCATGCCGTAGTCCTCCTGCGCAATGGACGTACTGCTAAACGTGTTGGTCTCGATAATATCTGCACCGGCAGCCAGGTAGGCCCGGTGAATCTCCTCCACAATGTTCGGTTGGGTAAGACACAACAAGTCGTTGTTGCCTTTCAGATCGTGCGACCAATCGGCAAAGCGCTCGCCGCGAAAGTCGGCCTCGGAGAGCCTGTATCGCTGGATCATCGTGCCCATGGCTCCATCGATGACCAGGATTCGCCGGGACAATAATTGCTGGATGTTTTGGCTCATGCGTGCGTGAAGTTCATTTTATGGATAGGTAAAAGTACGGATTCTTGCCTGCTGCTTTGAAAAGCTCTCGCATAAGATAACCGGTTTGACAATGGTCTTATCAAAAAAGAGTTGTGAAACCGGCAGGATTGAAACAAATTGTTTTAAAATGAATACCTTTAAAGCCGTTCTACAAAACAAATATCTATCATCGTATGAAGATCCTGAGAATCATTTTGATCGTCCTGGCCGTGTTGATCGGCCTATTTCTGATCATGGGGCTCGTACTGCCCAAAGACTACCAGCTGGAACGAAGCACCGTCATCGAGGCTTCGCCTGAAGCGGTGTTTCCCTACGTCCAGCATTTCGAGCAAAGGTCCAAATGGTACACCTGGAGCAAATTGGACCCCGACATGAGCACCGAGATCGAAGGCCCCGACGGGCAGGTGGGCACGGTTTACGAGTGGGAGGGCGACCCCAAAACCGTTGGCAGCGGCAGCCAGGAGATCGTAGAAGTTGTGCCCAATGAGAAAGTGCGCAACAAAATCCTCTTCGAAGAACCTATGGAAGCCGAGGCAATGGATTACGTGACCCTGGAGCCGGTGGAGGCGGGTACCCAGGTGACCTGGGGGTTCGAGTCGCGCTTTCCCTTTCCCTGGAATGCACTGCTGCCGTTTATGGGCATGGAAAAAAGCGTGGGTAAAGACTACGAAGAGGGCCTGTCTGCCCTGAAGGAATTGGTCGAATCCCAGCCCAGAACAGCTGGTCGATTCCGGGGCTTTGAGATGCAAGTAGTGGATATGCCCGAGCGGCATTACGTTCTGCTGCAGGACCGGGTTTCGTTCGAGGAGATGGAGGCTTTCTCTGCCGGTGCTTACGACAAGCTCATGCCCGCCTTGCAGCAGGCCGGCGTACAGCAGGCCGGTGGCCCCACCGGCATGTACTTCACCTGGGATGAAGAGGGGCAAATGACAGATATGGCTGCCGCTCTTCCGATCGACCGGAAAGCGAGCTTCCCGCCATCCTTTTCGCAGAAGACCATGCCGGCCGGCCGGGTGCTCCTGGTAGACTACACAGGCAGCTACGACGGTCTGGGGGATGTGCACAATGCCATCGATGCCTATGCCAAGCAAGCGAACCTCCAGCTGGGCGTACCTGCCATCGAAGAATACATCACCGGTCCGGAAGCCGAACCGGATTCCAGCCGCTGGCTTACCAAGGTCATCTATCCCATCGAGGGATAAGTTCTTGTGTGTGCCCAAATTTTGCTACTTTCCGATATCACAGGTAGAATCGGACTATGGACGTGGTATCAAAGCCCCTTGTGGAAGAAGCCAGATCATATGCTTTCGCATATCTGAATGCCCACCTCAAGCCGGAATACACTTATCATACGGAGGAGCATCTAGGGGATGTGTTGGAGGCCCTGGAAGAGATTACAAACCGCCAAGAAGTAGCAGCACACGAAAAGGAGTTGCTGCTCCTTGCAGCTTGTTTTCACGACCTGGGCTATGCGGATGGCCCTAAAGAGCACGAAGAACGCGGCGCCGCCATGGCCCGCGAATGGCTTCGAGGGCGGGGGCTGAACGAAACCGATCTGGACACGGTCGAGCAGCTCATTCTGGCCACCCGTTTCCCACAACACCCGAAATCCCTGCTCGAAGAGATCCTCTGCGATGCCGATCTCAGCCACCTGGGAAATGCCGCCTACTGGGACCGCTGCGCCAAGGTCCGTCAGGAAATGCTGTTGGCCCAAAAAGTGGTCATGGACGAGCATGAATGGATTGAATTTGAGATCGAATTCATGGAACGGCACCGCTATCACACCCAGGCTGCCCGGGATCTGTACGAAAAGCGAAAGAAAAAGCATTTGCGGCAGCTGAAAAAACGAAAGCTGAGGCTCAATCCCGATTTCATGGATCTGATGGAAGACCTGGAGGGCGGAAGCA
Organism: uncultured Saprospiraceae bacterium; assembly: GCA_964595955.1. GTDB lineage: Bacteria > Bacteroidota > Bacteroidia > Chitinophagales > Saprospiraceae > JAJDFU01. The sequence goes on from CAZQSF010000061.1 coordinate 21,697, forward strand.
AAAACAAAAAGAAGAAAAAAAAGAAGAAGAAAAATCAACTGGAAATCGGCGGAGATACCGAGCTCAAGGAAATTGATCTGGGCCGGGGCGTAGAAACCATGTTCCGCACCACCTACCGCACACACGTCAACCTCAGCTCCATCGCGGATAACAAGGCCAACATCATGCTGAGTATCAACGCCATCATCATTTCCATCGTAGTGGCCAACCTGGTGCCCCAGTTCGGCCTGAACCCGGCGCTCATCCTTCCCACCTCCTTCCTGTTGCTGGTTTGCCTGGCTGCGCTCGTGCTGGCTATTCTCGCAACCCGGCCCAAGGTAACGCAGGGGCGATTTACCCGGGAAGACATCCAGCAAAAACGAGCCAACCTGCTGTTTTTCGGGAACTTCTTTCGCATGGAAATCGACGACTTTCACTGGGGTATGATGGAGATGATCAAGGACAGCGACTTTCTCTACTCCTCCATGACCCGGGACATCTACTACCTCGGCGTTGTGCTGGCCAAGAAATATCTGTATTTGCGCTGGTGCTATGCCATTTTCATGTACGGGCTCATCGCTTCGGTGGTGATCTTTGCCGTAACTTTTGCCACCGGGAGCGGAACGGCGGGCTAAGGCTTTGGCTTGGACGGTTTGTTGAGGCTTACCTGCCTTTGCTGAGCCGAACGGAATCGGTCTACCTCCCCCTTTCGGATCTTGCGATGCTTGGTGGGTCGCCCTTGCACCCGCGCTCGCCAGTTGCGCCAACTCCGAGGATGCAACTGACGACGCATAAGCCGGATGACGTCCTTTTCCTTCAATCCGAACTGATCTTCAATGGCCTCAAAAGGGGTGCGATCTTCCCAGGCCATACCGATGATGCGATCCATTTCGCGCTCGCTGAGGTGCTTTTCAGGCTTTTTCATACTGCTCTCGTAACCTTCGCAGTGCACATCTTGTTGGGGATTGTTTACTTTTATCGGCCAAAATGACTCGACCATGATTTCCAAGCCAATGACTGCAGCCCTGAACGAACAGATCGCTCTGGAGGGCTACGCCTCCTTTCTCTACCTCTCCATGGCCTCCTGGTGCGAACAGGAAGGGCTGGAGGGCTGCGCCCAATTCATGCATCGCCAATCGGAAGAGGAACGCCAGCACATGCTTCGCCTGTACGGCTACCTGAGCGAAATGGATGCCCGGGCACTCACGCCGGCCATTCTACAGCCTCCTCATGAGTTCAAGTCGGTTCGGGAGATGTTCGAACAAGTGTATGCCCACGAACAGAAAGTGACGGCAGCCATTCACAAGCTGGTGACCCTCTCCAACGAAGAACAGGATCATTCGACCCTCAATTTCCTCCAGTGGTATGTGGAGGAACAAAGAGAGGAAGAAGCCCTCATGCGCACCATCCTCGATAAGATTCGCCTCATCGGCGACGGCCCGTTGAGCCTCTTTTACATCGATAAAGAAGTGGAGACCATCAATGCCGTTCAGGAAGAAGGTGAAGGCTAAAAAAAATCACCTTGCCCTGTCGGCAAGGTGATCCACGTTACTGCATGTGTTGCCTGTTAACCCCATTTGCCCCCCCGTTAAAGGAGGACCAGGCAGAATGCGAAGCGAATATTCGCAAAAAATCCCGAACCACAAAACCCTCCATTCCTGACTTTTCACCCGCCAGGCTCAAATATTATTTTGAATGTCGGCTCTGCGCCTGGCACATGCCAAATGATTGCATAAGCCCTAGCTGGGTTCTAACCCGGAAAATTCACCGAATTTTCCGCCCGAAGGGCTGACGAATTGCAAAAT
>CAZQSF010000062.1:0-22866 GCA_964595955.1 uncultured Saprospiraceae bacterium
GCATCCAACCTATTTTAAAGCGGGACAGGTCATTTCATACTTGAAACGGTATTAGTCCACAGTTCGCAAAGCGCCACCCCCATTTGACTATTCCAGTAGTCCGATGCCCCTCTCAATCCGGCTCCACCCCCGTCGCCCCACTCAAATCAACCCCTCCCGGATGAGATCGTGCAGGTGGACCATGCCGAGGTAGGTGCCGTCTTCGCTCACGATGAGTTGGGTGATGCTGTGTTGGCGCATGAGCTGCAGGGCTTTTACAGCCAGGGCGTTGGGCGGGATGGTTTTGGGTTCGGGCGTCATAATGGTTTGGGCGCGGATGTCGGTGGCCTGCTCGCTGCGCTCCAGCATGCGGCGCAGGTCGCCGTCGGTGATGATGCCGACCAGCCGGTTGGCTTCGTCCAGTACGGCGGTGGCCCCCAGGCGCTTGGAGGTCATCTCCAGGATGGTTTCGGACAGGGAGGCTTGCAGCGCTACGGCCGGCTTCTCGTTTTGGGGGTAGAGATCGTTCACGCGCAGGTAGAGTTGCTTGCCCAGAGCACCTCCGGGGTGATATTGGGCGAAGTCGGCCGGGGTGAAGCCGCGCAGGGCAAGCAGGGCGGTAGCCAAAGCATCGCCCATGGCCATTTGAGCGGTGGTGCTGGCGGTGGGAGCCAGATTGTTGGGATCAGCTTCCTGGCTGACGGGCGTGAGCAGAACGAAATCCGCCTGGCGGGCCAGGTAGGAATCCGGGTGGCCCACCATGCCGATGAGAGTTCGGCCGAGGTTTTTGAGCAGGGGCACCAGGGCTTTTACCTCGGGCGTCTCGCCGCTTTTCGATAAACAAAGGACGAGGTCGGGCGGCCTGATCATACCGAGGTCGCCGTGAATGGCGTCGGCAGCATGCATAAACAGGGCGGGCGTGCCCGTGGAGTTGAGGGTCGCCACGATCTTTTGCCCCACCAGGGCGCTTTTGCCGATGCCCGTCACGACCACCCGGCCGGAGCTGCTGAAAATAGACTGTACGCATTGGCGGAAGTCTTCGTTGATGCTTTCCTGCAAGCCTTGCAGCACCTCAGCTTCGATGCGCAGGGTGCGCCGGGCAGTTTCCAGGATGAGTTCTTCGGACTTCACCATAAAATTTTGTACTTTTGAAAGCTTTTTGAAAAACCGGGTCGAGAGCGATTATAACCGCCTGAGTAAAGCACCGTTAAAAATTGTATTTATCCCCATTTTTTGCCTAACTTAATTGGGTGTTTCATCCGATTGGACGACAAAAGTACAGCATTCCTCCGACCCAGAATCGTATGCTATGACGATGACCGTGGAAAGTCTGCACGACGCTTTGCAGCAACATTTCGGCTTTGACACCTTCAAGGGCAACCAGGAAGCTATCATACGAAGCGTACTGGAGGGTCAGGACACTTTCGTCATTATGCCTACCGGCGGCGGCAAGTCCCTGTGCTACCAGTTGCCTGCCCTTTTGCTCGACGGTACCGCCCTGATCATTTCCCCCCTCATCGCCCTGATGAAAAATCAGGTCGATTCCATCCGGGGATATAGCCAGGACGACGAAGTGGCTCACTTTCTGAACTCTTCGCTGACCAAGGCGCAGATGAAGAAAGTCAAACAGGATATCATGGACGGCAAGACCAAAATGCTGTTCATTGCCCCGGAGACCTTGACTAAAGACGAAAACATCGCTTTTTTCCAGCAGGTGAGTATCTCTTTTGTAGCCGTAGACGAAGCCCATTGCATCTCCGAATGGGGGCACGACTTCCGGCCGGAATATCGCCGCATCCGGGATATGCTCGACGCCATCGGTACGGATATTCCCGTAGTGGCCCTCACAGCCACCGCCACGCCTAAAGTGCAGTCCGACATTGTGAAGAACCTCAATATGGAGGACGAGCGCACCTTCATTTCCTCGTTTAATCGCGAAAACCTGTACTACGAGGTGCGGCCCAAAGGCAAGCACGAGGAGGTGATCAAACAGATCATACAGATCGCCAAACGAAAAGAAGGCCAGTCGGGCATCGTTTATGTACAGAGCCGGAAGTCAGCGGAGGACATTGCCAAAGCGCTGGTGGTCAACGATATCAAAGCGGCGCCCTACCATGCCGGCCTGGACGCCAAGGTGCGCTCCAAAACCCAGGACGACTTTTTGATGGAGGAAGTGGACGTGATCGTGGCGACCATCGCCTTTGGCATGGGCATCGACAAACCCGATGTGCGCTTCGTGATCCACTACGACATTCCGAAGAGCATTGAGAACTACTATCAGGAAACCGGCCGGGCCGGTCGCGACGGGTTGGAAGGCCGGTGCGTGGCTTTCTACGCCTACAAGGACATCCTAAAACTGGAAAAATTCCTGCGCGATAAACCGGTGGCGGAACGCGAAATGGGCAACCAGCTCTTGCAGGAGGTCATGGCCTATGCCGAGACCACGGCCTGTCGTCGAAAATTTCTCCTCCATTACTTCGGCGAAGAATTCGACGACAGCGATTGCGACCAGATGTGCGACAACTGCCGCTACCCCAAAGAGCGGGTCCAGGTGAAAGAGGAAATGAAACTGGGCCTGCAGGTCGTCGAGCAGCTGGATGAAAACTACGGCATCAAAACCCTGATCGACTTTGTGCGCGGCCGCGACACCAAATCCATGCGCGACTACGGCTTTGATCAGAAGCCCCTCTACGGAAAGGGTAAAAAGCAAGACGACACCTTTTGGAGCACCGTTTTCCGCCAGGCCATGCTGCACGACCTCGTGTACAAGGATGTGGAAAGCTACGGCCTGCTGAAACTCACACCGGCGGGAAGGGCCTTCGTAAAAAGCCCGCGTGCCATTCAGGTGCCCATCAACCACAATTACGACGAGATGGCCCCGGCCCCGCCCTCTTCGAACGGATCGGCGGTGCTGGATGAGACCCTGATGAAAATGCTGAAGGACCTGAGGCGCAAGGAAGCCCGACGCCGCGACGTCCCGCCCTTTGTGATCTTCCAGGATCCCTCACTGGAGGACATGGCCACCCAGTATCCCCTGAGCATGGAGGACATGGCCCAGATCAGCGGTGTGAGCAAAGGCAAGGCCATGCGGTACGGCAAGCCCTTCCTGGAGCTCATCCAGGACTACGTCGACGAGAACGACATCGAGCGCCCCAACGATTTCGTCGTCAAACAGGTGGCCAACAAATCCAAGATCAAGGTCAACATCATTCAGGGGATCGACCGGAAAATACCTCTGGAGGACCTGGCCGCTTCCAACAACATCAGTATGGAGGATCTGCTGCAGGAACTCTACGCCATCGTCCTCTCCGGCACCAAGATCAATATCGATTATTACATCGAGGACAATGTGGACGAGTACTCCCGCGAAGAGATCAACGAGTACTTCATGCAAGCTGAGACGGATTCGGACCTGGAGGCCTACAACGAGCTCAAGGAAGACGACATCACCATGGAGGAGATCCAGCTGATGCGCATTCAGTTTTTATCGGATCTGGCCAACTAATTCCGTTTTGGCAGCCGCGGCATACCACATTATCAACGGGCCAAACCTCAATTTGCTGGGCAGACGGGAGCCCGAACTCTACGGCTCGATCTCTTTCGAGACTTACCTCCCCCAGCTGCAGGCTCTTTTCCCACAGGCCGGCATCCATTATTTTCAAAGCAACCGGGAAGGCGAGCTGATCGACAAGCTGCACGAATGGGGGTTTTCAAGCAAAGGGCTGGTGCTCAATGCCGGGGCGTACACCCACACCTCTCTGGCGCTGGCCGATGCAGTGGCCGCCATTGAAAGTCCGGTGGTGGAAGTGCATATCTCCAATGTATTCGCGCGCGAGGCCTTTCGTCATCATTCCTATCTGTCGCCGCATTGCCTCGGTACGATCGCTGGTTTGGGCCTAAAGGGGTACGAGTTGGCACTGCGCTATTTAATAGAGCGGGATTAGGGCTTGGGCGGCGGTGCTGGCACCGGTGTCACATCGATCACCCGCAGGCGCCGTCTTTTGCCGAATCGAATGGTTTTGTGTTTTACCAGTTTTGAGATCAGAAAACCCGACAACAGGGCCGTACCCGATACGACGGCGTCGCCCCAGGTGTACTCGTAACCCAGGTTGGTGAGGTCGGCCACGCCGGCAAAGAACGACCAGCCGAGGCCGAAATACATCAGGCTGCGCCCAACGGGCTTGCCCCAGTTGATGTCGTAGCGGAAGGCCTCAATCTCATCCGGGGATACATACTGCTTGGGAAAAACGAGCAGGTTGTCTTCTACTCTAATGTCTTCCAGCACGGCCGTGCGAAAGCCGGGAAAGTCGTAGAGCTTGTACTGCAGTTCGTCGCCTACGTAAAACTTTTTCACCTTGGCCGAACCGTACTTCTCCAAAATGAGCATTTTCTGGGCAGCCAGGGGCGTGCCAAGGATTAGCAGCAGGGGGAACAAAAGAAAGAGGCGGGAAAAAATTGCGTTCATGGGGTAAGTTGCTTGTCCAGGCGTCGAATGATCTTTCGGCAGGCCTTTTTGATGGTGCTGAAAGGCAAAGGCTCCGATGCTATGTACAACATCATCACAGCTACTTTTGTGTTTCGGTGTTCCAGGGTCGGGTACAGGTCGTGACGCGAAAGTCGCCAGGCTTCCCGCATCAGGCGCTTCAGCCGGTTGCGCTGGACCGCTCTGGGGAATTTCCGCTTGGAAACACTCTGCGCAAACTGCACGGGGTAGTCCCAGTCGGCATCGACCTCCAGCCAGACAATGCGCAGCGGGTACTGGCTAAAGGACTGCCCCTCGGCAAAAAGCCGTTGGATCAGCTTGCGGCTCTTCAGGCGTTCGCCCGGGCGAAAGGAAAAATCGCGCTTGGAGTTCGTGCCGGCAGATCGAGGCATGCCTTCAAGATAGCGGGAATTTCCCCTTTTTCAGCCCCAATTATTCACAGATCGATCCCGGTATGCAGGCGTAAAGAAAAGAGAGTATTGATTTTCAGCTTTTCACATCGGGTTCAATCCGGATTGCTGGAAAAAATCGGCCATTCCTCGGTCCGAAGAGCGCAGAATTCGGAGAATAGTCCGACTCGGGGGGGAGACTTGTGGAAAACCGCAAAAAAGACACTCCTTTTAATAAAGGCATCGTGCGGAAAAGCAAAAGCTTCGCGCGCTCATTCGGCAGGCTTCAATTCCCAAAAACCATGGACTCCTATCCTCACTCCCCCCTCGGCATCAAGAGCTGGGCCGAGGAAGATCGACCTCGCGAAAAATTGCTCCGGCAAGGCAAAAGCAACCTGACGGATGCCGAGCTGCTGGCTATCCTGCTGCGTTCGGGTTCACCGGAGGAATCGGCCGTGGGCCTGGCGAAGCGCATTTTGGCAGGGGTCGATCAGGACCTGCATGCGCTGGGGCGCTGCTCCATCGCCGAGCTCACCCGCTACAAGGGCATGGGAGAGGCCAAGGCCATCACCGTGGCTGCCGCCCTGGAACTGGGCCGTCGCCGGCAGCTGGCCGACTTGCGCCGGCGGCCTTGTATGCGCTCCAGCCAGGATGCTTATCAGGCCATCGCCCCGCTCATTGCCGATCTGCCGCACGAAGAGTTCTGGCTGTTGCTGCTCAATCGAGCCAACCGCATCACCGCCCGCGAGCGCATCAGCACGGGCGGCGTGAGCGGAACGGTGGTCGACGCCAAGATCGTTTTCCGCAAAGCCGTCGAAGGGTTGGCCAGCTCCGTCATCCTATGCCACAACCACCCATCCGGCAATCTGCAACCCAGCCAGGCCGATCTCGATCTCACCCGCAAGCTCAAACAGGCCGGTCAGGTGCTGGACGTATGCGTGCTCGACCACCTCATCGTTGCCGAGGGCGGTTACACCAGCTTTTCGGACGAAGGGTTGCTGTGACCCAAAAACCCAAAGAGGGGTGAAACTATCCACACGACCATTCCGTTACCCAGTAGGCTCTTAAATTACCTTATGGCTTCAGCGACCAACAAGAATAAGCTCGACTGGTATGTGCTGGGACGGGTTCTTCGACAGGCCATGCCGTATCGAAAGCTTTTCACCACGGCTGCTGTGTTGGGCGTGGTGCTGGCCCCGGTGGCCATTCTGCGTCCTCACCTCATCAAGGTGATGGTGGATGAGTATATCTTCAATTACGATGTGCCCGGCATGGTTCGCTTCACGCTTGTTCTTTTCGGGGTACTCATCCTGGAAGCCGTACTGGAATACATCTTTATCTATTCCACCAACCTGCTGGGGCAATCGGTGATCCGCGATCTGCGCGTGCGCGTCTTCAAACACATCACCGATCTTCGGTTAAAGTATTTCGACCAGACCCCCATCGGCACCAGCACTACGCGAACCATAAACGACATTGAAACCATTAACCAGGTCTTTACCCAGGGGGTCATCAACATTGTGGCCGATCTGCTCACCCTCTTTGCCGTGCTGGGCATTATGCTGTACACCAGCTGGAAACTCACCCTGGTATGCCTTACGGTCTTGCCCCTGCTCATTGGTGCCACGTATATTTTCAAGGAAAAAGTAAAGGCCGCTTTCCAGATCGTTCGCTCGCAAATATCCCGCATGAACGCTTTTTTGCAGGAGCGAATAACCGGCATGCGCGTTGTACAGATCTTCAATGCCGAGGAGCAGGAAATGAACAAATTTCGCACCATCAACCGGGAATACACTCAGGCCAACCTGGATTCTATTCTCTATTACGCCATTTTCTTTCCGGTGGTAGAGATCATCTCGGCAGCCTCTTTGGGCCTGATGGTGTGGTATGGCGCTCGCGGCGTTATCGGCAATGAGGTGACGCTGGGGGCACTCGTCGCTTTTCCCATTTATCTCAGCATGCTTTTCCGCCCGATGCGCATGCTGGCCGACAAGTTCAATACCCTGCAGATGGGATTGGTCGCTTCCGAGCGGGTGTTTACCCTCCTGGATCGCGACGAGTTTATACCCAATACCGGCACCCAAAGACCGGATAAGCTGCGCGGCGAGGTCGCCTTCGAAAACGTTTTCTTTGCCTACAACGGCCGCGATTGGGTGCTTCGCGATCTCAGTTTTCGCATCGAGCTGGGCCATACCCTGGCCATCGTGGGGAGTACCGGCTCCGGGAAGACAACGATCATCAATTTGCTCAATCGCTTCTACGACATCCAGAAGGGCCGCATCCTGGTGGATGGGGTCGATCAACGGGAATACGACCTCTACGCCCTGCGAAACCGTTTGGGCATGGTCTTGCAAGACGTTTTTCTGTTCTCGGGCAGCGTGTATGAGAACATCACCCTGCGCGACGAGCGCTTCAGCCGGGAAGAGGTGGAGCGAGCCGCCCGGCTCATCGGCGCGGACATCTTTATTGAGCGCTTACCGGGCGGATATGAATATCAGGTGATGGAACGGGGCGCCACACTCAGCATGGGTCAGCGGCAGCTCATCTCCTTTGTGCGAGCCCTGGTGTTCGACCCGGACATCCTCATCCTGGATGAGGCTACCTCCTCCGTAGATCCCGAGACCGAAGCCGTCATCCAGCACGCCATAGAAAAACTCATCGCCCGGCGCACCAGCATCATTATTGCCCATCGCCTGAGCACCATTCGCCATGCCGACCACGTGCTGGTGCTGCAAAAAGGGGAAGTGGCGGAGTACGGCACTCACGAAGAGCTCCTGCAGATGGAAGACGGCCATTACCGGAACCTTCACGATATGCAGTTTCTGCAGATGGCGGACGAAGCCTAGCGGATGCCCGTTCTCTTTTTCCCCGGAATACCTGCCTGAAGCGATCGCATCCTGGGCCGGACAGTAGCTTCCACACTCCGGCACCCTGCACGGAAGGCGGGGAATCCGAAAATCTTTTGGCAAGCAGGCAGCCGGGCCGGTTGGGAAGGACTTCAGGGCACTTCAGACCCGTCAGAAAAACTCCAGCGGCCGGATGAGAAAGAAGCCATCGTCGCCCTGCTCTTGGTACAGCGGCATGAGAATGCAGCCCGATTCGGGTGCGGCGATCTTACCGTGCTGGTCTACCGCCAGGACCTCCCCCCGATGTACGGGCTGGAAATTGTGGTAGTTGGGCAGCATGCGGAACTGGTCGCCGGGCTGTATGGGATGGGTCATAATGAGCTCAGCGATCTTGGGCAGGTTCCGCGAGTATTCCTTGAGCAGTTCATCGTGCCGGTTTTCCACATGTTGGGCCTGCACGCAGCCGATCGTGCGCATGCAGTTGGTGATGGCAGCCAGAGCCCGGTTGACGGAAAGCTCGTCCTCGTGCTGGCCGGCCTCGAAGGTGACGGCTACCGTCCGCACGCCCATATTTTCGGTATTGAAATAATGCAGGGTAGTGCCGCGTATGCCCCTCAGCAGGCCTTTGATGACCGGCGCGTGCAGTTCCACGGCAATGTGAACGCTTTCGGGCTCATCGGTGGGGATGGAGAATATGCCGCCGGTGGCCGTTGTGGTGTGCAGATCCAGCACCACCATGTTGGAAGGCCGGTAGTCGCGTATCTGTTCCTCAATGCACTCCAGGATCTCGAGCAGCTGGCGATCCTCGTATTTTAATTCGCTACGAGCCGTATGGCGGATGCGCGCTACATTTTCAGGCGTCCACTGCCGGTTGAGGTCTTTTTCAATAAAACGACGCCCCTTTTCGAGTGCGGGTAAATTGCCCCGGATCCCGACAAAACGGCCGCAGAAGGAGAATTCCGGGTTGTGTTCGGGCTCCAGTTCCAGGAGGGTGAAAAACTGCTCCAGCGCTTCTACGCCGGCCGGTTCGTTGCCGTGCATGCCACCCAGGACGATCAGCAACGGCCCGCGTTCTTCCCCCGTATGACAGCCGATCACGCGATCTGAGTTCATGCAGTGGGGTTAGGACATCTACAGCTTCGAATGGTACGAATTTTCCCCAAAAGAAGGTAGTCCTTTCCAGAAAAAATTATGCGGCGAGGCTCACCGCGCCTGAACGGTAGAGGGGCGTTTTTCGAACCGGAGTTCCAGGTATTGAGGCCGAAAACCCCGATCCTGATACAAAGGCAGGGCGGGATGGCCGGGTTCGAGATGCAGGGCTATATTTCCGTCGGCTCGGGCTATCCCTTTGTCCAATAGCTCGCGAAGGAGGTGTTCGCCACGAGGGTGGGAAGCAGGAGTGACTACAAAGACAAAAACGTTGCAGGGACTGTAGCCCGCCATGCCGGTTTTATTGCAGATCAGCACGCCTGCCAATTCTTCGTCCTCCCACAGGGTAAGGACAAATCCGCCGAAGGACGGCTTGTTTTTGAGTGCGTAATCAATGGATTCGCGAATGCCACTGCAGTTGCTTTCGCGCACATTCGCCTGGATGAATTGCACTACGATTTTCTCGTCCCATGCACTCATACCTGTGAACGCATCGTAGACTTGGGTTTTGGTCGGCATAGCCCCTCTCTGTTTACGGCTCTGGGGTGTTTGGATCAGATCGGTTTCCGGGCGTGCTACGTTGTCTAAGCTCTTGGTCCAAAATACAATTATTTATTGAATTCAGGGTATTCAACTTGCGCATTTTCTTTGGATTAAGTGGAATGCGAAAGGCATTCCTGCAGACCGCTTTTTCAAACTGCGGGACAATGCGTATTTTCCGGGAAAACCCAAGAAGGGATGAAAGCTGTTTCCATTTTCCTGTGTGTGATCTTGCCTTTCCTGTTGCCGGCCCAGCAATCCGAAAAGATGGCGGAAGCGGTCAGGCATAGATTGGAACGGGGCGGCGAGGCGGAATGGCTGCTCGTTTTCGACGGCCGGGCTTCTCTGGACCGGGCCGGTGAAAAAAAGACCAAGGAAGCCCGGGGGCGATACGTGTTCGAACAACTCCGCGGGCAGGCCCGCCAAAGTCAGGCTGTAGCTATCCGGATGCTGGAACGCCTTGGCGTGCCTTATCAGTCCTTTTGGATCGTCAATGCGCTGCGCACACGGGGTGATGCCCGCCTGGCCGAGGCGCTTGCCCGGCTTCCGGAAGTCGTGGCCCTGATCCCCGATCCGATGGTTCGCCTGGAGCGCCCTGCCCCCGTCGAGTCCGGTACTTCCGCGCGGGAGGAGGCGGAGTGGGGCGTCCGGCAGATCAAAGCCGATCAGGTATGGGCTTTGGGTTTTCGGGGGCAGGGGGTGGTCGTTGCCGGGCAGGATACCGGCTGCGACTGGGATCATCCGGCGCTCAGGGAGCAGTACCGGGGTTGGAACGGCAGCCAGGCCGACCATCACTACAATTGGCACGATGCTGTGCGCGAACTCAATCCTCTCAACAACGACAGCACCAGCAACCCCATGAACAACCCCTGTGGCCTGGGCTCGCCCGTGCCTTGTGACGACAACAACCACGGCACACACACCATGGGAACTATGGTCGGCGACGACGGGGCGGGCAACCAGATCGGAGTAGCCCCTGAGGCGCAGTGGATCGCTTGCCGGAACATGGACCGGGGCTGGGGTTCCCCATCTACCTACCTCGAGTGTTTTCAGTGGTTTCTGGCGCCGACCGACCTCAACGGTGAGCACCCCGACCCCGACCTGGCCCCGGATGTAGTCAACAACTCCTGGCGTTGCCCTGAGATCGAAGGGTGTACACCCGCCAACTGGGGTCTGATGGAACAAGCCGTACAGAACCTGCGGGCTGCCGGCATCCTAGTGGTAGTCTCCGCCGGGAACCAAGGCAGCGGATGTGGGACCATCGATGCGCCGCCGGCTTTTTTCGAAGGCAGCTTCTCGGTAGGGGCTACCCGGCCTGACGATACCATCGCCGCATTCAGTGGCCGCGGGCTGATCCTTGCCGACAGCAGCTTCCGCCTCAAGCCCAACGTGGCGGCTCCCGGGCTGAACGTGCGCTCGGCGATACCCGATGGGGCCTATGCCTCCTTCAGTGGCACGAGTATGGCTGCCCCGCATGTGGCCGGCGTAGTGGCCCTCATGCTCAGCGCCAATCCCGATCTGCGCGGCCAGGTGGAAACCCTGGAAGCAATTCTGGAAGAGACCGCCAAACCCATGTTGTCCGGTCAGGACTGCGGGGGCGTATCGGGCAGCGGGGTTCCCAATGCCGTTTACGGCTATGGGCGGATCGACGCCCTGCTAGCCGTGCAGCGGGCTCTGGAAGTGACAGCTACCCCCGGTGTGGAGCGCGAAATCGGCCTCCGGGTCTTTCCCAACCCGGCCAGGGATGTCCTTTTTGTGTCGGTCCAGGGGCTGGCCGGTACCGTTCAGTTTCGCCTGTTTTCGCCCGCCGGAAAAACCCTGTTGCACAGGCAGTGGGAGGTGCAGGGGCCCTGGCTGGAGGCTTTGAAGCCAGATCTGGCTCCGGGGGTGTATTTTTACCGTCTGGACACACCTGAGGGCAGCCGGCAGGGCAAGCTGATCCTGCATTGATCGCCCGGATTAGGGTCAGGAAATGGATGCCTCGCAGAACCTCCCGTGGAATCCGTTGTTTTGTTGTATTCCGAGCCGGTAAAAATTCCCTGAATCCCATGAACTTTGTGTGCGCACTATTGTAGAGTAACATGAGGAAATTATTTGGATTAAGTCTAAATTTGCGAAGCCAAAAAGACACCCCACGCATATGAGCGATTCCATGCAAACGCTGGAGAAGCACACCAGCAGCGAATATAAGTACGGATTTTCCAGTGATATTGAGACGGACGCCTTCCCCAAAGGATTGGATGAGGATGTCGTTCGCATGATCTCAGCCAAAAAGAATGAGCCCGCATTCATGACGGAGTGGAGGCTCAAAGCCTATCGGAACTGGCTGACCATGAAGGAGCCGAAATGGCCCAATGTGCACTACGATCCCATTGATTACCAGGACATCATCTACTACGCGGCACCCAAGAAAAAGCCCGAGTATGAAAGCCTGGAGGAAGTAGATCCCGAACTGCTGCGCACCTTCGACCGGCTGGGCATTCCGCTGGAAGAGCAAAAAGTGCTGGCCGGGGTAGCTGTGGATGCCGTGCTGGACAGCGTGTCGGTCAAGACGACCTACAAGGAAAAACTCGCCGAATTGGGCATCATTTTCTGTTCCTTCAGCGAAGCCTTGCAGGATCATCCCGAACTGGTGAAGAAATACCTGGGCACGGTAGTACCCCATAACGACAATTACTTCGCTGCCCTGAACTCGGCGGTGTTTTCCGACGGTTCCTTTGTGTACATTCCCAAGGGCGTGCGTTGCCCGATGGAGCTATCCACCTACTTCCGGATCAACTTCGCCAACACCGGGCAGTTTGAGCGCACCCTCATCATCGCAGAGGAAGGCAGCTACGTCAGTTACCTGGAAGGCTGTACAGCGCCCATGCGCGATGAGAATCAGCTGCACGCAGCCGTTGTCGAACTCATTGCGCTGGACGATGCCGAGATCAAATACTCAACGGTTCAGAACTGGTACCCCGGCGATGCCGAAGGGAAAGGCGGTATTTACAACTTCGTGACCAAGCGGGGCCTGTGCGCCGGCCGAAACTCCAAGATCTCCTGGACACAGGTGGAGACGGGCTCAGCCATCACCTGGAAGTACCCCAGCTGCGTGCTGAAGGGCGACAACTCCATCGGCGAGTTTTACTCGGTAGCGGTCACCAACAACCGCCAGCAGGCCGATACCGGTACCAAGATGATTCACCTGGGCAAGAATACCCGCAGTACCATCATATCCAAAGGCATTTCAGCCGGCCGCAGCGACAATTCCTATCGCGGCCAGGTGAAGATCGGCAAGCGGGCTGATAACGCCCACAACTTTTCGCAGTGCGATTCCCTGCTGATGGGCGATCGCTGCGGAGCGCACACCTTTCCCTATCTGGAGATCGAAAACCAGACGGCCAAAGTAGAGCACGAGGCCACTACTTCCAAGATCGGTGAAGATCAGCTCTTCTACCTCCAGCAGCGAGGGCTGAGTGAAGAAGATGCGATCAATATGATCGTGAACGGCTATTGCAAGGAAGTCTTCAGCGAACTTCCCATGGAATTTGCCTCCGAGGCACAAAAACTATTGGCAATCAGCCTGGAAGGCAGCGTCGGCTGATCCATAAGGGCACTACTAACTCAAATTTGCACACATGCTTCACATCAAGGACCTGAGAGTATCGGTTGAGGACAAGGAAATACTGAAAGGGGTCAATCTGGACATCAACCCCGGCGAAGTGCACGCCATCATGGGCCCCAACGGCTCCGGAAAGAGCACCCTGGCCAACGTGATTGCAGGCCGGGAAGACTACGAGGTAACCCAGGGTAGCATTGCCTTCAACGGCGAGGATGTTCTGGAGATGGACGTGGATGAGCGGGCCCATGCCGGCGTATTCATGGCATTTCAGTATCCTATCGAGATTCCCGGCGTGAGCAACGCAACCTTTCTCAAGAGCGCCATAAACGCCATGCGCGAGGCGCGCGGACAGGACGAACTCAGCCCCGTCGAACTGCTCAAGCTCCTTCGCGAAAAAGCGAAAATGCTGGGCATCGATGAGTCCTTTCTGAAGCGTTCGCTCAATGAGGGCTTCAGCGGAGGCGAGAAAAAGCGCAATGAGATGCTGCAGATGGCTCTGTTGGACCCCAAGTTGGCCATTCTGGACGAAACCGACAGCGGCCTGGATATCGATGCCTTGAAAATTGTGGCCGATTCCGTTAATCAGTTGAGAGGCCCCGAGCGCTCTTTTTTGATCGTAACCCACTACCAACGCCTGCTCAACTACATCGTACCGGATTACGTACACGTTATTTACGACGGCCGGATCGTGAAGTCGGGCGATAAAGAACTCGCTCTCCAACTGGAAGAGCAGGGCTATGACTGGATCAAGGCCGAAGTCATGGCCGGGTAAAGGCTGGCTTCCTTCCGGGAGCCACAAAATCGAAAACGAAGATGTCAGCAATATTGCAAGATCAACATACAAGTACTCAGGACTGGCTGAACGATCTGTTTCAGCGCTATGAAGATGGGCTGGACGGGCTCCGGGACCCCCCCCATGCGGCCTTTCGCCGCCGGGCCTTTCGCGAGCTTCAGGGGCTGGAGTTTCCCACCCGCCGCGATGAGGACTGGAAATACACCAGTGTAACTTCGGTAATTAAACAGGCCTATCGCGAAGGGCAACCCGCCGCCCTGGCGCAAAAGGATCTGGAAGCCATCAGCTATCCGGAACTGAACGCTCTGAAGCTGGTGTTTACCAATGGTGTGCTGGACCCCCGGCATTCGGATCTGGACGAACTGCCCGACGGCCTGCACCTGTTGCCTGTGAGCCAGGCACTGGAGGATGACGGCATTCGCCGCTGGATGGAGGTACAGATCGCCCAGGCGGGTGGAACGGGTAAAAATACCTTTCTTCCCCTCAATCGGGCCTTTGCTGCGCACGGCCTCTTCATCCGTTCCGACCGGAATGCCGCCATCGAACGCCCGATCCACCTGATCTACCTGAGCGCAGCGGGGGAAGATGCGCATTTCGCCCATCCGCAGTTGTTCGTTCAGGCCCAAGGTGGTAGCCGCCTGACACTGATCGAGAGCTACCGTGCCCTGGATCCGGACAGCCTCTACTTCACCAATACAGCCAACTGGATCGAACTGGGTGCCAATGCCCGGGTGGATCACTACCGCCTGCAGCGCGAAAGCCGTGCGGCCTACCAGATCCACAATACCCTGGTGCGGCAGGAGCGAGACAGTACCTACAGTTCGTATGCTGTGGACCTGGGGGGCAAGCTGGTGCGCAATAACTTAAGTACAGAGCTGCTCAACAGCAATACCCAAACGAATTACTACGGCATTTACCTGGGCAACGGCAAACAGCATCTGGACAACCAGACCTTCATCGACCACGCTGTGCCGCACTGCCAGAGCAACGAGCTGTACAAGGGCATACTCACCGACAGCTCACGGGGAGTGTTCAACGGCAAAGTGATGGTGCGACAGGATGCTCAGAAGACCAATGCTTTTCAGCAGAATAGCAGCCTGGTCCTCTCGCCTCGCGCTGTGATGGATACCAAGCCCCAGTTGGAGATCTATGCCGACGACGTGCGCTGCAGCCACGGCGCTACCATCGGACAACTCGACGAAGCGGCGGTATTCTACCTGCGCAGTCGGGGCATACCCAACCGGAAAGCCCGCAACCTGCTCCAGCAGGCTTTCCTGGGCGAAGTCGTGGATTTCATGGAGCTGGCGCCCATAGCCGAGCGCGTGCGTGCGCTGATCGAGGAGAAGTTGCGCGAATCCTAGGGCAGCCCAGGCGAGCCAGGAGGCCTGCCCGATACTCTGCGTATTGGGCCCTGATCTTCTGCCCGTCGTGGCCAGAAGCCTGAAATAGCTCCCGAGGCAAGGGAGAAGAGCCCCTTGGCCAGGTCAGTGTAATTTCAGCGTTTTGACCGGAACCAAACCATCCTCGTATCCATTGGAGTCACAGGGTTATCTACGTACTCAAGTGAAGAAAAAAACTATGCCGACCACAACCATAGCCAAGCCATTGAATATCGATCGCATCCGGGAAGACTTCCCGCTGTTGAGCCGTGAGGTGCACGGCCATACGTTGGTTTTTCTGGATAGCGCTGCGTCCAGCCAAAAGCCGCAAGATGTGCTGGATGCCCTGGATCATTACTACCGCTACCAGCACGCCAATGTACACCGGGGGGTGTATTCCCTCAGCCAGGAGGCTACGGAAGCCTACGAGACCGCGCGGGAAAAGGCGCGCAGCTTCCTGAACGCCGCTTCTTCGGAAGAGATCATTTTTGTGCGGGGCGCTACGGAAGGCATCAACCTGGTGGCTTCCTCCTTCGGGCGCAAATACCTGAAAGAGGGCGATGAGGTGCTCATCTCGGCTATGGAACATCACTCCAACATCGTGCCCTGGCAAATGGCCTGCGAGCAGAGCGGTGCGGTGCTGAAAGTGATCCCCGTCGACGAGCGGGGCGAACTGCTCATGGAGGAATACGAAAAGCTGCTGAGCGACCGCACGAAAATCGTGGCCGTGGTGCATGTGTCCAACACCCTGGGCACTATCAATCCGGTGGAGTCTATCGTTGCCCGGGCGCATGAGCGGGGCATCCCCGTGCTGATCGACGGCGCGCAGGCCACGCCTCACCTCAAGGTGGACGTGCAGGCTCTGGATGCCGACTTCTATGTTTTTTCCGGGCACAAGGTGTTTGGTCCTACGGGGATAGGGGTGCTCTACGGCAAGAAAAAATGGCTGGACGAGCTGCCTCCCTATCAGGGGGGAGGCGAGATGATCGAGACGGTCACCTTCGAAAAGACGACCTACAACGAGCTGCCCCACAAGTTTGAGGCCGGCACGCCCGACGTCTCAGGTGCTGTAGGCCTGGGCGTTGCACTGGACTACATCGAGCGTATCGGGCAGGCCGCCATCGGCCGGCACGAGGCCGACCTGCTGGGGTATGCCACCGAACTGCTGGAAGCCATGCAGGGCTTGCGCATCATCGGCACAGCCCGGGACAAGGCCAGTGTGATCTCCTTTTTGGTGGAAGGCACGCACCCCTACGACGTAGGTACACTGCTCGACAAGCAGGGCGTAGCTGTGCGTACCGGCCATCATTGTACCCAGCCCCTGATGGATCGCTACGGCATTCCGGGTACCATACGGGCTTCCTTTGCCGTATACAACAACCGGGCCGACGTAGAACGCCTGGCCGCTGCCCTGGAACGGGCCCTGAACATGCTGCGGTAGCCGGCCTAGCGATATCTAGCGACCCCAGCAGAGGGAGCCCCCGAAAAAAAAAGCCCGAGGCCGGGAAAATGGCCTCAACCATGAAACAGGAACAACCGATTTATTCCACACCGACGATCATGACCATCAACCAAATCCAGGACGAGATCATCAGCGAATTCGAGTTTTTCGACGACTGGATGGATAAGTACGACTACATCATTGAACTCGGTAAGAATCTGCCGTTGATCGATGTGCAGTACAAAGACGATGAGCACTTGATCCGGGGCTGTCAGAGCCAGGTGTGGCTGCATGCAGATCTGGCCAATGCCCACGTGGAATTCACGGCCGACAGCGATGCCGTGATCACCAAGGGCATCATTGCCTTGCTCATTCGGGTGCTCTCCGGCCATACGCCTGAAGAGATCGCTCATGCCGACCTGTACTTTATAGATCGCATCGGGCTCAAGGAGCACCTTTCCCCCACCCGTTCAAACGGTCTGGTGAGCATGGTCAAGCAAATGAAACTTTACGGCCTGGGCCTGGCCGCCAAAAAGGATGTCTGATATGACCGAGCAAGAAAAAAATGCCATACGCGAAAAGATCGTCGAGGCCCTGAAAACCGTGTACGATCCGGAAATACCGGCGGATATCTACGAGCTGGGCCTCATTTATTCCATCGACATCCGGGACGACGGCCAGGTCGTTCTGGAAATGACCCTCACCACGCCTATGTGCCCGGTGGCCGATTCGCTGCCGCTGGAGGCGCAGCAAAAGGTGATGGAGGTAGCGGGCGTGAATGACGTAGACCTGCGCGTAGTCTTTGACCCACCCTGGGACAAGAGCAAGATGAGCGATGAGGCCCGCCTGCTGCTGGATATGTTTTGATCCGTCGCCTGCTTCCGTCGAGAACTTCCCCCCCGGAGCGCACATCGGCCTTCGTTTCTGTGTTTTATCTTAAACGCGAAAATTGTTATGGCTGAAATCGATCCGAAAGTACTCAACATTCGACAGGACACCTCCGAGCAAAAGTTTTATATGGATATGAAAGGGCAGGAAGAGGTGTACCTGGAATACAATCTGTTAACCGACCGGCAGCCGGTGGTGGTAGAATTCACCAAGTATCATGTTCCGGACGTGTTGGACGCTGTCGGCATCGGGGTAGAGATGGCTCGCCGGGGGGTCAAGTTCGCCGACAAGAACGGGTATAAAATTAAACCCAAATGCCCCCTGATGTCCGGATTTATGAGCCGACACCCCGAATACCAGTACCTACTGGCCGGCTAGAGGCAGGGCACATACGGCCCTGAATCCCTTCTTCTGAAACGGGTATGAGCCCGGAACGCCTGATCAGGGTGCTCCGGGCTCATACTTTTGGCTCAGGCCTCGGCTTTTTTGTAGTAGAGTTCGGAGCAGTTTTCGGGGGTGAGTATCTCCCGGGCGATGCGTTGGATGGCTTCACGCGTGACCTGGCGATACAGTTCCGCTTCGAGGTTGATCAGTTCGGGATCGCCCAGCAGCTCGAAGTAAGCCAGGTTGATGGCTTTGTTCAGCACGTTGAGCTCACTGAAGAGCAGGCTGCTCTCGGTTTTGTTCTTTACCTTTTGCAGTTCCCGTTCCGGAACCAGCCCGGCCTTGAGCTCTTCCAGTTCCGCCCATATGGCGGCTTCGGCTTCCTCAAGCGTCACGCCGGCAGCGGGGCGCCCTTCGATAATGAGCAGGCCGGGGTCGATGCTGCCGGTCACATAGGCGTCTATGTAGCTGAAGAGTTGCTGCTCCTTGAGCAGGCGGCGATACAGGCGGGAAGACGCACCGTTGGAAAGCAGGTCGGAAAGCAGGTCGACGGGATAGAAATCGGGTTCGGTACGGGCCGGGGTATGAAAGGCAAGGTACAGGGCGTCAGAAGGTACCGGGCCTTCGTTGATGCGCTGCTCCAGGCGTCGTTGGGGCGGTTCAACGGGCAGGCGCCGGGCAGGGACAGGACCGGCCGGAATGTCGCCAAACCACTTTTCCACCAGGTGGTGCACCTGGGCGGTGTCTACCCTGCCGCAGAGGGTGAGTATGGCGTTGTTGGGCCGGTAGAACTTGTGGTAAAAATCCCGTACCTCCTCGATGGTGGCTTCTTCCACATGCCGGGGCACCTTGCCGATGGTGGGCCAGCGATAGGGATGCACCTTGTAGGCCATATCTGCCAGGTGGTGCCATACGTCGCCGTAGGGCTCGTTCAGGCAGGTTTCCTTGAATTCCTCCACGACCACCTTGCGCTGCACATCCAGCACCTGCTCGTCAAACTGCAGGGCGGCCATGCGATCGGACTCCAGCCACAAGGCCGTTTCGAGGTTTTCAGCGGGCAGGATATCGTAGAAATTGGTGATGTCGTTGTTGGTGAACGCATTGTTCTCCCCACCGGCATGCTGGATGGGCTCGTCGAAATCCGGTGCATTGGCCGAGCCGCCGAACATCAGGTGCTCGAAGAGGTGGGCGAATCCGGTTCGGTCCGGAGATTCGTCGCGCGCGCCGACATTGTAGAGAAGGTTGACGGCGACCATAGGAGTGCTTTCATCTTCGTGGACCAACACCCGCAGGCCGTTGGAGAGGGTAAAGCGCGAATAGTGAATCACGTGTTTCTGCGTTTATGGGGTCGTTCCGTACAAAAGTAGGGGAAATACCCCTGGGTGTAAACCCCCCGCCGGGGCATCCGCCGAATTTATTTGCGCGCGACCCGGACATCCTCTCGCATACCTCTTGGCGAATCATCCCGTCAAACTTCCCCGGGCATCTGCCTGCCATTCGCGGAATAAACCTTAATTTCATTGCCAAACCCACAACGGCCTATGGCACGCCCCGATTTCAGCACCATCGACCTGAACCTACAGCCTAACTCCCCCGGGCAAACGCCCGCCGGTGAGCCCTGGCACACCCCCGAGCACATTGCCGTGCCGCCCGTCCTGGGCCCGGAAGCCATGGAAAAACTGGAGCATCTGAGCTTCGTATCCGGCATTCCGCCCTTCCTGCGCGGCCCCTACAGCACCATGTATACCGGCCGCCCCTGGACCATCCGCCAGTACTCCGGCTTCAGCACGGCCGAAGAGAGCAACGCCTTCTACCGCCGCAACCTGGCCGCCGGCCAAAAGGGCCTGAGCGTGGCCTTCGACTTGGCTACTCACCGCGGCTACGACAGCGATCACGAGCGCGTGACCGGCGACGTGGGCAAGGCCGGCGTCGCCATCGACACCGTGGAGGACATGAAGATCCTCTTCGACCAGATCCCCCTGGACCAGATGTCCGTTTCCATGACCATGAACGGGGCCGTCATTCCCGTCATGGCCTTCTACATCGTGGCAGCCGAAGAGCAGGGCGTGCCGGCCGAAAAGCTCAGCGGTACCATCCAGAATGACATCCTCAAGGAATTCATGGTGCGCAACACCTTCATCTACCCACCGGAGCCCAGCATGCGCATCATCGCCGATATCTTTGCCTATACGGCCCGCCACATGCCGCGCTTCAATTCCATCAGTGTGAGCGGCTACCACATGCACGAGGCGGGCGCCCCGGCCGATATCGAGCTAGCCTACACCCTGGCCGACGGCCTGGAATACATCCGCGCCGGCCTTTCCGCCGGCCTGACCATCGACGACTTTGCGCCGCGCATCTCCTTCTTCTGGGCCATCGGCATGAACCACTTCATGGAGGTGGCCAAGATGCGCGCCGGCCGCATGCTGTGGGCCAAGCTGGTGAAGCCATTCGATCCGCAGAAGCCCAAGTCCATGGCCCTGCGCACCCATTGCCAGACCAGCGGCTACAGCCTCACCGAGCAGGATCCCTTCAACAACATCGCCCGCACCGCCATCGAGGCCCTGGCGGCCGTGCTGGGCGGCACCCAGAGCCTGCACACCAACTCCCTGGACGAGGCCATCGCCCTGCCCACCGACTTCTCGGCCAAGATCGCCCGCGACACCCAGATCTACCTGCAGCAGGAGACCGAGGTAACCCGCAATGTGGATCCCATGGGCGGCTCCTACTACCTGGAGTACCTCACCGATCAACTGGCCCATCGCGCCTGGACCCTCATCCGGGAGGTGGAAGAGCTGGGCGGCATGGCCAAGGCCATCGAGGATGGCCTGCCCAAGCTGCGCATCGAGGAGGCCGCCGCCCGCAAGCAGGCCCGCATCGACAGTGGGCGCGAGCAGGTGGTGGGCGTCAACGTTTTCCGCACCGAAGAAGAAAAAGAGATCGATATCCTGGAAGTGGACAATGCCGCCGTGCGCGAGTCGCAGATCCGCCGCATCGAGGCGGTAAAGGCCAAGCGCGACGAGGCTGCCGCCCGGGAAGCCCTGAATGCCCTGGCACAGGCCGCCGAAAGCGGGCAAGGCAACCTGCTGGAGCTGGCAGTGGAAGCCGCCCGACGCCGGGCTACCCTGGGCGAGATCACCCAGGCTATGGAAAAGACCTTCGGCCGCTTTACGCCCTCCTCCCAGACGGTGAGCGGGGTGTACGCCGGCGAGATCAGCACGGACGACGCCTTCCGGCAGGCGCGCGCCCTGGCCGATGCCTTTGCCGAGCAGGAGGGCCGCCGCCCCCGCATCATGGTGGCCAAGCTGGGCCAGGACGGTCACGACCGCGGCGCCCGCGTCATCGCCACCAGTTTTGCCGACCTCGGCTTCGACGTGGACGTAGGCCCGCTGTTCCAGACGCCCGCCGAAGCCGCCCGCCAGGCCGCCGAGAACGACGTGCATATCCTGGGCATCTCCTCCCTGGCCGCCGGCCACAAGACCCTCGTGCCCCAGACCATCGAGGAGCTGCGCAAGCTCGGCCGCGACGACATCCTGGTCGTGGTCGGCGGCGTGATCCCGCACGCGGACTACGACTTCCTCTTCGGGAAAGGCGTTGCCGGCATCTTCGGCCCGGGCACCCAGATCGCCAAAGCCGCTCAGCAGATCCTCAAGGTGCTTATGGGCGAGGTGGTGGAGTGAGGTGGCCGTCCACAGGCCGCAAACTTGCCTGCCTGCCGGTTTCTGCACAGAACCCGGGACATGATCGAAGATTCGGAGCTTTAGGAGATTGCAAATGGCAATGGAGAAATACATCAAAAACTACATCAACGGGGCCCTCATTCCGGCGGCTTCGGGCGAATACCTGGACAATGTGAACCCCGCCACGGGCCAGGTGTACTCCCAGCTGCCCGATTCGGGACCGGAGGATGTGGATCGGGCCGTGGAGGCGGCCGCCAAGGCCTTTCCCGCCTGGAGCATGCTGGACGTTCAGAAGCGCTACCGCATACTCTCCCGCCTGGCCGATGTGATCGAGCAGAACCTGGAGGCCTTTGCCCGGGCGGAGACCACCGACAACGGCAAGGTGCTCTCCCTTTCCAGCAGCGTGGACATCCCGCGGGCGCAGGCCAACTTCCGCTTCTTCGCCACGGCCATCCTGCACTTTGCTTCCGAGGCGCACCCCATGCCGGGCCAGGCCGTCAACTACACCCTGCGGCAGCCCCTGGGTGTGGTGGGCTGCATCTCGCCCTGGAACCTGCCCCTCTACCTCTTCACCTGGAAGATCGCACCGGCCCTGGCCGCCGGCAATACGGTGGTGGCCAAGCCCAGCGAGCTCACCCCCATGACGGCCTTTCTGCTCAGCAAGGCGGCTATGGAGGCCGGGCTGCCGCCCGGCGTGCTCAACATCGTGCACGGGCTGGGAGGTAAGGCCGGGCAGGCCATCGTGGAGCACGAGCAGGTGAAGGCCATCTCCTTTACCGGCGGCACCCGCACCGGTGAGCAGATCGCCCGCCTGGCCGCGCCCAAATTCAAAAAGCTCTCCCTGGAGCTGGGCGGTAAGAATCCCAATCTCATCTTCGCCGACTGCGACTTCGACCAGATGCTGTTCGACACCCTGCGCTCCAGCTTCAGCAACAACGGGCAGATCTGCCTCTGCGGCTCGCGCATCTACGTGCAGCGGCCCATTTACGAGCGCTTCACCGAAGAGTTCGTCAAGCGCACCGAGTTTCTGCGCGTGGGCGATCCCCTGGCCTCCACCACCGATATGGGCGCCCTGGTGAGCGCGCAGCACCTGGAGAAGGTGGAGTCCTACCTCGCCCTGGCCGAAGTAGAGGGCGGCCACCGCCTCACCGGCGGGCAGCGCGTGGAGCTCAAGGGCGAGCATGCCGGCGGCTTCTTCATCCGGCCGGCCGTGATCGAGGGCCTGCCCATTCAGTGCCGCACCAACCAGGAGGAGATCTTCAGCCCCGTGGTCACCATCGCGCCCTTCGACACCGAGGAGGAAGGCCTGGC
>CAZQSF010000063.1:0-22766 GCA_964595955.1 uncultured Saprospiraceae bacterium
CCCCCGACCCGCTGATTACAAATCAGCTGCTCTGGCCAACTGAGCTATGCTGGCGATTGGTTCGCGCCCCTACCCATTCCCAGTCCGGCAAAGAAAGGGCTCACTGCCAAGTGTGCGGAATTCGGGCTTCTTTCATCTTCCAAAAAAAGCTTGCGGAAAGCATTCTCTCCAAAGCGATTGCAAAGATATAACTTTTACACCAAAGAGAAAATCAATCAAAAAAATTTTCCGGCCAAGCCAGGCTAATCCGTATCGCCTTTTTTGCGGGCCTTCGGATGTGCCCGTTGGTAGGTCTTTTTGAGCTGTTCAATGGTATTGTGGGTGTACACTTGGGTAGCAGCCAGGCTGGTATGCCCGAGCAGGTCTTTGACGGCTTGCAGGTCGGCCCCTTGCTCCAGCAGGTGGGTAGCAAAAGCATGGCGCAATACGTGCGGGCTTTTCCGCTCCGCCTGGCTGACCCGGGCCAAATATTCCCGCACGATCAGGTAGACCCGTTTGGGGTAAAGCGGTTTGCCTTTCCCGGTCAGAAAGAGCGGGCGGTCCCGGGCGGGCCCAAAGGTCTCCGCGCGAACCTGTACATATTGCCTCAGGTGCTCCAGCAACCACGTGCCGAGGGGGATGAGACGCTCTTTGCCTCCTTTGCCGCGTACCCGGACCTGACGCACCTCCCACTGAATGTCTTCCAGATACAGACCAAGCAGTTCGGCCCGGCGCATGCCGGTGCCGTACAGTAGTTCGAGGATGAGCATGTCGCGTTTTCCGGAGAACGAATCGGGAAACGGGGTCTCGGCAAACAGTCGCTCCATTTCTTCCTGGCGAACGATAGGCGGCAGCCTTCGGCTGAGTTTACCGGTTTCGACCTTGCGCATGGGGTCCTGGGTCAGGATCTCCCGCTTTCGCAAAAAGCGAAAGAACGACCGCAGAGAGGCGGCTTTGCGGCGCAGGCTTCGCCCGGAAAGCCCACCGGCGAGAAGGGAGACCAGCCAGGAGCGAATGTGCTGATGGGTAGCCTGCGCCGGATCGTCGAGTTCGTAGACGTCCAGCAGATAGCGTTCAAATTGCTTGAGGTCCGTGCGGTAGGCCGAAAGCGTGTGCGGGGAGAAACGCTTTTCGTATTCCAGGTAGGTGAAGAAGGAAGCAGTATGTGCCCGGTTATCCATAACCATAAAAATAAAGGCTGCCCTCCATGAAGGAAGGGCAGCCTAAAGTATTCATTTTCCCGCAGCTGCGGGAAGGAAAGATCGAGAATTAGATCGGATCAACTGAAGGAGAGCCCGGAGCCGGAACGTTGAAATCCAGTTCGTTGTCGGGTACACCCCAGTAGTCCATGTAATTGTAGTTGATGAAGGCATCGGTATTGACATTGCCGTTCTCATCCAGCACGACGGCTTCGGGACGTCCGCCAAAATCGGAAGTGTTGGCATCTTCCGTGAGGCCGAAGCGGCGGGCATCGTAGAACGACAGACCGCGCAGGAATAGGCCGATGCGGCGCTCCGAATAGAGCTCAAGCAGGGCCTCATCCTCATCTGTAATCACACCGGACACGGGATCGAGACCGGCGTTCTGTGCATTGCGTACCTCGTCAATCAAACCAAGTGCCCGAGGTATATCATCGTTGGTAGCAATAAGCGCTTCAGCAAGCATCAATTGGTTTTCCTCCCAGCTACCGGCCACGGGCAGCGAAGCCAGTCCGGCCGTAGTAGAGGCCCAATCACCGCCTTGGGTGATATCCGTCAGGCCCCAGCGGGTGCCGTATTGAATGCCCCGGCCGCGAATGTTCACCTCCGGCGTAGCCAGTTCAAACACATTGCGGTCGCGACGCTGGTCGCCAGGCTGGAAATCCTGAACCAGACGCTCGCTGAGGAAGTGCCAGCCGATGAGCAGGCGGAACGGAACAAATACCGACTCGGCAAAAGAAGCGTTCTCGGAGGCCGTGCGGAACTCGAGAATGGCATCCCCTTCCTGAAGGCCGGCCTCCGTAAGGTTCCTTACTTCGGTCCATTTAGCGGCATCCATCTCGGTAAAATACTTATTGTTCACCAGGATGTTGCGCGCCTTTTGGGTGTTGATGTTGCGGATCATCTCCTGCGGAGAAGGCACCATATCGCCTTGCCGGGTGTAGGAAGGGATGGCCCGGAGCAGCAGATCTGTGAAGATACCGTCGTCCGTGATGCGACCGCAGAAATCAGCGGCGAGATCCAGCTGGCGATTCGCCTCAACGATGAGGTCGGTATTGGAAACGAAATTGTCGTTGGTCGAGTTGAACTCATCGATGATCACCCCGGCAGAATAAAGCGAACCCAGGCGGGAGTAAGCCCATCCTTTCCAGAAGTGCGCCCAGGCGCGAATGGTGTTCTGCTTATTCTCGGCATCGCCGGAAAATTCCACGGTGCCCTCATCCAGTTTGTTCAGAAGGAGGTTGGCGTGATTGTTGAGCTGGTAGGCCGTGCGCCACTCGTGAATGAAGGCATTGCCGTCGCCCTGTGCGCGATCGTTGAACAGCACCAGTTGCTCTTCTTGAGTTCCTCCTTGCGGCGGCGTCCAAACCCGGCCGTCGTCCAATTCGATGGTGGTGGGTTGGTTGGCCCAGCGCCAGCCGAAATTACCCCAGGGGATGACGATGGCGTCGCCCATGCATTCGTGATGGGCCTGGGCAATCCAGACGTAGAAGCCTCCGAAGAAACTGTACGTACCCGCAAGTGCCCGGGTGATGCCCTCTTCATTGTCGAGCACCTGCAAGCCCGGCTCATTCGGGTTGACGACATCGAGGTCGTCCTTACATGCCCCCAAGATCAGAAGGGGCACGATTAAAAACAGGTATTTAGAGATCTTTTTCATGGTCAGATCAAATTTTTTGAAAACTGAAAATAGACAATCAGGACGGGAAACGAGCATAAAAAATGCCAGTTTCCCGTCATTCTCCTGATTTTATTGGAATCCAATGTTAATACCCACCTGGAGCACCCGGCTGTTCGGGAATGCGTATTGATCCAAGCCGATACGAAGGGGATCGTTAACAAAGGAAGCTGCTTCCGGATCGAATCCGGTGTAGTCCGTAATCGTAAAGAGGTTGAATCCGGTGAACTCAACTTCGAGCTTGTTGAAACCGGTACCGCGAATCCAGCGGGCCAGATCCAGTGCGATGTGGGCCGAACGCAGCCGCAGGAAGGAACCGTCCTCCACAAAGTGGCTGTTCGGCAGGTTGGTGTTGTACAGGCTGCGGTAGTAGTTGAGGAACGCACCGTTGTCTCCGTCGATCGTAACCGGATCATCCACATCGCCATGCAGGTTGTCGCGATAGCCCCACTGGCGGGTCTGGTTGTAGAGCTCGAAGCCCTGTACCCAATCCAGCTGGAAACCAAAGCGCAGGAAGTTGGAGATGCGGAAGTCGTTGATGAACGAGATGTTGAAGTCGGGTAATGCGTTGCCGATCACCTCGACTTCGTCGCTGAATACGACCTGGTTGTCGTTCTTGTTGACCACATAGCCGCTTTCGGGCACCACGACGTAGTCGTCCGGGTTCTCGCCTTCGGGCAATTGATCCAGGCTGGTGAGCACGCGCACACCGCGGAAAGTACCCAACTGCTCGCCTTCCCGGATGATGAAGTTGTCATCCACGGTAAAGTCGGCGCCGTTGGCAATGCGATCCACCGTCGTTTGCTGGCGGCTGAAGTTGGTGGTGAAATTCCAGCCAAAGCTCTCGGAGTCGAACACGTTCAGGCGCAACTGCATCTGAATACCGTCGGATGCCAGATCGAAGGCGTTGTCCAGGCGATCGATGGCACCGGCAGAGGGCGGCAATTCGAGACGCTCGATAGCGCCTTCGGTATTGCGGTTCCAATAGGTAAAGCTGAATCCGATGTAGGGGAACCAGCTGGAGTTGCCGCGACCCGGCGTAAAGCCGAAGTCCGTACCGATTTCCCACTCCGTGGATACCTCCACGTCGAGCAGCGGGTTGGTCTGGTTGGGGTTCGGAGCCAGGAAGCCTCCCGTACCCAACTGACCGGACAGCAGCGTAACCTGGCGGTCAAAGGCGCCCGGCTGAATACCGGCCCTACCCCAGGCTGCGCGCACTTTCCACTCGGCCCATACGGGCTTCAGGCCTTCCCAGAAATCGAATTCGGACGGGCGAATATAGATGTCGGCCCGCGGGAAGGTAAAGGGATCGGAACCCTCGCCGAAGGCAGAAGACCAGTCGGTGCGGAAACCACCGGAAATACCGATGCGGCGCTTCCACTCCAGTTTTTGGTTGACCAGGAAGCCGTAGGTGATGAACTCGAGGTCGAACTCGTCGATATTGGCCTCGGAAGCTGCGGCCAGGTTGACCGGCTCATAGGGCGGCAGGCCGGTGCCTTGCGCCAGGGTTTCGTTGAAGTCACGCTTCCGCCAGTCGAAGGCCAGATGCGTCGTAGACTCGATGCCGCTGGCGTTGCCGAAGCGCAGGAAGGCACTCACGATAGAGTTCTGCCAGGTTTCCTGGCGAATGAAATCGGAAATCCGGCCGGAGATCGGCGGGATACCGGCCTGAGGCGAGTCGCCGATTGCCGCCTGGTGGTTGCGGATGTAATCCTGGAAATTCTCCCGCCAGTGGTCGATGCCGTATTTGTAGTCCAGCTCCAACCAGGTCGTGGGCGTCCAGTTCAGGTTGATGTTGGGCAGGATGCGCACCAGATTGGAGGTATACCGGCGGAACTCATTGGTAAACAATGGGTTCACGCTGTTGTCCCCCGTGGGGTTGGCGATCAGGAAGCCCTGATCGTTGCGGAAGTTGAAGTCCACAAAGGGGAAAATGGTAACGGCACTTCCCAACGCACTCTGTACGTTATTCTGCCCCGTGATGGTACCCGTGGTGTTCCGGCCGTTGATGAAGGTGGCTCCCACATTCACGCGAAATTGCGGGAACAGCTCGAAGCCGACGCGCGTGCCGAGATTGAAACGGCGGTTGCGGCCTACAATGGTCGCTTCCTGATCGTTGAACGAACCGGTGATCGAGTAGTTGATCTTATCCGATCCGCCGGCGATCGACAGCGAGGTGCGATAGTTGGCCACGTTGTTGCGGAATACCTGATCGACCAGGTCGAAGGTGGGTTCCACGTAATCCTGATCGGTCTTGGCGTCTACCTCCGATTTCAGCAGCGGCTCGCTCCAGATGCCGAACTCGTCCTGTCCCAGCAACTGACCGCCGCCGGAAAGAATGCGTCCTTCGTCATTGGTTTGGTAGGCGTGACGGTCGGCGTATTCAAAGCCGACGTTAATGGGGTCGGAAAAGCCAACCGCAGCCGAGAGGTTGATTCGGGGCTTTCCTTTGCGTCCCTTTTTCGTGAAGATCTGGATCACCCCGTTGGCACCCTGTGCCCCGTAGATGGTAGAAGCAGCAGCACCTTGCACCACTTCAATGCGCTCTACATTAGCAAAGTCGATGTCGGCCAGGCGGCTGGACAGGTTACTGGCCGAGCCGTTGGTCGTGTTCGTGGCACTGATCTGCACCCCGTCGATCATGATCATGGGGTTGGTGCCGTTCTGCAGGGTGTTGATACCGCGCAGGATGATGTTCATCTGCTGGCCGGGCTGGCCCGAAGCCTGTTGAATGTAAGCGCCGGGTATTTTCCCGATGAGCGCCTGATCCACCGATCCGGTCGTCACCTGAGGCAATTCGTCCGAACTAATGGCCTCCACCGCGATGGCGGTTCGCCGTTTATCCGTAGCGACCCCCGTACCGGTTACGACCACATCGGAGAGGACGACCCCTTCAACCAGGTTGACGTCCAGTACGTCCGACACGCCCAGCTCGAGTTCCTGGGTCTCGAAACCCGTGTAGCTGACGATGAGGGTCTTTACCCCCTCGGGAATGGTAAGGCTGTAGGAGCCGTCGATATCGGTAACGGTACCCGTGTTGGTGCCCTTGGCCAGGATGGAAGCGCCGATGAGCGGCTCCCCATCCTCATCCGTTATCGTACCGGAAACGGTACGTTGGGCGAGCATCGTCCCTATACCAAACAGGACTAAGCCCAAGACTAGTGAGAGTTTTTTCATGCTAATCCGATTTAATGGTATAATGAGTGTGTTGTTTACCTGTCGAGCAACCTGCAAGCTGTTCGGCCCATTCAGGGGAAACCCGCAGGATAGCTATCATTTGGCTGGGCAGTAGCCCAAAGGGGAAAAAAAGGAGCCCAGGAGACGCGCAGATTTCTTGCGCGATCTCCCAGGCTCCTTTAGGTCGTTTTTTATTGCGCGCGTCAATAGCGAGCATGGCACGATTCATACCAATCCGGTTTCTTCCTCGAGGTAAAAATAGAGTATACCCTATTCTCTTCCTAACATTTATTTAACTTTTTGTTGGCTCCACAACAAAATACACTCTTTTCCCAAAGGGCTTATCCCTCAGATAATTTGCCTGAAAACCGAGTATATAAACAATAGGCGAGGACATAAGCCCTTAGCGGCAAACACCTAACAAGACTCCTGCAAGTTAACGAAGGCTTAATCTTTCAGACAGGCCAGGTATTGCTGGATGGTGTTGCGAAGGCCGAAATAAAGGGCATCACATATGAGCGCATGGCCAATAGACACCTCCAGCAGGCCGGGTACCTTGCGAGCATAGTAAGAAAGGTTCTGCAAATTGAGGTCGTGGCCCGCATTCAGCCCCACCCCCAAGGCAAGGGCTTCCTCGGCACAACGGCGATGGGGAGCAACGGCTTCTGCCCGGTCGCTCTCGAATTGCCGGGCATAATGGCCCGTATACAATTCCACCCGGTCGGCTCCGCAGTCCGCAGCGCCTTTCACCCAAGCCGGATCGGGATCGATGAAAACGGATACGCGACATCCGGCTGCGTGCAGCTGCTCCACGATGGTGCGCAGGTATTTCTGCCGGCCGACCGTATCCCAGCCTCCGGTAGAGGTAAGGGCTCCGGGAGGGTCCGGAACGAGGGTCACCTGATGGGGGCGGTGCGCCACCACCAGTTCTAAAAATGGCTCTGTGGGGTTGCCTTCCACATTTAGTTCCGTAGTGACCACCTCCTTCAGGGCGGGAATGTCGGCATAGCGGATGTGGCGCTGGTCGGGCCGGGGATGCACGGTTATGCCTTGCGCACCGAAGTGTTCGCAATCGCGGGCTACCTGCACCAGGTCGGGCAGGTTTTCGCCCCGGGCATTCCGGATGAGCGCTACTTTGTTGAGATTGACACTGAGTTGGGTCATTCGCATGGGTTCGGACAGTGGGCCTGCGAGGGCTCCGGCATGAACAATCGCCAAGCGGCTTTCTCGTGGCCGGAGCGCCGCTTTGGCCTTTCCGGTTAAAACGGCCGGTCGATGGGTCCATTTTATCCCGGAAACCGTATAAACTGTAAATTTACCAAAAATGCACTATGTCCTCACCCCAGCTACGAGCTGACGGTTCGCCTTTCTTCGCCACCCCTGCCAACCTCATCCTGCTCCTTTTCCTCGCTATTTTTCTGGGGTATATGCTGGGCACAGGAGCCTCCTTCGCACTCAGCAGCCTCATGGGCATAGACCTCCTGACGACCCTCACCGAGCTGGGGCCCGAGAGCCCGGTGCGAGACCGGCAGGCCGTTCGCCTGATCAACGGCATCAATCATCTGTTCACTTTTTTGATCCCCGGCCTGGCCATAGCCATATTGGCCTACGGCAGCCGCTGGCCGGCCCGCTTGAACCTCCAACGACTCACCCAACCCGCCTTTCTCTTGCTGGGCTGCCTGTTCATTCTGGTCGCTTTTCCCTTTGCCCAGTGGCTGTACCAGGTCAATCAAAGCCTGCCTCTGCCCGCCAGCCTGATCCAGATGGAAGAGTCCGCAAATGCCATGATCCAGGCCTTGTTGCGCATGGAGGCCCCGGTCGAACTGCTCGTCAACCTGCTGGTGATCGCCTTGCTACCCGCTTTTGGGGAGGAATTGGTGTTTCGGGGATTGCTTCAAGGCCAGTTGCAAAAGTTGACCCGGAACCCCCATCTGGGAATATGGGTGGCGGCCCTGGTCTTCAGCCTGTTCCACTTGCAATTCCAGGGCTTCTTGCCGCGCTTGGCCCTGGGCGCGCTCCTGGGATACCTCTACTGGTGGTCCGGCTCGCTTTGGGTGCCCATGCTGGCCCACTTTGCGAATAATGCCATTCAGGTTATCGCCCAGTATGCCTGGAAGAATGACGCGCCGGGCCTTTTGCAGGCCGAGCAGCAGGATCCAATGCACTGGGGCTGGGGCCTCTTGTCATTTGGCCTTCTGCTCGGTCTGGGGTATTACCTTCAGCGCCTGTCGAAAAACCAACCATCTGCCATCAGCCAGCCCGGAAAGTAATATGAAAGGACTATTGAGACGTTTGTCATCGGCTGTGATTTTTGTGATTGTCATGCTGGGCGGAGTGTACGGAGGCCGTTACTCCTTTATTTTTTTGTTTTCGGTCATCGCCTGCATTTGTCTGTGGGAGTTTTACAACCTGGTGCTTGCCCGTCACAAGCGACGCGATCTCACCCGGGTGCTCCTGGGCCTGTTCATGGGCCTTTTGCCCAATGTGCTGGTCGTCATTTACCACCTCGTCATGTTTCGGGAAGACGGATTTATCGCCATCGCCGCCATTCTGTTCTTCCCCTTCATCTTTCTGGCCTTTATCTACGAGTTGTATTCCGGTGCCGAGCGCCCCTTTCAGAACATTGCCTATATGATCACCGGCATGGTATATATTGGTATCCCCTTTGCCCTTCTGCACTTTATTGCGTTCGACCAAGGCAGCTTCCGCACCAATACCGTATTGGGCCTGCTCCTGCTCACCTGGGTCAACGACACGGGGGCCTATCTGGTGGGATCCCGCCTGGGCAAGCACCCCCTGTTCCCCCGCATCTCGCCCAAAAAAACGTGGGAAGGCACCCTGGGCGGGGCGGCCATCACGCTGGGTATAGCCTGCCTGATCAGCCTCCTGCTGGGCGATCTTTTGCTGTGGCAATGGATCGTGCTTGCTCTTATCGTCATCCTGTTCGGTGGCATAGGCGACCTGGTGGAGTCCATGCTCAAGCGAAGTGCCCGGGTGAAGGATTCCGGATCCATCCTGCCGGGCCACGGCGGCCTGCTGGACCGCTTCGACGCCTTCATCTTTCTGCTTCCCTACGCGACGGCTTTCATCCTTTGGGTGCGCTGATCTCCATGCACTGAACATTCGGCAGCCATTGCACGCAGGCTGCCGGCAATTCTCGTATTTTCGCCCGTGGTAAAATCAAGTCCATGCGCATACACCCGGAAGGGCGTTCATTCCTGATCGGCTCCGTTGTGATCCTGACGGCACTGGGGCTACTCCTGAGTTGGCAATGGCCGGCCTGGTGGTGGGCGTTTTGCCTGCCCGCTGGCCTGCTTTTTCTGCTTTTCCTGCAGTTCTTCAGGCATCCGGACCGCCCCATACCCGAATTCGGCGACCGGCTGGTCTACGCTCCGGCCGATGGAAAGCTGGTAGCTATAGAGAAGGTGCGCGAACCGCTCTATCTGAAGTCCGAACGCATCCAGCTTTCCATTTTCATGTCTATTTTCAATGTACATGCCAATCGGGTCCCGCTGAGCGGCGAAGTGGTGACCTGCCGGCACCTCCCGGGCACTTACCTGGTAGCCTGGCACCCCAAGTCCTCGTCGGACAACGAACAAACCCACATCCTGCTGGAAGCGGGCGAAGAGCGGATCCTGATCCGCCAGATCGCCGGCGCCGTCGCCCGGCGCATAAAAACGTACCTTCGCCCCGGCCAGCAAGTTCGCCAGGGGCAGGAATTGGGGTTCATCAAGTTCGGATCCCGGGTCGATGTCCTGTTGCCCCCCGATGCCGACTTGCGAGTTCGGGTAGGGCAAAAGGTAAAGGCCAACATAGACGTGCTGGCCGAGTTGCCCGGCCCGGTGACGTCTGACGAATCCGAACGGTAAATCCTGGAGGAAAAGCATGGCACTGCGCGACGATTTCCCCCCGAAAGGCTCCAATTACATGGACGGGCTGAGCGACGGATACGAATACCGCACGGCCTTTGCGGGAAGTAGCCTGCAAGCCAGTTACGACATGCTGCGTCAATTCCTGAAGGAAGAAGGCTATACCGACATTCCCCTGCCCCGGAATGCCGAAGAACTGGAACTTTTCCGGCTGCCCACGCGCAACAAGCAGATCCTGCTCTACGAAGACAACGGCTATGTGCACAACCCGGTCAAGATCCTCTTTCCTCTCGACCGGCGAAGGCGCCATACGCTCATTCTTTGCCTGTACAATGAAGCCGATCCCGACCACCTGATCAAATTCCACCGGGTGATCGGACGAAGCGCAAAGTCCGGGGATATCTGAGTGCCGGGCCGGCTTATTTCAGCCGGGCGAGTTTTTTGAGATCCAGGTCGTCTATAGCCCGGCGGAGGTCTTTGGCCTTGATCTGGTCGCCCTCGATATTCACGATGTAGCGCTCGCCCACCAGCAGGGAAACTTTCCCCTCCTGCCTCCGGGAATTGTATTCTTCAAAGGCTTTGAAGCCGTCGATTTCCGTGGTGCGTTCGTAGCCCTCCTCCGTTTCGCGATCCAACTCCACACTGGCCCAGGCGGCCATGCTGTTGATCACCATGCTCATGCCGCCTGCATCGACGATATCCACTTCGAAGCGCTTGTCGCCATCTTCGTATTCGGCCTCCGCCTGGGACACTTTGAACCCCATGGCGCCGGTCTTCTCCCCGGAACTGGACACCTTTTTGGCACCGGCCAGCTTGTCGGGCAGCATGTCCTTCAGCTTCCGAAAGTCCACGACCTCTACGCCTTCGCCCTTCTGCATCTGCTGCACGGCCTCTTCCATTTGTTTGACGGCATCGCTCATGCTGGCGGGTTCTTCACTTTCCGCCTCTGACTCAGCCTGTGCTTCGGCCTTGGAATCGCCCCCGGAGCAAGCCGGGATCAGGAAAAGGCTCAAAGCCAGGAAAAAAAGATGGGTGTATTTCATGGATTCAGGTTTTAGCCAGGCCCAACGGCCTGATTCATGCAAACTATCCCAATGTAAGGATTCCGTCGAAATGATCCATTTATTCCTGCTCGTCTTCATCCTGGGCAACGGCCTGTTGCTCGGGTTTCATCTGAGGGAAGAAGAGCACTTCCTGAATAGAGGACTTGTTCATCAGCAGCATCGCCAGCCGGTCGATGCCAATGCCCAGCCCACTGGCCGGCGGCATGCCGAACTCGAGAGCCCGGAGAAAATCCTCGTCCAGCGCCATGGCTTCCTCATCGCCTCGCTCGGCCAGGCGCAGCTGCTCTTCGAATCGCTCCCGCTGATCGATGGGGTCGTTGAGCTCCGTGTAGGCATTGGCGATCTCTTTTCCGTTGACGAACAATTCGAAGCGTTCGACCAGGCCTTCTTTTTCGCGATGTTTCTTGGCCAGCGGAGTCATCTCCACCGGGTAATCCATGATAAAGGTGGGCTGGACGAGGTGGTCTTCCACCCGCTCGCTGAACAGCTCGTCTATGAGTTTTCCGGCTCCCATGGAGGGATCTACTTCAACCCCCTGTTGTTCGCAAACCCGAACCAGTTGTTGCTCGTCCATACCGGAAATGTCTACGCCCGTGTACTTCTCAATAGCCCCGAACAGCGTGAGCCGCTCGTAGGGGCCGGCAAACTGGATGCGGCTCTCCCCAACCTGCACTTCCGTCTGGTCCAGTACGGCCCGGGTAACGTACTCCAGACACTCCTCCACCATGTTCATCATCCAGTGGTAGTCTTTATACGCCACATAGATCTCCATAGAGGTAAACTCGGGATTATGCGTGCGATCCATGCCTTCATTGCGGAACATCTTGCCGATCTCGTATACCCCGTCATAGCCCCCTACGATGAGCCGTTTGAGGTAGAGCTCATTGGCAATGCGCATGAAGAGGCGCATGTCCAGCGTATTGTGATGGGTTTCAAAGGGGCGGGCGGCCGCTCCCCCGTGAATGGGCTGCAATATGGGAGTTTCGACTTCCAGCCACCCCTGGTCGTCGAAAAAGCGGCGCATAGCAGAAATGATGCGGCTGCGCAGCACAAACCCCCGGCGTATACCGGAATTGACCGTGAGATCGACGTACCGCATCCGGTGGCGAAGCTCGGGATCGGTAAAGGCGTCGTAAACTTCCGTTTCGCCGGTCTCCTCATTGACCTTTGTCTTCACTACGGGAAGTGGTCGCAAGGACTTGCTCAGCAACTTGAGTTCCTTGACGTGTAGCGTGATCTCTCCCGTGCGCGTCAGAAAGACGAAGCCCCGAACCCCGATGAAATCACCGATGTCCAGCAATTTTTTGAACAGGGTATTGTAGAGGGTCTTGTCTTCACCCGGGCAGATCTCATCGCGCGATACATAGAGCTGAATGCGCCCGCTGCTGTCCTGAAGTTCAGCAAAGGAAGCCTTACCCATCACGCGCACCATCATCAGGCGCCCCGCCAGGGCTACATCCTGAAAGGCTTCGGAATCCGCTTCGAACCGGGCTTGGATCTCGGCTGCTTGCGCATTGACCGGAAAAGCTTCCGGCGGATAGGGGTCGATGCCCAATTCGCGGATTTTTTGCAGGTTTTCCCGTCGGACGATTTCCTGATCGCTGAGTTCGTGCATATTGGTACGGCATTTAGATTGGCAAAAGTAGGGATTGCGATAAAAACCTGAGGTGCAGCGCCTGCAACCCGGGCTTTTTTTACCGGGCTGTTTCGCAGAAAACCCCCTCAAAAAACTTAGCGGCCTGATCGGTGTTTGGGTGTTGCAAAGGTTTTGCTGCTATGCTGAAGATCGCGTACGCACCCATTTACAACTATCAGCTGCCTGAGAAGCACCGCTTTCCCATGGCCAAGTACGAGTTGCTTCCCGAGCAATTGCTGTACGAGGGCACGGTAAGGGAAGAAAACTTCTTTGCCCCGGAAGCCTTGGACGAAAATACGATCGTGCTCACCCACGATCCCGAGTACTGGGACCGGCTGAAGCAGCAACAGCTGAGCCGAAAAGAGATCCGGGCCATCGGGTTTCCCATGAGCGAACAGCTGGTAGCGCGGGGGCGGCATATTGCACAGGGAACCATCCAATGCGCCCGCTTTGCCCTTCAGCACGGGGTGGCTATGAACATCGCAGGAGGAACGCACCACTCATTCACCTACAAAGGCGAGGGCTTCTGCCTGCTCAACGATATTGCCATTGCCGCCAACGATCTGCTTCGCCGCGGGCTTGTTCACAAGATCCTGGTGGTCGACCTGGACGTACACCAGGGAAATGGCACCGCTCAGATCTTCCGGGAAGAAAAACGCGTATTCACCTTCAGCATGCACGGAGCCAAAAACTACCCGCTTCGCAAAGAACGGTCGGACCTGGACCTTCCCCTGCCCGACAAAACAGAGGATTCCACCTACCTGGCTCAACTTCGCGATACCCTGCCCCGCCTCATGGACGAGGTGCAGCCCGATTTTGTTTTTTACCTGTCCGGGGTGGATGTCCTGGCATCCGATAAACTGGGGCGGCTTAGCCTCAGCCTGGCCGGATGCAAAGAGCGCGACCGGGTAGTTCTAGAAACTTGTCGCCGCAATGAGGTGCCCGTCGCCGTGAGCATGGGCGGTGGGTATTCCGAACGCATTGCACAGATCGTGGAAGCCCATGCCAATACCTATCGAATTGCCCAGGAAGTTTTCTTTTGATTGAAGGGCAAAAAAAGAGTCGCGCCAAATGGCGCGACTCTTTAATCATAATCCCATGAACATATCCAAAAATTAATAGCAATCGTTGGGTGAAGTTTTCACTTGTGCGATTTGGGGTGCTTGTTAGAACTGGAGTATAACAACTTGTAATCTTGCAACCGGGGTTGCCATTCCTTTTGAACGGCAGTATGTATGTCTGCTGGGAAAAAGTGATGATCGTCCCGAACTTGGCGTTCGGGACGATGACACCAACAAATTATAATCCCATGAACATATTCAATATCTTTGTGAAATCTCGTTCGATCTCTTCTCACTCTCCTCTTATCTCCTTCGCACATTACAAATATGAGAAGAAGCATACCCCAGGACAAAGACAAAAAAAGATAATTGTGAGATCGAAATCGGTCTAAAGAAAAGGTAAACCCCTTACTATCAGCTTCTTATCAAGTGAAAAGTGAAAAAAGATTAAAGAATATTCCAGGATAAACCCCGAAAAACAGGCGAAAAAAGGTTGCGTTTTAGCCTGGCGTGCTTTCAAAAGGAGTATTCCGGCGAATGGAAAGGGGAAAACCGGCCGTTCAAGCCGGCTGATCGGACAGGGCAGAAAGACTGTTCAACACCGCGTGGACGTCTTCCACTAAGTCCGCGATCGGTTGGGAATGATCCGGCCCTGCGGATTCGGAGTCGTCTGCTTTTCGCGTGATGGAGGAAGCCGCTTTTTTCAGCTTTTCCTCCTCCCCTTTTCGAGCATCGGCTTCCTCGCGGATTTGCTGCGCGATCTTTTCTTCGGCGGCTTTTCGCAGGGCTTCTTTTTTCAATTCTTCCTGTTGCTTGGCCTCCCGTTGTTCTTCTTTTTGGATGCGGCGCTCCAGGTCGGCTTTCGTCTTCAGGATGTTTTCCAGTTTCTCCTTCTTGGAGCGAATTCGCTCTTCGATCATCAACACCTTGGCCTGGCGGATCTGGTTCTCCAACTGATTATCGGTATGATCGGCCTTTCGGTGCTCGAACTGCAGCTCCTTTTCGTCGCGCCGGATGGAGTGCTCCATTTTATCCTGGGCCTTCAGCAAGCCTTCATAACGGCGGTTGATCCGTTCCAGGGGAGAGCGACTGTCGCCCTGTTTCCCGCCGAACTTTTTTTCCTTGACGGCTTTGAAGTTCTTATCCAGGCGATCCCATACAGCCGATCGATGTTCGCGGGTGAGGGACGCGTCTTTGATGGCCCTTTGCAGCTTTTTCAAATCCTCGAAAAGGGCTTGCAATCGCATGCCTTTTTCGAGGCGCTCCTCGATTTCGCCCAATGCCTCCATGAACTTTTCCTTCTCGACCTTGGATTTTTGCCGGAACTCTTCGTCCTGCTTGCGTCGAAGGGTTTTCATCTCGCCGAAGAGTGCATTGGTCTTTTCCCGCAACTCCTGGGCGTGTTCCCGGAGCAGGTTTCGATCAGAAATCTGCTCCTGCACGCGCCCCCAGAACCCCTTCAACTCCTCCCAAACGGGCGATTGGAAGGCTTGCAGTGCGGCTATTTTCTCGCTCAGCACATCCAGGTCGGACAGATAAGCCTGATGCATCTTGGACGAAAGGACCAGAAAGTGCCATTCGGTCTGTGCGCGCTGGACCAGATCGGCCCGCTCGACGGAAAAGCCTTCCGGCACGATAGACTCGGTGATCTGAAGCGGTACCACCTGTTCGGTGCGCTGATCGGGCAGCTCAAACGGTTTGTCCTCCCGCCACTCGTCCATCATTTGCCGGCTGAACGCCTCGGTGGCCACCTCTTCCGGAAAGGTGTAAATACGGACCTGGTTTTCGGCAGCCATGAGTTCGAAGGCCAGGAGTTTGCGTTCGCTTTCGTCCTTTTTTCCCCAGAGTACGAGCTTCTTCTTCATGATTTGATCGGTATCCCAGTATCTCTTTTCAGCTTGTATGCGGGCTACAGCGGATTGGCCCTAAGCCCTCTACGAATGTACTACGTTTTTGCAACTAGGCCGAGGAAGAGAATCGACCCTTTGCCAGCAGGCCTTCGGCTTGAAGGTGCTGCGCGATCTGAACGGCATTCGTAGCGGCTCCCTTGCGCAGGTTATCGGCTACGACCCAAAGGTTCAGGCCGTGTTCGATGGACTCATCCCGGCGAATGCGCCCCACGAAAACTTCGTCCCGGTCCTTGGCCTGCAGCGGCATGGGATATTGCTGCCTGGCCGGATCATCCACCACCTTCAGCCCGGGCATCTCGCTCAACAGGCGACGGACGTCCGCCATTTCAAAGGGCGCTTTCAGCTCCACATTCACCGATTCGGAATGCCCGCCCTGGACCGGCACCCGAACGGCCGTGGCCGTGATGGCGATGCCGGGATCGGCCAGAATCTTGCGGGTCTCGTTCACCAGCTTCATCTCTTCTTTGGTGTAATCGTTGTCCAGAAACACATCGCAGTGCGGCAGGCAGTTGGCAAAGATGGGATAGGGATAGGCCATGTCCCCGGCATCCACTTCAAACCCTTTGGACTCCAGTTCGTATTGCTTGACGGCCTTCATGCCCGTACCCGTGAAGGATTGGTAGGTGGACACGACGATGCGCCGAATGCCATACCGGCGTTGGAGCGGCGCCAGGGCCATCACCATCTGTATCGTCGAGCAATTCGGATTGGCAATGATCCGGTGCGCATCCGTGAGGATTTGACCGTTGATCTCCGGGACGATCAAGGGCACTTCAGGATCCATGCGCCAGGCCGAGGAGTTGTCGATCACGACCGTGCCGGCCTCTGCAAAGCGCGGAGCCCATTCCAGAGAGGTCGTTCCACCGGCCGAGAACAAGGCGATGTCGGGTCTTTCGGCGAGGGCTTCTTCCATATCCAGAACCCGAAAGGCTTTTCCCTGAAAGGATATCTGTTTTCCGGCCGACCGCCGGGAGGCGACGGGTAAAAAGGTATGTACGGGAAACCGGCGCTCTTCCAGGACCTTTCGCATCACACTGCCTACCAAACCCGTGGCGCCCACAATGGCAACTTTCATAGGTCGTCTTTTTCCGCTCTTCGAGAGCATTCCCCTTTTTGGCGCTCGAAAAATACAGGAAATGCGGCTATTTTGCATCAAACACCGACTGCCTCTTATGCACACCCCACACCTTTGGCTTTTCCGGGCGCTTCTGCTGTTGTCCGTCTGGCTGCCTTTGCAAAGTGAAGCCCAGTTTTTTGAAGATGATTTTTCGGCCGGAAATCTCGATCAATGGCAGGGGCAGGATAGCCTTTTCATCATTTCCAACGGCGAGCTGCAGTTGTTCGACCCCAATCCGGAATCCGGCAATACCAGCTACCTCACTGCTGAAGCCGGCACCAGCACTGCCGATTCCACCGTATGGGAAATCCTCGTTCGCCTGGAGTTCTCTCCTTCCACGTCCAACTTTGCTCGCATCTACCTGACCAGCGACCGGGCCGACCTGAGCGGAGAATTGAACGGCTATTTTCTCAGAGTCGGTGGCATTTCCGGTTCGGATGATGCGCTGGAGCTGTTTCGGCAGGATGGGAACGAAACGAACCTGCTGCTGCAGGGTACACCGGGAGCGGTAGGCAACAGTCCTGCCCTGGCCCGGATCCGCATCAGCCGCAACGCCCAGGGCCTGTGGCGCCTGTCGGCCGACTATGCAGGGGGAACCAACTTTCAGCCGGAAGGGCAAGTCCAGGATGACACCTACTCGCAGGGGTCGCATTTCGGCCTCGTGTGCCGTTACACCAGCACCCGGAACGAGGCTTTCTTTTTCGACGATGTTCGCGTCGGGCCCTTGTTCGTAGATACCGAGCCGCCGGTACTGGAATCGGCTTTTGCGCCCTCAGCCACCCAGCTTACGGCCGTTTTCAACGAACCCTTGGATCCCGGCACGGCCAACGATCCGGCCAACTACAACCTGAGCTCCTTTGGAAACCCTCAGAGCGCCGAACGCGACCCCGGCGACCCCAGCCGTGTCCTGCTGGACCTTCCCGATCCGCTACAGGACGGCGAGACCTACACCTTGGCAGCCGACGGCCTGGCCGACCTGGAAGGCAACCTCTCGGGGCTGCAGGAGGTCGATTTTACCTTCGTGGAGGTCGTGCAGCCCGATTCCGGAAGCCTGATCATCACCGAGATCATGGCCGATCCCAGCCCTTCGGCCGGGCTGCCCGAGGCAGAATGGGTTGAGCTGTTCAATGCCTCCGACAAAACCCTGAGCCTGGAAAATACCGGCTTTTCGTCGGGTGGCAGCCCGGAGCTGTTGCCCGACAGCCTGCTGGCTCCCGGCGAATACGCCATCCTCTGCGACCGGGACGATGCCTCCCTGTTTGCTGCTTTCGGCCGGGTCGTGGCCGTGGACGGGTTCCCGGCCCTGACCAACGGAGGGGATGAAATTCAACTGAGCGGCCCGCAAGGCCAGGTGCTGGTCGAGATCCTGTACGACCTGAGCTGGTACAACGATCCGGACCGGGACGACGGCGGGTTCACCCTCGAACTCATCGACCCCGCCTCCCGGGTGAATTGCCCCGGGAACTGGAGCGCTTCGGACGACCTCAGCGGCGGCACGCCCGGACGGGCCAATTCGCTCCTGGGCCAGGCGATCGACCAGGTTCCGCCGGTTCTGCTCGGCCTTTCGTCGGAATCCCCTGCCGAGCTGCGCCTGACCTTTGACGAGCCCCTGGCAGAAGCCACGGACGGCCGGATCGACCTC
The DNA here is from genome assembly GCA_964595955.1 of uncultured Saprospiraceae bacterium. Lineage (GTDB taxonomy): Bacteria > Bacteroidota > Bacteroidia > Chitinophagales > Saprospiraceae > JAJDFU01. The sequence continues at coordinate 18,333 of CAZQSF010000063.1, forward strand.
TTCGGGCTCGAACCGGGCTTTTCCATTGAGGAGGCCCTGCTCCAAAGGCCGGAAAAAGAGGATCTGCTTTTAGCGCTAAACCCCGGCCTGGACACCGGTGCAACCTATGTGCTCACCCTGGAAGCCGGCCTGGAAGACTGCCTGAACAACCCCACTGCCGACCTCCAGCGGTTTCGCTTCACCCTGGGCCGCCCGCCCTTGCCCGGCGACCTGCTCCTCACCGAGATCATGGCCGACCCCACCCCTTCCGTCGGATTGCCGGAAGCCGACTTCCTCGAGTTGTACAACCCTTCAGATAAGGTCGTCAGCCTTCGAGGCCTGGGACTGTCGGCGGGCGGCAACCCGGTGTTCTTACCCGACTCCGTTCTGTTTCCCGGCGAATACCTCATCCTTTGCGATCCGGAGGATGCAGCCGGCCTTCGAGCCTTCGGCCGGGTGCTGGCCGTGGAGGGCTTCCCGGCCCTGACCGCCGGCGGCGACCTCGTCCGGTTGACCGACGCTCTGGGCGGCCTGCTCCTGGAAGTCGCCTATGAACGAAGCTGGTACGACGACCCATCCAAGGAAAACGGTGGATTCACCCTGGAACTCATAGATCCCGACGCCCGGCTGAACTGCCCGGGCAACTGGCGGGCTACCCGCTCGGCGGCCGGGGGCACGCCGGGGCAGCCGAGTTCGTGGCTGGGCGAAACACCGGACGAAACCCTGCCGGCCCTGGTGCGGGCGATCCCGCAATCACCCGGCGAATTGCTGGTCTCCTTCGATCAGCCCCTGGGGGCGAGTGCCAACGGCAACACCGGGCTTTTCAGCATTGAGCCCGGTGTTGCCGTATCCCAGGCTTTTCTCCAGTTTCCCGGCCGGCGGGAGGTTCTCCTTTTGCTGAACCCGGACCTGGACTCCCTCACAGCCTATACTCTGGTCGTCAGTGCCGGGCTGGAAAGCTGCCTGGGGTCCCTGACCCCCGAAGCCCAATCCGTCGACTTCGGCTTGCCCATGCCCCCCGGCCCCGGCGATCTTCTCATCAATGAGGTGCTGTTTGAGCCACAGACCGGCGGCCGCGACTTCGTGGAGCTTCTGAACGTTTCGGACAAGCTGATCAACCTGGAGCGACTGGTTGTCCGGAACAGCACCAAAGAGACGGGCAACAGCTCGCAACTGGTGGAGTCGCCCCTGCTGGTTTTCCCGGGGGAATGGGCCGTCATCACCGACGACCCTCAGGATATCCTGGATCGCTACTTCGTGCCCCACCCGGAACGCATGCTGGCCAATGCCCTGCCCACCCTGGAGGCCGATACCGGCAACGTCACCCTCCTGCTGGAAGGCGTTGTGATCGACTCGTTCAACTACAGCGACGATTATCACTTTCCCCTCCTCGACGACACCCGGGGGGTGAGCTTGGAGCGCATCAGTCCTGAAGCTCCCACCCAGGACCCCGGCAACTGGCATTCGGGCGCCAGCACGGCCGGCTTTGCCACCCCAACCGGGGAAAACTCCCAGTTTCAGGATCCCGGACAGAACCCGGCGGAAAACATCATTCGCCTGCCCAACAAACGCCTTTCGCCCGACGGAGACGGCTTTGAAGATGTGTTGCTGATCGACTATCAGACTTCGGAGCCGGGCTTTGTGGCCAATATCCACATACTCGATCACCAGGGCCGGGAGGTGCGCTATCTGATCCGCAATGAACTGCTCGCCAACCGGGGACAGTTTCAGTGGGACGGCACCGATAACGATGGGGAAAAGGCGCGCATCGGCATTTACGTGCTTTGGATCGAACTCTTCAATCCGGAAGGCGATGTCGATCGCCGAAAAGAATCCATCGTGCTGGCGGGTCGCTTCTGAATCGAATTGTTATCTTTTCTTTTTCAACCCACAATCATGTTCAAATCACGCCTGTTGAGCTTCAAATACGCTTTTCAGGGGCTCGGCGACTTGGTCGTCAGCCAGCCCAACGCCCGCATCCACTTGCTGGCCACTTTGTTGGTCGTAGGGGGCGGCTTTTGGCTGGACGTGCAGCCCGCCGAATGGGGGCTGCTCGCCCTGGCCATTACCGCAGTATGGACGGCGGAAGCCCTGAATACGGCTCTGGAATACCTGACCGACCTGGTCAGCCCGGACCACCACCCCCTGGCCGGAAAAGCCAAAGATGCCGCCGCAGCCGCCGTACTGCTCAGTGCCATAGGAGCTGTCGTTATCGGCTTGCTGGTCTTCAGCCCGTATCTAAAAATCTGACTATATGAATGCCCTAAAAACGATTTACGTCCCGAGTTCATACAAATTGAGCACGCTGAAGGGCCCCGACCTCAACGGTGATGATACGGCCCGCTTGATCCAGGCGACCCTGGAAGAACAGGCTCGCGCCGGCTATAAGGTGTTGCACATGCAGCCGTTGATCACCACTCAGGGTGCATTTACGTTCACCGAGGGGTTTATCCTCGTATTTGGGCTGGCCTGACCGGCACGCAGAGAGCCTGGAAAGATGCCGGATGATCTGCCTGACCTTCGGGTCCTGCTCATCCTGCCAATCGCTCCCTTGACCGGGGCCGCTACGCGTTTTGCCGCTTCGATCCGAGCCCGGATCCATTCGCATCGAATACGATCTCATTCCCGTTAACTACGCCTTGAACATGCCGGTATCCCTTTCCTTTTCCCTTTTGCCCTTCGAAGAGCTGGACAGCCCGACCCTTTATGAGGTCTTGCGGCTTCGCCAGCGGGTATTTGTTCTGGAACAGCAGTGCCCGTACGTAGATGCGGACAATTTGGATCAGGTAGCCTGGCACCTGATGGGACGGCAGGCCGGCGGCGAGTTGTCGGCTTACACCCGCCTCTTGCCCGAGGGGGCCGCTTACGAGGGCTACGTCTCCATCGGCCGCATTGTGACGGCCCCCGAAGTGCGGGGCCAGGGGCATGGCCGCGCCTTGATGGACGAAAGCCTGAAGGCCTGTCGGCGCCTTTTTGGGGATGCGCCCATTAAGATCATGGCGCAGCAGTACTTGCTGGCGTTCTACGAAGCCTACGGATTTCGGGCGGTAAGCGCCCCTTTCCTGGAAGACGGCATCTACCATGTCGACATGGTCAAAACCTGAAAACACGGAAATCCGTATCTTCCCCACCCAAAAAACAGGGGATCCCAGCACTTGAAAGACACCTATCTACACAAAGGTCTGCGCCGAAAGTTGGTCGAAAAAATTCGCGATAAAGGGATACGAGATGAGCGCGTGTTGGATGCCCTCTTGGCTGTACCGCGCCACTTTTTCCTGGATGCTGCTTTTGATCGCTGGGCCTATGAGGACAAGGCCTTCCCGATCGGGCACGAACAAACCATCTCCCAGCCCTTTACCGTAGCCTACATGACCCAGATGCTGGATGTGCAACCCAGGCAGAAGGTGCTGGAGGTGGGCACCGGATCGGGTTATCAGGCGGCCATTCTGGCCCACCTGGGCGCCCGGGTGTTCACCATCGAACGCCAGGAAGCCCTGTACCGCGAAGCACAGGCCCGGCTGGATAAGCTGGGGTACCGGGTGCGTTGCTTCTATCGCGACGGCTACAAGGGGCTGCCGGAATTTGCCCCTTTCGAACGCATACTCGTAACGGCCGGGGCCGAAGAAATTCCCGATGCACTGAAAGCACAGCTGGCCGTAGACGGTATCCTGGTCATTCCCATCGGAACGAAAAGCCAGGCCATGCATCGCATCACCCGCCTGAGCGAAACCGAATTTCGGGACGATATCTCCGGCCGCTTCAGGTTCGTGCCCTTTCTGGGCGGGCTGGAGTCCGACGACTAATCGATCCGGCGCCCTTTCGCCCGGCGAGACTTCACCCGCACGTCGTTTATTTTTTTGAGATCGACCTTCAGGCCCGTCTTGGCCTGCCGGGCATCCACCCAGTAGGTCCGGCCGTCGTAGGTGACCTTGCCGTAGTCTCGTTTCCACTCCGAAGCCAGGATCACATATTGGCCGTTGGCCTGGGGGTTGGGGCCGAACATGAGGTAGCGATCGTTATCGCGCTCTTCAAAGGATACGGCCAAACGCTCCGGTTTGGGGCTGAACAGCATCAGGCCCGGGGTGTTTTTGGGAAAGACGACCTCCTCCACGCGACGCCCATCGACCACCTTGATCTCCCCCCGCTCAATGCGCGACTGGCTTCCGGAGAGTTCCCGGCGAAGCACCAGATCGTTTGAGAGGTAGAACTGAATGCGTTTGAGCTCCTTTTCGCTCCAATTGTATTCCCGGTACAGGTCGTCGGTGAAAGCGGTATACGAGGTACAGCTGGCAAGCCCCAACGCCAGCAAAGCAAAAACCGTGAGTTGTCGTATCATAGATCGTGGTGTTGGATAGCTCCAAATTAGATGCTCCCTCAAAAAGGGACGGTCTTTGGAGCGTGTTTTATACGGTTTTCAGGATAAAATGACCTTTTTACCAAGACCTATTTTATCCT